>DASSIS010000103.1:0-6065 GCA_035691665.1 Gammaproteobacteria bacterium | reverse complement strand
AGGGACCAGTCTTCATCCGGGTTCCAGCTGACCCGGGCGGAGGCGGAGTCGAGCCGCCCGGTCTCGATGTTGTAGCGGAATTGGTCGGGCTCGCGTCCGTGGAAGGCGGAGGCCTCGAAGCGCAGCTCGCGCCAGGTGTAGCCCGCCGTGAGCACGCCGAAGCTGATGTGGGTGGAATCCAGCCAGTGGTGGGAGATGGGCGCTTCCGGGCTGTCCAGGCCCGAGGCGCGGTGCATGAAGGCCGGGGGACCCAAGGCCGGTTCGCCGGGCAGGCCCGCGTAGAAGAACAGCGAATCGGCCGGATCGAAGGCGTGGCTCCAGGAAGCCGACAGCTCCATGAAGAGGTCGTGGGGATGCTGCCGGTCCACGAGCGGATGGACACCGTCGGCGGTCTCGCCGGTCTGCAGCAACAATGGATATCCGTCCTTGCCCATGAGCGGGTCGAGGGAGAGCATGGACTTCAGGCCCAGGGTATCGGCGCCAAAGCTCCGGTCCGCCATGAACATGAACATGCTGTCGGAGAAATCCTTGGTGTCCCCGCGCGTCCCGCCCTGGTGGTCATGCACCTGGTTCACATAGCCATGGACCATGGTCATCCAGCCAGCGTCCATGGACATGAGGCCCGGCATGGGCGTGGCATCGGGCTGCCAGCTGGTGCCGGACGACTCCCGGGACAGGGGGTAGCCGCCCGTGGCGCCGGGCATCGCCATGCCGGCGTCGGCGAAGGCCGCCGGGGCGGCGGCGCAAAGCAGGATCAAGACAAACAAACGCATCACACAGGACTCCTCTCGACCGCGGATGGAAGACAGCGGTGGGAGGAGCGCTATTCCTGGAAGCGGCAGTAGCGGATGTTGAGGGCGGTGATCGACGGATAGGCCGGCGGGTGTAAGGGCGGCGCGAAGACAGCTTGTGCCGGGGTGACCCGTGGGGAGAGATCCATGGGCAGCGCCGGCGCCGGGGCGGTCTTGGCGGGCGATGCGGGCACGGCTGCCACCGGCAGCATGGAAGGGGCGCAGGCCGAAGCGTGATCCGGACTGCAATCCTGCTGGCAACAAGGAGCGGAACAGCCGGAGCAATCCGCCCGGGCGGCCATGCCCGCGCAGGCCTGCACCGGCAGCACCCAGGCCGCGAGGAAAGCGGACAGGATGAGGGCGGCGATCGGGCGGGCGTGCTTATGTAGCAAGTGTTGCATGCCGCATCAGTCTGCGCTTACCGCCGCGCTGCCTCAAGGGTGTAGATTGGACGGCCCGGTGATGTGGATGTGCGGCGAGGAGAGGGCGATGCAAAAACGTAAACTCGGAAAGGGCGGATTGGAAGTCTCGGCCTTGGGACTCGGTTGCATGGGCATGAGCTACGCCTACGGTCCGGCGCCGGACAAGCAGGAGATGGTGAAGCTGCTGCACCAGGCGGTGGACCTGGGCGTGAGTTTCTTCGATACGGCGGAGGCCTACGGCCCCTTCGCCAACGAGGAGCTCCTGGGCGAGGCGCTCGCGCCGCTGCGCCAGCGGGTGGTGATCGCCACCAAGTTCGGTTTCCCGGGCGGGAGAGCCAACCAAGGCCAGGACAGCCGGCCGGAGAATATCCGTAACGTGGCCGACGCGGCGCTGAAGCGCTTGAAGACCGACCACATCGATCTCTTCTATCAGCACCGGGTGGACCCCAAGGTGCCCATCGAGGACGTGGCGGGCACGGTGAAGGACCTGATCCAGGCGGGCAAGGTGCGGCACTTCGGCATGTCGGAGGCGGGCGTCGCGACCATCCGCCGCGCCCACGCGGTGCAGCCGGTGACGGCGCTGCAGAGCGAGTATTCCCTGTGGTGGCGCGAACCCGAGCAGGAGATCCTGCCGGCGCTGGAGGAGATGGGTATCGGCTTCGTGCCCTTCAGTCCCCTGGGGCGCGGCTTCCTCACGGGCAAGATCGACGCGAACACGAGCTTCGACAGCGGTGACTTCCGCAACACCCTGCCGCGCTTCACTCCCGAGGCGCGCGAGGCGAACCAGGCCATGGTGGGTCTCCTGGGCAAGATCGCAGCGGACAAGCAGGCGACGCCGGCCCAGATCGCGCTCGCCTGGTTGCTGGCCCGCAAGCCCTGGATCGTGCCCATCCCCGGCACCACAAAACTCTCGCGCCTGAAGGAGAACCTCGGAGCGGCGGACCTCGCCTTGAGCGCGGCGGACCTCAAGGAGATGGACAGCGCCGCCGCCCGGATCACGGTGCAGGGGGCGCGCTATCCGGCCCAGCTGCAGCAGACGGTGGGGCGCTGAGCCTCAAACCCTAGAAAGCACGGCTCTGACCCTCGGTCAGTAAATTTATGAGTTGACAAAACGGTCGACCGTAATATTATTGGAAGCATGAGCAAAGGCCAAAAAACCCGGGCCGACATCATCAGCAAGGCCTTCATCCTCGCCACCTATACCGGGTTCGAGTCCCTGTCCCTGTCGGAGCTGGCGGCGGAAGTCCGCATGACCAAGGGCGGACTCTTCGCCCACTTCCAATCCAAGGAGAAGCTGGAGCTCGAGATCCTCGAGTTCGCCACCCAGGTGTTCCTGGAGACGGTCATCGCCCCCGCCAAGGCGAAACCGCCGGGCGAGGCGCGCCTCAGGGAACTCTTCGAGGGTGACCTGCGCTGGCTGCGCGGCGAGGGCGGCCGCCGCACCTGCCTCTTCACGGTCCTGGCCCAGGAGTTCCACGGCAAGCCGGGTGCGGTGCGCGACTTCCTCGCGGCGGGCCAGGTCCGCTGGAAGCAGGGCATCGCTTCATTCGCCCGGGAGGCCATCGAGGTCGGTTATCTGAAACCTGATCTCGACCTCTCCCAGTTCGCCTTCGAGTTCTTCGGCATCGGCCAGGCCTACCAGCACAGCATCGTACTGCTCAAGGATCCCGATTCGGCGAGCCGCGCCTATCGGTCCTTCGAGGGTCTCTTGGCCCGCAGCCGCGTCTAGTCCCCCACGTTTCCTAACCATCCCAAGATCGAGGAATCCATCATGCTTCGCAAAGCCGTCTTCGCTTCAGTCCTGCTCGCCGCCGGCCTCGCCGGTTGTGCCAGCGCCCCTCCCGCCTCGTCCTCCGCCCAGGCGCTGGTGGATGCGCGCTTCGGCACGTTCAACCGCCACGACCTGGAAGGCATCGTGAAGCTCTACGCGCCCGACGCGGTGCTGAGCGCGCCCGGCTACTGCAGCCCGCGCCAGGGTGAGGCGGGCGTGCGTAAAGCCTATGGAGACCTGTTCAAGGGCTACCCGGACATCTCCGACGAGGTCACGGGCTACGTCGCCCAAGGTGATCACATCGCGGTACAGTACAAGGCCCACGTCGGCAAATACGCGGTGCCCATCGCGAGCTTCCTGACCGTGAAGGACGGCTTGATCGAGCGGGACGACACCTATTACGACGGCCAGGGGCAGCACTGCAGCTGAACCGGAGTGAACCATGCGCATCGGGATCCTGGGCTCGGGCCTCATGGGCGGCAAGCTCGGGACGCTCTTCGCGCGCGCCGGGCACGAGGTGACCTTCAGCTACGCCCGGAGCGAGGCGAAGCTGAAGCAGCTCGCCAAGGAAGCGGGCGGTAAGGCCACGGCCGGCTCGGTGGCGGAGGCGGTACGGGAGGCAGACGCGGTGCTCCTCGCCATCCACTGGTCGCGCCTTCCCGACGTGCTGAAGCAGGCCGGGGACCTCGCCGGCAAGACGCTGATCACTTGTTCTCTCCCCATGGACGAGGCCAACACGGAACTCGTGGTGGCCCACACTTCCTCGGGCGCGGAGGCGCTGCAGCAGCGGCTCCCCGACGCCCGGGTGGTGGGAGCTTTCACCACGGTGCCGAGCGAGGTGTTCTTCGGGGTGTATGCGGCGCGGGGCAAGCCGCACCGCCCGAGCCTCGTCTATTACGGTGACGATGCGAAGGCCAAGCGGCTCGCCGCCGGGTTGATAACCGACGTGGGGTTCGAGCCCGTGGACGCGGGCCCCTTGCGCATCGCCCGCTACGCGGAGCCCTTCGTGCTGCTCATGGCCCAGCTCGCCTACGAAGGCGAGGGCGGCCCCGAGCTCGCTTACCGCTTCGAGCGCTTCCGGGGATAGGACGCCTTCTCCTCCTCGGCCTGCTTCCGCAGGTTCACCCATACGTGGTAAGCGGTGGAGTCCCAGGCGTTGTGGATGCCCACGAAGAGCAAGAGCAGCGACGCGCCGCCCACCCCGAAGAGCGCATCCCGCTCGTGGGCGCCGGCATCCAGGGCCGCGATCCCCAAGATCACGTAGGCGACGAGGGGCAGCAGGGCATGGAACAGCCAGTCTTCGAACACGGGTTCGTAAGCCGCCTGGCGGTTCATGGCCCGGGCGATGACCAGCATGTAGACGACTCCTGCCAGGCCGAGGAGGCCCCATAGCAGGGCCAAGGCCGCGAGGCCCGGCCAGGGCACGCGCAGCAGGGCCGAGAGCAGCAAGACGCTGCTGAAGTGGACGATGGTGGGGGTGGCGAAGATGGGCCCCGCTTCCGCCACCCGCTCCGGCGGGCGCGCGGCCATCAAGGTCATGACCACGAACTGCAGACCGATGAGCGCGCCGGCGGCGGAACCCACGATCACGTAGAAGCTGTCCCATTCCGCGAGTATCGGCATGGCGTCACCTGGCGCGCCTGGCGGCGCGGGCTAAGTGTGCCCTGCACTCAGGTAGCGCTCAAGGCGCAGACGTCAAACCGGCCGCCGGGAGGGGCGGGCTTATAATCCCTGGTTTGCCCCGGGGGTGTGTCCATGGCCCGCTATTTGCGCCGGATCCTGGTCCGGCTCTTCCCCGCGCTGCTCGCCCTCTTCGGCACGGGCGGCTGCACCCTGATCGCCGCCACCGGTCTCGTGGATTTCAGCTCCACGCCGGCGGCCGCGAACCCGCTCGCCTGCAAGCTGCTGAAGGCCTCGGCCTACGCCTACCAGGTGAACACCGCCGGCGCCATCAGTCCCGACGACGCCCTCGCCAAGCTCCTGGGGGAGTCGGGCGAGGCCTATGGCGTGGTGAGCAGCGGCGGCAACCAGAGCGACAACGACCGGGATGCGGCCTACCTCTGGCTCTCGGGCAAGGAAGTGATCATCGCTTTCCGCGGCACGCTGCCCTATAACGCCAACGCAGCGGATCCCGCCGCCGAGGCGCTGGCGCTGCAGGACTGGATCAACGACGCGGACTTCTCGCCCCAGGCGGACCCGGATTTCGGGCCGGTGCACGCGGGTTTCCTGGACTCCTTCGACAAGCTCTGGCCCGGCATCCAGAAGCAACTCCAGGCTTGGTTGACGGCGGGCAAGCTCGACGCTTCGTCCACGGTCTACGTGACCGGCCACAGCAAGGGCGGAGCGCTGGCGCGGCTCGCGGCGCTGAAGCTCAAGACGGACAAGCTCCTGCCGGTGACGGAGGTAGCTACCTTCGGCGCGGCGCGGGTGGGCGGCGCGGCCTTCGCCGCCAAGTACGCGGCGGCGGGCATCCGCGACGAGCGCTACGAGAACCAGGACGACGTGGTGCCCCATGTGCCGCTCAACGACACGGAGCTCGCGATGCTGCCCCTGCTGCAGCGGGTGCTGAACCTGAGCGGCAAGAGCAGCGGCGATTACGTGTCGGTGGGACAGTTGCACTACGTCAAGCTGGATGGCAGTCTCGTCTCCCCCGCGGACGCCGGCGACGAGACGACCTTGGACGAGACGCGCCTGGCGGAGTTCACCAGCGTGCTGGCGAACCCGCCGCAGCAGGTCATGGATACGGTGATCGCCGCCCATTCCTTGGGGGACTTGAGCGCCTCCGACGACAGCCGGTACTACCAAGCAGTTTGTGGGAATCCTCAATAAGCTGGCTGGCCGTCGCCACTCCAGGCTCCTGCCTCCCGCGGCATTAATACTTCCCTGTACGTCGCGGCCAGCTTCCCCACTTCGCTATCCCTGCTCCGTGGGCAGCACAGGGCAGGCTGTCCATGCCTGCCCGTTCGGCCGGATGGTCATGGCGAGCCGCATGCGGCTCGCGGCATGACCATAGAACCACCGGCCTCACCGGGTGATCTTCTCCACCCGGTCTTCCCGGGCGATGAGCAGCACGTCGGCCGG
>DASSIS010000102.1:0-40227 GCA_035691665.1 Gammaproteobacteria bacterium | reverse complement strand
ATGCCCTTGGCGCGCAGCAGGCCGGCGAGCGGTTCCGCCTCCTCGGGCGGCATGTCCACGGTCAACACGCCGTCCACACCCGCCTCGGCGGCCGCCGCCACGAACGTCTCGGCACCCATGGCCTCCATGGGGTTGAGATAGCCCATGAGGATCACCGGCGTGGCGGTGTCCTTGGCGCGGAACTCCCGCACCATGGCGAGCACATCCTTCAGGGTGGTACCGGCCGCGAGCGCCCGCTCGCAGGCTGCCTGGATCACCGGTCCGTCGGCGCTCGGATCCGAGAACGGCACGCCGAGCTCGAGAGCGTCGGCGCCCGCCGTCACCATGGCGTGCATCAGCGGTACGGTGGCCTGCTTGCCCGGGTCGCCGGCAGTGATGTAGGTAACGAGCGCGGTACGTCCGGCGCGCTTCAGCTCCGCGAAACGTGCGGCGATGCGGCTCATATCTTGATCCCCTCGCGCGCCGCCACCGTGTGCACGTCCTTGTCGCCGCGGCCCGAGAGGTTCACGAGCACGATGGCTTCCTTGGGGAGGCGCGGCGCGAGCTTGGCGGCGTAGGCCACGGCGTGACTGGATTCGAGCGCCGGCATGATGCCCTCGCTCTTGGTGAGCCGGTGGAAAGCCGCGAGCGCCTCGGCATCGGTGATGGGCTCGTAGCTCACCCGGCCGATGTCCTTCAGCCAGGCGTGTTCCGGACCCACGCCGGGATAATCGAGGCCGGCGGAAATGGAATGGGTCTCGGTGATCTGGCCCGCCTCGTCCTCCAATACATAGGTGCGGTTGCCATGCAGCACCCCGGCACGCCCCCCGGTGAGGGAAGCCGCGTGACGCCCGGTCTCGATGCCGTCGCCCGCCGCCTCCACGCCGTAGATCTTCACCGGATCGTCCAGGAAAGCATGGAACAGGCCGATAGCGTTGGAACCGCCACCCACGCAGGCCACGAGTGCGTCGGGGAGCTTGCCTTCCGCCGCCAGCATCTGTTGCCGTGCTTCCTCGCCGATGCAGGCGTTGAAGTCGCGCACCATCATGGGGTAGGGGTGGGGGCCGGCCACGGTGCCGATCACGTAATAGGTGTCGTCCACGTTGCTCACCCAGTCGCGCATGGCCTCGTTGAGCGCATCCTTGAGGGTGCGGGAACCTGCATGTACGGGCACCACCTCGGCTCCCAGGAGGCGCATGCGGTAGACGTTGATGGCCTGGCGCCGGATGTCCTCCTCGCCCATGTAGACCATGCACTCGAAACCGAAGCGCGCCGCCACGGTGGCGGTGGCCACACCGTGCTGGCCGGCACCGGTCTCGGCGATGAGCCGGGTCTTGCCCATGCGCTTGGCCAAGAGCGCCTGGCCCAGGGCGTTGTTGATCTTGTGGGCGCCGGTGTGGTTCAGATCCTCGCGCTTGAGATACACGCGGGCGCCACCGAGCTCGGCGCTCAGGCGTTCCGCGTGATAGAGCGGCGAGGGCCGGCCCACGAAATCCTTCAGGTGGCGCTTCAGCTCCGTCTGGAACTCCGGGTCACGGCGCGCGCGCTCGTAGGCCTCGCCCAGGGCCTGCACCGGCCCCATGAGGGTCTCGGCGACGAAGCGGCCGCCGTAGCGGCCGAAATGCCCGGCAGCGTCGGGCAGCTTGCGCAGGGACTCCTGCAAGCTGGGGTGTTTAAGCAGCCGCGACATGGTTCACCTCGTGCACGAACGCCGCCATCTTCTCCGGATCCTTGATGCCCGGCGCGCTCTCCACGCCGCTCGCCACGTCCACGCCGTAGGGCCGCACGATGCGGATGGCGGTGGCCACGTTGCCGGGCTTGAGGCCGCCCGCCAGGATCAGCGGCGGTCCGTCGAGCTTGGGCAGCGCGTTCCAATCGAAGCTCTGGCCGGTGCCGCCCTTCTGGCCGGCGGCGTGGCTGTCCAGCAGCAGCGCCGCCGCCTGGGCGTGGCGCCTTGCATACTCGGCGAGATCCACGTGGCTGCCCATAGGCACCGCCTTTATATAAGGACGGCCGAAGCTGCGGCAAAATTCCGCCGGCTCGCCGCCGTGGAACTGCAGCAGTTCCACCCGGGTCTTGGCCAGCACCTGGCGCACCGCCTCGGGGCCCGGGTCCAGGAACAGGGCGGTCACGGTGACGAAGGCCGGAAGCCGCGCCACCAGGGACTGAGCCAGCTCCACGCTCACATGGCGCGGGCTCGCCGGATGGAAGACGAGGCCGATGGCGTCCACGCCGAGCTGCGCGGCGGCCGCCACATCATCCGCTCTCGTCATCCCACAGATCTTGATCCTGACCCGCACCGCGCACTCCGTCCGAACAGGGTTTTAAAGATTATCAGAAAAGAGCGCTGCTTCAGGACGAGGAATGCTAAAGCGCGCCGGGTACTTCACTGCCGTGAGGCTCAAGCCTGCCGCGGGCGCGGTCACCCCGCCCAAGGTCCGGTCGCGGCCTTCCAGTACCGCCTTCGCCCACTCCGGCTCCTGCTTGCCCTCACCCACCGCCAGGAGCACGCCCGCGATGTTGCGCACCATGTGGTGCAGGAACCCGTCGGCGACGGCGTCGATGAGGATGCGCTCGCCCTCGCGGCGCACGTCGAGCCGCTGCAGGTTACGCACCGGCTGCTTCGCCTGGCATTCCACGGAGCGGAACGCCGAGAAGTCGTGCTTGCCGAGGAGATGCCGGGCGGCGGACCGCATGCGCTCCGCATCGAGCGTCTTGTAGACCCAGGTGAGCTGCTCCCGGGCCAGGGCGGGTCGCGTCAGCCGGTTCAGGATCACGTATCGGTACTGGCGTGCCTCGGCGCTGAAGCGCGCGTGGAACTCCTCCGGCGCCTCCTGTATCCAGCCCACGGCCACGTCCGCTGGCAGGTTGGAGTTCACGCCCAGGAGCCAGCCACGCAGGCTGCGCCGCGCGTCGCTGTCGAAGTGGATCACCTGCCCGGTGGCGTGCACGCCCGCGTCGGTCCGTCCCGCGCACGTGACCGCCACCACGTGGTCCGCCACCTTGCCGAGCGCCTCCTCCACGCAGGCCTGCACCGTGCGCCCCGGATGGGTCTGGCTCTGCCAGCCCATGAACGCGGTGCCGTCGTACTCCAGGCCCAAGGCGTAGCGGGTCATACTTAGAAAGGGTGTCGAAGTTGCATTGAAGCTATCTCAAAGCGTCGCGAGCGCAGGCAGAGCGAGGCGCAGGAGGCGAGCAACCGGAGCGTACTTTTGGCGTACGTGAGGGTTCGCCGCATGCGGCGAACGGGCGAACAATTGTTCGCCCCGGGCCGCCAGCGAAGCTGGCGGGCGAGCCTTGCGCTCGCCGCTCCCGCACATCCCTGTGCTCCGCGGCACGTACGCATCCTGCTACAGACGAAGTTATGCCAAGCGCAGCAGCTTTGAGATAGCTTCAGCTCAGGAGACGTGCTTGAGGAGCTCCTGGGCCTCCTGCTTCTGCTGGGCGTTGCCCTCGCCCATCACCTCGGCGAGGATGCTCTTGGCGCCATCCGGGTCGCCCATGTCGATGTAGGCGCGGGCCAGGTCCAGCTTGGTGCCGATCTCGCCGATGCTGCTGCCGGTGGTGGGCTCGTCGGCGCTGGCGGCCATGGCCGGAGCCGGCTCCGGAGCGTCGTCCATCGAGAGACCCGTGACAGCGGGCGCTTCGCCGGCCGCTTCCGCCTCCGGCTGGGCCGGGACGTTGGTGTTCACGAACGCGGCCAGGTCGTTCAGGGCCTTATCGAACTCCACCTGGGAGTCGGTGCCGAAGTCCGTGGCCACGGTGGGCTCGTCGGTGCCGAGGCTCGGCGCCGCCTTCGTCTCCCCGCCCTTCTTGGCCGGGGTGGGCTCGAAGTTGAGGTCGCCCAGGTTGAATTCCATGCCGCCGGCACCGGCCGCGGCTGGGGCCTCGATCGACGGTGCCGCCGCCGTGCTGGGTTCCAGGTCCGGCAGGGAGAAATCCATGAGGTTATCGGCTGCGGGCGCCGCCGGGGCGGGGGCGGGTGCATGGGCCACCACCGGAGGTTCGGCGCTGTGGCTGAAGGCATCACCCAGGTCGCTCACCACGGTATCGGTGCCGCCCGTCTCGAGGGCGATGTCCACGGCGCCGGCAGTGGGTGCGCCGGAGGAAGTGAACAGAGGCTCGTCGGGGGCCACTTGGCGACCCATGATAGCCACGCTCTCCCAATCCTTGCCCGGGGTCGCGCCCATGGCCTGGCGGAGCTTCTTCGCCTCGTTCACGAAGTTATCACGGTCGCCGGCGGTGAAGAACACCTCCAGCAGCTTCACCTCGATGTCCTGGCGCGAAGGATCCTGACGCAGCGCCTTGCGCAGCACGTCGGCGGCCTGGTCGTAGAGGCCGTAGGCCATGTGGAAATCGGCTTCGGCCATGGGGTCGGAGACGTCGAGCTTCGCGCTGCCTCCGCCGGCCATGGTGTCCTGCATGCTGGGTGCCGGTGGCGCCGACATGAGCATGGTCCTGTCGCTATCGTCGGCATGTGCCGCTTCGGTCGGTGGGCTCACGAGGACGGTCTTCTCCTCGGGTGCCGCCTCGGCGGGCTTGGCCGCCTTCTTCATCTTGCTGCGGGTGCGGGTGGTGGAGGACGCGGCTTCGGTGGCGTCATCGCCGGCACCCGCCTGCTCCTGCTTCATCCAATCGGCGCCCTTGATGCGCGCGGTGCCGCCGCTGCCGAAGGCATTGGGCTTGGCACCACCCTTACGCTTCTTGACTATCACGATGGCGCCGATGACGACCAAGATCAAGGCAAGCACGATGAAACCGTAGGGGAACAGCAAGTCCATGATCCCGCCGCCGGACTCCTGCACCGGGGTCGGCGCGGGTTTCGGCGTGCTGGACGGGAGCGGCACGTTCTTCGCCGGCTGCGGCGGCGGCAGCACAGCCGGCGCAGGCGCGGCGTTCTGCTGGGCCGACTGCTGCTGCACGGAAGCGAGGGCATTGTTCTTGACGGCGAGCGGCGCCTGGTTCACAGGCGGCGCCACCGGCGTCGGGTTGGGTACCGGGGCGGGAGCAGGCTGCTCCTCCTCGGAAGCCTCGGGCTTGGAGGGCGCAGCGGCCTTGGCGCTGGCCTCGCCGTTGCCTTCCTTCTCGGCGCCGGGCAGCGGCGCGCTGCTCTCGGCGGCCGAGCTCGGCGCCACGAGCTGCAGCGCGGGCGCAGCGGAGGCCGCGGTGGAAGCCGCCGGTGCCGCCTCGGGGGTGCCATGGCTGTTACGCCAGGCTTCGATCTGGGCGCGCACTTCGGCGTTCGCGTCGGTCACGCTCACGGCCTGGGCGTCGCTCGCGGTCGGCATGCGCAGGATGTAGCCGGCCTTCATGCGGTTGATGTTGTGCATGAAGACTTCGGGATTCGCCTGGTAGATGGCGATCATCATCTGGTTGAGGGTCACGCCCTCGGGACGCACCTGCTTGGCGATGCTGGAGAGCGTCTCGCCGCGATGAATCGGGCCGTAATTAGCGCCAAGCGCCCGCTGAGCGGGCGCCGTTTCGACCGCGGGAACTGCCGCCGGTGGCGGAGACGCCGCCGGTTGCGGTGCGGATTCCACCGGTGTCGGTGCGGTCGCGACACTGGTCTCCGGTTGTACCGGGGCCGGCGCGGCGGCGGGAGCCGGAGCGGGTACGGCGACGGGGGCCGGCGCGCTCTCGGGCGCGGGAGCGGCGACGGCCGGTGCCGGTGTAGCGGCGACCGGGGCGACGCTGGCGGGTGCAGGAGCAGCGGCTTCGGTCTTCGGTGCGTTGGCGGTCTGGAAGGCCGGCGGGTTCAGCAGCACCGTGTACTCACGGATCAGCTCGCCGTTGTTCCAGTTGGCATCGATGAGGAAATCGAGGAAAGGCTCGCGCACCGGCTGGTTGCTGGTGATGTGCACGTATGCGGTGCCATCGGCGTTGCGCACCACCACGAACTGCAGCTGGCTCAAGGCATCGGGATGGTCGAGACCCGCCTGGGTGAACTGGGCGAGGCTGGCGAGCTTCACATCGAGACTGTCGAGCTCGTCGCTGGTAGCGCCCACCACTTGGATGTCGGCGCTGAACTTGTCATTGAGCGCGGAGTTGAGCTTGATTTCCCCCAGCCCCAGGGCCTGCGCCACGCCGGGCAGCGCCCCCAAAGCCAGGGAAAGGATCAATGCCAGCTTCTTGCTCATATTTCTCCCCCAACCCTGCCGCTCCCCTGGGTTGACCCCGGGGCCCACGTATTGTCGCCTCAAGCTAAGAACACTCTTTACAATGATGGGCTAACTATAGCTTATAAATAGCTTTTCACCAATAACTCAGCTATCTGGACGGCGTTCAGGGCAGCCCCCTTCCGGACGTTGTCAGATACCACCCAAAGGTCCAGACCCCGGGGGTGGCTCAAGTCCTCCCGGATACGGCCCACGAAGACCCCATCCTTCCGGGCGGCCTCGGTGGCCGCCGTGGGGTAGCCCCCGGGCTTGTGCTCGTCCACCACCACAACCCCTGGGGCCTTGGCCAGCAAGGCCCGGGCAGCCTGGGCGCTGAGCTTCTCCCGGGTCTCCAGGTGGATGGCCTCGGAATGGCCGTAGAAGACCGGTACCCGGACGGCGGTGGCATTTACCTTAATCTCGGGGTCCCCCAGGATCTTCTGGGTCTCCCAGACCATCTTCATCTCCTCCCGGGTGTAGCCGTTCTCCTGGAACTCATCCACCTGGGGCAATACGTTGAAGGCGATCTGACGGGGGAACTTGCCCCCCTTCTCCAGGGGTTTGCCGTTGAGCAGCAGGGCCGTCTCCCGGGCGAGCTGCTCGATGCCGCTGCGCCCGGCGCCGGACACCGCCTGGTAGGTGGCCACGTTGATGCGCTCGATGCCGGCCGCGTCATGGATGGGCTTAAGGGCCACCATCATCTGCATAGTGCTGCAGTTGGGGTTGGCGATGATGCCGCGCGCCTTGTACCGGGCGATGGCCTCCGGGTTCACCTCCGCCACCACCAGTGGGACGTCCGCCTCGTAGCGGAAGCAGGAGGTGTTATCCACCACCACGCAGCCGGCGGCCGCGGCCTTGGGCGCGTACATCGCCGACACCGAAGCACCCGGTGAGAACAGGCCCAACTGTACTTTGTGGAAATCGAAGTCCGCCAGGTTCTCCACCTTAAGCTCACGGCCCGCGAAGGTGACACGCTCGCCCACGGACCGCTCACTGGCGAGGGCATACACCTGACCCACGGGGAACTTGCGCTCCGCGAGGATCTCCAGCATGGCGGTGCCCACGGCACCGGTCGCTCCCACCACGGCCACGTCAACGGTCTTCAAGAGGACTCCATGAGAAGGTTCGGGGCAGGCCGCCCCGGGCGCCGCATTCTAGCAGTTGCCGCGTCGCGCCGGGCTCACAGGAGACCATGCAAGGGGCGCACAGCGCGATCAGGAGGCCGACGGCGGGATGGGCTTGAGCGGCGGCGTCACGCCCGAGTTCTGGCCGCGGTGGCGCAGTGCATGGTCCATGAGCGTGAGCGCCAGCATGGCCTCGGCGATGGGCACGGCGCGGATGCCGACCACGGGGTCATGGCGACCGTGGACGCTCACCTCCGTCACCCTACCGTGCACATCCAGGCTCTGCACCGGCAGGCGGATGCTGGAAGCAGGCTTCAGGGCGAGGTTCACCACCACGTCCTGGCCGGTGGAGATGCCTCCCAGGATGCCGCCGGCGTTGTTGGAACGGAAACCTTGGGGTGACATCTCGTCCCGGTGCTCGCTACCCTTCTGGGTCACGGCCGCGAAGCCGGCACCGATCTCCACGCCCTTCACGGCGTTGATGCCCATCATGGCATGGGCCAGGTCCGCGTCCAGCTTGTCGAACACCGGGTCACCCCAGCCGGGCGGCACGCCCCGGGCCCGTACCGTCACCCGCGCGCCGATGGAATCGCCGGATTTGCGCAACACATCCACGTAGCTCTCGAGCTCCGCGACCCGGCCTGGATCGGCGCAGAAGAAAGGGTTGGCATCCACCGCGGAGGGATCCTTCGCCTCCAGCAGCAGGGGGCCCAGTTGCGCCAGCCAGCCCTCGATCACGACACCGAAGTGCTCACGCAGGTATTTGCGCGCGATGGCACCGGCCGCCACGCGCATCACCGTCTCCCGGGCCGAGGCGCGTCCGCCGCCGCGGTGATCGCGCCGGCCGTACTTCATCAGATAGCTGTAGTCCGCATGCCCGGGACGGAAGGCGTCCTTGATGGTCTCGTAGTCCTTGGAGCGCGCGTCGGCGTTCTCTATCAAGAGGCCGATGGGCGTGCCGGTGGTGTGCCCCTCGAACACGCCCGAGAGGATCCGTACCGCGTCCGCCTCATGGCGTTGCGAGGTGTGACGCGAGGTGCCGGTACGGCGCCGGTCCACGTCGCGCTGGAGATCGGTCTCGGCGAGCTTGAGGCCCGGCGGACAACCGTCCACGATGCAGCCCAGCGCCGGCCCGTGGCTCTCGCCGAAGGTGGTGACGCTGAACAGCCGCCCGAAAGTGTTACCGGCCACGCTGGGACCGCTTGCGCGGCTCGTTCATGGCCGCGAGCTGGGAGGCGCTGAGCAGGAACACCTCCGCCTGGCCACGCTCGAACTCGAGCCAGGTGAAGGGCGCTTCGGGATAAGCCTCTTCCAGCGCCCAGCGGCTGTTGCCCACCTCCACCACCAGGATGCCGTCCTCAGCCAGGTAGCCGCCGGCGTAGCGCAGGATGCGGCGCACGATGTCGAGTCCATCCTGGCCCGCGGCGAGGCCCAGCTGCGGCTCGTGCTTGTGCTCGTCCGGCAGCGTCGCCATGTCCTCGGCGTCCACGTAAGGGGGATTGCTCACGATGACGTCGTAGGGCGCCGGCGGCAGCCCCTCGAAGACGTCGGCCTTGTGCAGCAGCACGCGGTCGACCACGTGCAGCTTGTCCACGTTGATGCGTGCCACCTCCAGGGCGTCGGCCGAGAGATCGGTGGCATCCACGGCGGCGTCGGGGAAGGCATAGGCGCAAGCGATGGCGATGCAACCGCTGCCGGTGCACAGGTCAAGGACCCGGCTCACGCGTCCCGCCTCGATCCAGGGTTCGAAGGCGGCTTCGATCAACTCGCCGATGGGCGAGCGCGGCACCAGCACCCGCTCGTCCACGTAGAAATCCAGGCCCGCGAAGCGCGCCCGGTTGGTGATGTAGGCGTAGGGCTTGCGCTCCTCCACCCGGCGGCGCAGCAGGGTGTAGACCGCCTGTTTCTCCGCCTGGGTGAGCCGGCCGTCCAGCAGCCAGGGCGGGATGTCGTGGTCCAGGGCGAGGGCGTGCAGCACCAGGTTCAGCGCCTCGTCCACGGCGTTGGCGGTGCCGTGTTCGAAGTGCAGGCCGGCGCGGTTGAATGCGCTCGCCCCCCAGCGGACGAAGTCCTTGGAGGTCTCGAGACGCGCGCTGATGTCGTCGAATTTTTCCAGCATTCCCCACCTCGTGATGCGCCTATCATAAAGGAGTCGGACGAGCCGCCGCCAACGCTGTGGCATAATCCGCGCATGAAGTGGAAGGCGCTCCTGCCCTACGCGGGCCTGATGTTCATGGCGCTCGCGGTCGGCGTGCTCGCGAGCTACCTCACCTTCGGCAGCCGCCCCGTCGAACGTCCGCGCACCGATGCCCTGCTGCTGCACGATGCCCGGCCGCTGCCGGACTTCAGCCTCACGGATACCGACGGCACCGCTTTCACCCGCGCCCAGCTCATGGGCCACTGGAGCCTCCTCTACTTCGGCTACACCCATTGCCCGGACGCCTGCCCCACCACCCTCGCGGCCTTGGACCGGATGATGCGGCTCCTGGACAAGCTGCCGGCGGCCCGGCGCCCGCATGTCTACTTCATCTCGGTGGACCCGAAACGCGACGATCCGAAGCTGCTCAAGACCTACGCGGCCTACTTCAACCCCGGGTTCACCGGCCTGACCGGCCCCCTGTCGAACCTCAAGGCGCTGACCGATCCCCTCGGTGCGGAGTTCTCCTACGGCAAGCCCGACAAGAAGGGCGGCTACGCCGTGGTCCACTCCACCATGGTGGTGCTGGTGGATCCGGAAGCCGCGGAGACGGCCTTGTTCACGCCGCCCCTGGACCCGAAGCGCATGGCCGCCGATTACGCGAACATCATCCGCTACTACGGAGAACAACAGTCGTGATGCGCCGCTTATTCCCGCTGCTCGCCCTGAGCGCCTGCCTGCTGGCGCCGACCGCTCTCGCCGACGGTCCCAGCACGCGCGTCAGCCACGTGTGGATCCGCCAGGCGCCTCCGGGCGTGGACGTGATGGGGGGCTACTTCACCCTGGAGAACCTCACCGCCAAGCCGCTGGACCTGACCGGCATCATCAGCCCCGACTTCGGCTCGGCGATGATGCATGAGAGCGTGGTGAAAGACGGCCAGGAGAGCATGGTGGAGGTACCGAAGATCACCCTGCCCGCCCACGGCAGCATCGAGTTCAAGCCGGGCGGTTACCACCTGATGCTCATGCAGCCCAAGAAGAACCTCTATGCGGGGGACATGGTGTCCCTCACCCTTACCTTCTCCGACGGCTCCCAGCTCGCCATCCTGGCGTACGTGCGCCGCGATGCCCCCACGGACTGAACCGCATGGAGACCGGAACCTCCGCCGCCGACCGCCTCAAGGCCTGGCTGCAATATCCGCTGCCGCACCATCTCATCTCGCGCCTCACCCACCGGCTCACGCGCATCGGATCGCCCGCGCTCAAGGACTGGGCCATCCGTGACTTCGTGCGGCGCTTTGGAGTGGACATGAGCGAGGCGGCGGAACCGGACACCCGCGCCTACAAGACCTTCAACGCCTTCTTCACCCGCAGCCTCAAACCCGGCGTGCGGCCCATCGCGGCCGAGCGGTACGCGCTCGCCTGTCCCGTGGACGGTGCCGTGAGCCAGCTGGGCAGCATCGAGGATGGGCGCATCTTCCAGGCCAAGGGCCAGAGCTACACCACCTTGGAACTCCTGGGCGGCGATGCGGAAGAGGCGGCGCGCTACGTGGGAGGGAGCTTCGCCACCCTCTACCTCTCGCCCAAGGACTACCACCGCATCCATATGCCGCTCGCCGGCAATCTGCGCCGCATGCTGCACGTGCCGGGCCGCCTGTTCAGCGTGAACCCACCCACCACCCGCGCCGTACCGCGACTCTTCGCCCGCAACGAGCGGGTGGCCTGCTGCTTCGACACCGAGGCGGGGCCCATGGCGCTCGTGATGGTGGGAGCCATGAACGTGGCCAGCATCGAGACGGTGTGGGCGGGCGAGGTCACCCCGCCCATGGGACGACGGGTGCAGATATGGGACTACAAGCCAGGCGAGACGCACCTGGAGAAAGGCGCCGAGGCAGGCCGCTTCAACATGGGCTCCACGGTGATCCTGCTGTTCGCCGAGGGCCGCGTGCGCTGGGAGCCGGAGTATCAGCCCGGCAGCGCGGTACGCATGGGCCGCAAGCTGGCCAGTCTTATATAAGGCTAACGAAGTGCGTCCAAGAACGCCTGGGCCAGAGCCTCGAGGCCCTGCTTGTCTTCCTGGTCGAAGCGCGCGAGCTTGGGGCTGTCGAGATCCAGCACCCCGAGCAGCGTGCCGTCCCGCTTCACCAACGGCACCACCAGCTCCGAGAGCGAATCCCCGTCGCAGAAGATGTGGCCTGGGAACCGGTTCACATCCGGCACCAGCTGCGTCTCACGGGTCTCGGCAGCGGTACCACACACCCCCTTGCCGAGGGCGATGTGCACACAGGCGGGCTTGCCCTGGAAGGGGCCTACCAAGAGCTCGCCGTCCTTGAGGAAATAGAACCCCACCCAGTTGAGGTCCGGGAGGCTGTGGAATAGCAGCGAAGAGAAGTTGGCGGCGTTGGCCACCAAGTCATGCTCGTCGTGCAGCAGGCCCTGGGCTTGCAGCAGGAGTTCCGCGTAGAGCTCCGCTTTGCCCGTGACCGCTATCTTTTTCATCTCGAACGTCACATGGACTCCTAGGCACGATCGAAGGGGAACACGGTGACCTCGGTGATGGCGCGGGCGCCCGCCGCGACCATCAGCAGGCGGTCGAAACCCAGCGCCACGCCGGCGCATGCCGGCATACCCTGCCCGAGCGCCGCCAGCAGCCGCTCGTCCAGGGGTACGTCCATGAGACCCTGGGCCTGCCGATAGGTTCGGTCCGCCTCGAAGCGGCGCCGCTGCTCAGCGGCGTCGGTCAGTTCATGGAAGCCGTTGGCGAGCTCCATGCCGTCCATGAAGGCCTCGAAACGCTCCGCCACGGGCGGCGTGCCGGGCCGCACCCGGGAGAGGGCCGCCTGGCTCGCCGGATAATCATATATAAAGGTGAGTCCCCCCTGCCCCAGCGCGGGGTACACCAGTTCGCCGGCCACGAGGTCCAGCCAGCCGTCGTAATCCAGCTCTTCCTCCTGGGGTGGGTGCCGGTCGGCCTTTCTCAAGGCCGTGATGCAGTCCTTTGGGGAAGCGGCGAAGGGATCGAGGCCCGCGTGGCGCAGGAAGGCCTCCCGGTAGCTCAGGTATTCGGCGGACTTCCGCTCCGGGACGAGCGCCGCGATGAGTTCCGCGGTCTCGGCCATGAGCCGGTGATGGTCGAAGCCGAGCCGGTACCACTCCAGCATGCTGAACTCGGGGTTGTGCAGGCGCCCCGCTTCGCCGCGGCGGAACACCTTGCAGAGCTGCCAGATGTCACCGCTGCCGGCGGCCAGGAGCCGCTTCATGGGGAACTCGGGGGAGGTGTGCAGATAGAGCGCGCCGCCGCGACCATCGTCCACCCGGAAACTCGCGATGTGGCGGTCCGTGGCGCCGGCCCGGGACAGGGCCGGCGTATCCACTTCGAGCACCCGGCGGGCCGCAAAGAAAGCGCGGAGCTTCGTGAGAAGCTCCGCGCGCAGCTTGAGATTGTCCAGAGACGCTGTAGGTTGCCAGTCACTCATTTGAATAAGTTACCAGCTTAATAGCACTACGCCGAGAGCGAGGGGCTCGCCGCATGCCGGCGAGCGGGTGGACATGGAAGTCCGCCCTGGGCCGGGAGACCGCCTCGCCGCTCCCGACATCCTGTCTCCCGCGGCATTAGGCCATCCCTGGCCGTCGAGGGCAAAAGACCCGCTCGCAGGCTACTTGGCCCGGGCGACGTACTCGGCGGAGCGGGTGTCCACCTTGATGAGCTCGCCCTCGTTGATGAAGAGCGGCACACGCACGGTGGCGCCGGTCTCGAGCTTGGCGGGCTTGGTGCCGCCGGTGACCGTGTCACCGCGCACGCCCGGCTCGGTCTCCGTGACCTTGAGGATGGCGAAGATGGGCGCGGTCACGCCGAGCGGCTTGCCGTCCCAGAGCATGATCTTGCACATCTCCTCGCCCTTCAGCCAGTCCTTCGCATCGCCCATGGCGGTGCCGTCGGCGGCGAGCTGCTCGAAGTTCTCCGGGTTCATGAAGTGCCAGAACTGGCCGTCGCTGTAGAGGTACTGCACGTCCAGCTCGGCGATGTCGGCGGCCTCGACGGTGTCGCCGGACTTCATGTTGCGGTCCAGCACCTTGCCGGTCTTCAGGTTGCGGATCTTCACCCGGTTGAAGGCCTGGCCCTTGCCCGGCTTCACGAACTCGTTCTCGAGGATCGTGTAGGGGTCGCCGTCCATCATGATCTTGAGGCCGGCCTTGAACTCGTTGGTGCTGTAGCTGCTCATGGAAATATCCCGATATGCGCCAAGTGTTAAAATATGCCGGGGTCTAGCCCCGAAAAAGCGCGTAATCATACCCTACCGCCCGTCTCCGGGCAGCCCTCCTTAGAAGCACCATGAGCACCCGTTGGCAGACCGAGATGGCCGAGGCAGTCCGCGACCCCCGCGAACTGCTGGCAAGGCTGGAACTGGACGAGCGCTGGCTGGAGCCGGCCCGGCGGGCGGCGGCGAGCTTCCCGCTCAGGGTGCCCCACGCCTTCCTGGCGCGGATGCGCAAGGGCGACCCCCAGGACCCCTTGCTGCGCCAAGTGCTGCCCTTGGGCGAGGAGCTCCTTGAGGTAGCGGGCTACGGGCGCGATCCGGTGGGCGACATGCCGAGCATCGCCGCCAAGGGCCTGCTGCACAAATACCGGGGCCGGGTGCTCCTGATCGCCACCGGCGCCTGCGGCGTGCATTGCCGCTACTGCTTCCGCCGCCACTTCCCCTATTCCGAGGAGACGGCGCGCGCCGGCGAGTGGCAGGCGGCCCTCGATTACCTGCGCGCGGACCCCAGCATCGACGAAGTGATCCTGAGCGGCGGCGACCCCCTCACCTTGAGCGACGAGAAGCTGGCGGCGTTCGCGCAAGCACTGGAGCGCATCCCCCACATCCGGCGCCTGCGCATCCACACCCGCCAGCCGGTGGTGCTGCCCTCGCGGGTGGACGAGGCCCTGGTCGCCTGGCTGTCCGCCTCGAAGCTCCAGAAGGTGGTGGTGCTGCACATGAACCACGCCCGGGAGATGGACGTGGACCTCGCCGCCGCCTGCGCACGGCTCAAAGCGACCGGTGCCACCGTGCTCAACCAATCGGTGCTGCTGCGCGGCGTCAACGACAGCGCCGAGACCCTGGCGGACCTTTCCCAGGCGCTGTTCAGCGCCGGCGTGCTGCCCTATTACTTGAGCCTCCTGGACCCGGTGGCGGGCGCCGCCCATTTCGACGTACCCGAACCCGAGGCTTTGCGCATCATGGCCGAGCTCCGCACCCGGCTGCCCGGCTATCTCGTGCCCAAGCTGGTCAGGGAAGTGCCAGGCGCTGCCTCCAAGGTGCCCGTGACGGCTGAACCGCCATGTAACCGGCGGGAAATCACTGGAAAAACCGGCAGGGATGGGATAAAAGTACCCGGTCAGGAACCGCAGGTGTAACCGGAGGTTCCGTCGGTGGAGGGATCCACCGACATTCCCCAAGTGCGAGGCACTTGGGGAATGCAGAAAACCGCGGATTCACTCCGCGGTTTTCGACTCTGAAAAACCCCATGGATGGGTTTTTCAGAGCTTGACTGACAACAAGAACTTAGCGGCCCTGTTTAAGGAGATGGCTTGTCCCCACGTAGCGCCCTGCCGGTCCTGGTCGTCGCGCCTTCCCAGAACGACGCCGAGATGCTGAACAGCACGCTGCGCAACGCGGGCCACGCCGTGCGTCCCATCTGGGCGGGCAGCATGGACGACGCCGAGAAGAGCCTCAAACAGCAGAAACCCGACCTCATCCTCTGCTCCACCAGCGTGCCGGCCGCTCCTTTCAAGGACGTGGTGCGGCTGCGCGACATGACGCTCCCCAACGTACCGATCATCGCCATCGGCAAGAGCCTGTCCCCGGCCATCATCGCCGAGATCATCAACACCGGTGCCCGGGATCTCGTCTCCATGGACCAGGTGGAGCATCTCCAGGCGGTGGTCTCGCGTGAGCTCGAGGTGTTGCAACTCGCCCGCGACTTCGAGCAGACCAGCATCAAGCTCCACGAATACGAGAAACGCATCAACCTGGTGGTGAAGGAGTCCAAGGACGCCATCACTTACGTGCACGACGGCATCATCCTCTCCGCCAACCCGGCGTTCCTGGAGCTCTTCGGCCACCAGGAGAGTACCGACATCGAAGGCACGCCCATCCTGGAGCTCTTCGAGAGCAGCTCGCAGATCGCCCTGAAGGAGGCGCTGCGGCTCCTGAGCAAGGGCCAGGCCGCGAACCCGCTCACGGTCAAGGGCCAGGGTACCGATGGCAAGACCTTCAGCACCACCCTGGAATTCGCCCAGGTACAGGTGGACGGGGAATCGGCCATCGCCATCTCCATCCGCAGCGACCAGGACGCGAAGGAAGCCGAGGCCAAGAAGAAGGAAGCGCAGGAACTGGCGGTGAAGGTGCATGCCAAGGCCCAGGCCCAGCAGGCCAAGGCCCAGGAGCAGACCGGCACCCTCACCCAGCAGCTGGAAGCCAAGGATCAGCAGATCGAGCTCCTCAACCAGAAGCTCGCCGCCAGCGTGCAGCAGCTCACCACTTACCGCAACCTGGACCTGTTCACCGGCCTCATGAACCGGACCTTCTTCCTGGAGGCCCTCACCAACGCCATACAGAAGCCGCCCAAGGGCGGCGTGCTTGGCCTCGTCATCATCAAACCGGACAAGTTCACCGCCGTGGCCGAGAAGGTCGGCGTGCTGGCGAGCGACACCATCATCAAGGCGCTCGCCGACCTCATCCGCACCACCGCCGCCAAGGAGGACCAGGTGGCCCGCTTCGGCGGCACCGTGTACATGGCGCTCGTGGTGCGCCCCAAGATCAACGACATCGCCGATTGGTGCGACCGGCTGCGCGCCGCCGCCTCGAGCCGCATCTTCCAGGCGGGCGGCAAGTCCACCAGCCTCACCGTGAGCCTCTCCTACGTGGAGGTGGGCGCGGACCGCAACAACGTGGAGAAGCTGCTGGAGGACGCGGAGCAGGCCCATCGCACCGCCCTGCAGGCCGGCGGCAACAAGGTGGTGGGCTGGACCCCGCCCACCGTCGACGCCGAGGGCCGCGTCACCGACACCGAGTGGACGCGGCGCTTCACCGAGGCCCTCAAGAACAACAAGTTCCTGCTGGCCTTCCAGCCGGTGGCGAGCCTGACCGGCGAGCCCACCGACCTGCACGACGTGCTGGTGCGCATGCGCGGCGACAAGGACGAGGAGATCCCGCCTAAGGACTTCCTGCCGGCCGCCGAGCGCATCAACATGATGACCGCCATCGATCGCTGGATCCTGGAAGGCTCCATCAGCGCCATGCAGGAGCGCCTCAAGCAGGGCCGCACCAGCAGCCTGTTCGTGCGCCTCTCGGACCAGTCGCTCACGGACAAGGGCATGCTCGGCTGGATCGAGAAGCTGCTGGCCGGCGCCAAGGGCATCGCGGCCGAGAACCTGATCTTCGAGATCCCGGAGAAGTCCGCGGAGAAGTACCTGACCGACACCAAGTCCTTCGCCGATGGGGTGCGCAAGCTCAAGTGCCGTTTCGCCCTCGAGCACTTCGGCATCGGCCACGACCCGGTACACACCCTCGACCTCATCAAGGACGTGGATTACCTGAAGATCGACGGCTCCATCAGCGCCGTGCTGGCCACGGACCCCAAGAAGCACGAGATGGTGAAGAACCTGGTGAAGCGGGCCCAGGATGCGGGCATCAAGACCGTGGCCGAACGGGTGGAGAAGCCCGAGACCATGGCGGTGCTCTACACCTTAGGAATAGAGTTCATCCAGGGCAACATCGTGCAGGAGCCGGAGGTGGTCATGAGCGACACCCGGGCTCCACGGTAGCGGACTGCATATAACCCACTGAATACTTCTGAGGCATCAGCTCTTGGAAGATTTACCCGGCCAGCGAGATTCTGGATATAAAGCATCGACGTTACGGTAGTTCTTGGGCAGTTTGAGGCCCTTTCGGCCGCGGTCGCCCTTGTACTCCGCCAGCTCCTTGGGGGTGAGGGTCATGTGGCGGCTGCCGCACACGATGATCAGGTCCTCGTCCACCGGCACGCTGGTCACGGCGGACATGAACTCCTCCCGCGCCGCGTGCTTCTTGCTGTTGATGCCCATGATCTTATTGCCCTTGCCACGGGCTAGTTCCGGCAGGTTCTTGATGCCGAAGGCCAGGATGTGGCCCTCGTTGCTCACTGCCACCAACTGATCGGTCTTGAGATCCTTGATGGGCGACGGCACGTTCACCTTCGCGCCCGGCTTGAGCTTCAGCACCGCCTTGCCGGCGCGGTTGCGGGTGATGAGCTCGGCTAGCTTCACCACGAAGCCGTAGCCGAGGTCGTTGGCCACCAGCCAAAGGTCCGTGGGCTCGCCGATGAGCGCCCCCGCGAAGGTGGCGCCGTCCGGCGGCGAGACGCGGCCCGTGAGCGGCTCGCCCTGGCTGCGGGCAGAGGGCAGGCTGTGGGCCGGCAGGGTGTAGGCGCGGCCGGTGGAATCCAGGAACACCGCCGACTGGTTGCTCTTGCCGTAGGCGGCGGCCAGGAAGGAATCGCCGGACTTATAACTGAGTGTCGTGGGGTCCAGTTCGTGACCCTTGGCGGCCCGCACCCAACCCGACTTCGAAAGGACCACGGTGGTGGGCTCCGTGGGCAGGAGCTGGGTCTCGTCGATGGCCTGGGCCACCGGCGCCTTGTCCACCAGCTTGGAGCGGCGCTCGTCGCCGTAGGTCTCGGCGTCCGCCGCGAGCTCGGTGCGGATGAGCTTCTTGAGCTTGGCCTTGGACCCCAAGGTCTCCTCGATGCTCTTGCGCTCGGCGGCCAGGTCCTTCTGCTCGCCCTTGATCTTCATCTCCTCGAGCTTCGCCAGGTGGCGCAGCTTGAGTTCCAGGATCGCTTCCGCCTGGATGTCCGAGAGCTTGAACTTCTTCATCAGCACGGGCTTGGGCTCGTCGTGCTTGCGGATGATGGCGATCACCTCGTCGATGTTGAGGTAGGCGATCAGCATGCCCGCCAGGATGTGCAGGCGTTTCTGCACCTTGTCCAGGCGGAACTCGAGCCGCCGGGTCACGGTCTTGATGCGGTACTGGAGCCACTCCTCCAGCATCTCCTTGAGGTTCTTCACCGCCGGCCGGCCGTCGAGGCCGATGACGTTGAAGTTCACGCGATAGCTGCGTTCCAGGTCCGTGGTGGCGAAGAGGTGCGCCATGAGCTGATCTATGTCCACGCGATTCGAGCGCAGCACCAGCACGATGCGCGTCGGGTCCTCGTGGTCCGACTCGTCGCGAATATCCACCACCATGGGTAGCTTCTTGGCGGTTATCTGCGCCGCAACCTGTTCCTGCACCTTGGTGCCGGATACCTGGTAAGGCAGCGCCGTGATCACGATCTCGTCGCTGCCCTTCTCGCGGCTCCACTTGGCCCGCACCCGCACGCTGCCGTTGCCGGTGTCGTACATCTGCCGCAGCTCGGCCTTGGGCGTGACGATCTCCGCGGCAGTGGGGAAATCCGGTCCCTTCACGTGCTCGCAGAGGTCCCGCACCGTGGCCTTGGGTTCATCCAGGAGCCGGATGCAGGCGCTGGCGATCTCCTTCAGGTTATGGGGCAGGATGTCCGTCGCCATGCCCACGGCGATGCCCGTGGTGCCGTTGAGCAGCAGGTTCGGCAGCCGCGCGGGCAGGGTCAGGGGCTCTTCCAGGGTGCCGTCGAAGTTCGGGCCCCAATCGACCGTGCCCTGCCCCAGTTCCGAGAGCAGCACTTCCGCGTACTTGGAGAGCTTGGCCTCGGTGTAGCGCATGGCGGCGAAGGACTTGGGATCGTCCGGCGAGCCCCAGTTGCCCTGTCCCTCGATGATGGGGTAGCGGTAGGAGAAGGGCTGGGCCATGAGTACCATGGCCTCGTAGCAGGCGGAATCGCCGTGGGGGTGGTACTTGCCGAGCACGTCGCCCACGGTACGGGAAGACTTCTTGGGCTTGGCTTGGTAGTCGAGGGACAACTCCGACATGGCGTAGACGATGCGCCGCTGCACGGGCTTCAGGCCGTCGCCGATGTGAGGCAGCGCCCGGTCCAGGATCACGTACATGGAGTAATCCAGGTACGCCTTCTCCGTGAAGACCTTCAGCGGTTGCTGCTCGGCGCCTTTGACGGTGAACATCTCGGTCATGACTCGATACCTTATCTAATGTTCAGACTTCGGCGAGATTGCCCTTCTTCTCCAGCCAATCCTTCCGATCCGCTGCCCGTTTCTTGGCGAGCAGCATGTCCATGAGCTTATCGGTCTGGTCCTTGGCCTCGAGCGTCAGTTGCACCAGCCGCCGGGTCTCCGGGGCGATGGTGGTCTCCCGGAGCTGCGGCGGATTCATTTCGCCCAGACCCTTGAAGCGCATCACCGTGGGCTTGCCCTTCACCTTTTCCTTGGCGAGCTTGGCCAGCACCGCATCCCGCTCCTCGTCGTCGAGCGCGTAATGCACCTGTTTGCCGACGTCGATGCGGTAGAGGGGCGGCATGGCCACGAACACGTGGCCGGCGCTCACCAGCGGCCGGAAATGGCGCACGAACAGCGCGCACAGGAGCGTCGCGATGTGCTTGCCGTCGGAATCCGCGTCCGCCAGGATGCAGACCTTGTGGTAGCGCAGACCGTCGAGCTTGGAGGAACCCGGCTCCACGCCGAGCGCCACGCTGATGTTGTGCACTTCCTCGGAAGCCAGGATCTCGCCCGGCTCCACTTCCCAGGTGTTCAGGATCTTGCCGCGCAGCGGCAGGATGGCCTGGAACTCCCGGTCCCGGGCCTGCTTGGCGGAACCGCCGGCGGAATCGCCCTCCACCAGGAAGAGCTCCGACTGCTTGGGATCGCCGCTGGTGCAGTCGGCGAGCTTGCCGGGCAGCGCCGGGCCGGCGGTGATCTTCTTGCGAACCACCTGCTTCGCCGTCTTCAGGCGCGCCTGGGCGTTCTCGATGGCGAACTGGGCGATCTGCTCGCCCGCTTCCGTATGCTGGTTGAGCCAGAGCCCCAGGGCATCCTTCACCACGCCGCCCACGAAGGTAGCGGATTCCCGCGAGGAGAGCCGCTCCTTGGTCTGGCCGGAGAACTGCGGGTCCGCCATCTTGAGGGAGAGCACGTAGGCCGCGCGGTCGCAGATGTCCTCGGGCGCGAGCTTCACGCCGCGGGGAACGAGGTTCCGGAACTCGCAGAACTCACGCACCGCCTCGGTGATGCCGGTGCGCAGGCCGTTCACATGGGTGCCGCCCTGGATGGTGGGGATGAGATTGACGTAGCTCTCGTTGAAGATCTCACCGCCCTCGCCGGGCAGCCACACCACCGCCCAGTCCACCGCCTCCTTGCCCTGCTGCACGCCGCCCACGAAGGGCTCGCTCGGCAGGTACTCGGCTCCCTCCAGGGAGTCCACGAGGTAGCCCTTGAGGCCGTCGACATAGTGCCACTCCTCCTTCTCCAGAGTCTGTTCGTTGATGAACTTGACCGTGAGCCCCGGGCAGAGCACCGCCTTGGCGCGCAGCACATGCTTCAGCTTCGGGATGGAGAACTTGGGGCTGTCGAAATACTTGGGGTCGGGCCAGAAGCGCAGCAGGGTGCCGGTGTTGGCCTTGCCCACGTCCCCCTGCTCCTCCAGCTTGGTGGAGCGCTTCCCGTCCTTGAAACCCATGTGGTAGCGCTTGCCATTGCGCTTCACCCACACCTCGAGCTTGGCTGAAAGGGCGTTCACCACCGACACGCCCACGCCGTGCAGGCCGCCGGAGAACTGGTAGTTCTTGTCCGAGAACTTGCCGCCCGCGTGCAGGCGCGTGAGGATCAGCTCCACGCCGGTGATCTTCTCCTTGGGGTGGATGTCCACGGGCATGCCGCGGCCGTCGTCCTGCACCGAGAGCGAGCCGTCCTTATGGACGATGACCTCGATCTTCTTGGCGTGGCCGACGATGGCCTCGTCCACGCTGTTGTCGATGACTTCCTGGGCGAGGTGGTTGGGGCGGGAGGTGTCGGTGTACATGCCCGGGCGTTTGCGCACCGGGTCGAGGCCGGAGAGAACCTCGATGTCTGCGGCATCGTATTTGGCGGCCATGCGGTCGGATTCACCTATGCGCTAGGCGGGCGCCCCTGGGCACTCGCAACGCCGGGAATTCTAACCCGAAAGCCACCTCAAAACTGCTGCGCTCGGCATGACTTCGTCTGTAGCAGGATGCGTAGCGAGAGGCTCGAGAGCGGCGAGCGGTCCGTGATGATGAGCACTGCGCTTCGCGTCCTGCTCCGCTAATGGCCCAGGGCTGACGTCCTGTCAGCCCGTTCGCCGTATACGGCGAACCCGGTTGCTCGCCTCCCACGCTTCGTCCTGCCTTCGCTCGCGACGTTTTGAGGCGACTTTCCAGCTGACAAAAAAATTATTTAATTCAGATCGGCGAGGAGTGCCTTTCGAAGAATGTCCGGCACCGGCTTCACTTCGTGCCGGTAGTGGGGGTGGTCCACGCCGGCATCGAGGGCGGCGCCTTGCTTCAGGGACGCGGCCATCTCCGCCGTCAGCTCGAAGCGCAGGAAGTGCACCGAGGAGGTCTTCTCCTCCGTCTCCCGCTCCAGGTCCTCGTCGGCGATGGGCGCCACGCGGCCATGGCCCGCCACCTGCAGCCACACCCTGTCCTCGATGCCGATGAGCTGGCCCAAGGCCGCCCGCCGCTCCGTCTCGTCGCCGTATTCGATGAGCAGGGTGGCTTTCCAGTTGCGGCCGTCCGGGATCAGGGGGTTATAGGCGTCCAGTTCCTCCTGGATGCCCTCGGCTTCGAAGATACGTTCGGCCCGGAGCATCTCCTGAACCTGGTACTGCATGGTGAGGCGATCTTCGAACAGCAGCGTCAGGTGCGGCCCGATGTGCAGGGTGCGGGCGCGCTTATGGGCGATGATATCCTCACGGAAGGCGGGGCGCTTCTGGGCGTACTCCTCCAGGCTCATGAGGTCCTTGCGTTCGAGCTTGTGCATGGCGGCGGTCTGCATATTGATTAATCTTCGCGATCTTTGATGGGTCCGTCCTTGAAAAGATATTCGCGCAGTTCATGGTCGAAGCGTTTGTTCTTGCGGCGTATCCACTCCAGCACCATGGAAGCGTGCTCGATCTCCTCGTCCCGGTTGTGAGCGAGGATCCGGGCCAGTTCCTTGTCCTTGCAGGCGGCGACCCGCTGGTTGTACCAGTCCACCGCCTCAAGTTCCTCCATGAGCGAGACCACGGCGCGGTGGAAGTCGCGCACCTCGTCGTTCAACTCCTCGATGGGCTCGTGATAACCCTCGCTGGACATGTCGCTCTCCCGTGTTTGCAGCCGTTCTTTAAGTCTACAACCCGTAAGCTTTACGGAGTAATTCCATGGGTAATTCAGGTTCCTTGCGGTCTTTGAGGCCGTTCTGGATCTGCTCCGTCGCCATGGGGCAATCGCTGATGTAATGGTCGCAGCCCGAGCCTTCCACCTTCGTCATCACCGGCCGGCCGATCTTCATGGAGACCTCGTGGAACTCGCTCTTCACGGCGTAGGTGCCGTTGTGGCCCGAGCAGCGCTCGATGGCTTCCACCTTCGTGCCCGGCACCAGCTCCAGGGCCTCCTTGGTCTTGAGTCCTACGTTCTGCACCCGCTGGTGGCAGGGCACGTGGTAAGAGATCTTGCCCAGGCTCTCCTTGAAATCCGTCTTCAGCTTGCCCGCCTTGTGGCGCAGCATCAGGTATTCGAAGGGGTCGTAGATCGCGTCCCGCACCTTGAGCACGTCCTGGTCCTCCGGGAACATCAGCGGCAGCTCCTGCTTGTACATGAGCACGCAGGAGGGGATGGGCGCCACGATGTCCCAACCCTCGTCCACGAGCGCAGCCAGCATGGGGATGTTCTCTTCCTTGTTCTTGCGGATGGATTCGAGGTCACCCATCTCGAGCTTGGGCATACCGCAGCACTTCTCCTGGGGCGTGAGCCGCACCGGGATGCCGTTGTGCTCGAAGACCTTCACGAGATCCACCGCCAGCTCTGGCTGGTTGTGGTTGCCGTAGCAGGTGACGTAGAGCGCCACCTTGCCCTTCGTGCCGTCCACGGGTTCCGGCGCTGCCGCCAGGGGCTCATGGCCTTTCAGGCGCTTCCTGGCCGTATCGCTGTGGAACTCCGGTACCACCGCGTCCGGGTGTATCCCTAAGGTCTTGTCCAGCACCTTGCGTACGGCGCCGTTCTTGTTGGCCGCGTTCACCGCCTGCACCACGATGGGGATGCCGGCGAACTGCCCGAGCTGCTGCGGCGAGGAGAGCAGCTTGTCCCTGAAGCTCGCCCCCTCCTTCTTGAACTTCACCGCCTTGGCTCTAAGCATCAGGTGCGGGAAATCCAGGTTCCAGGGATGGGGCGGCACGTAGGGACACTTGGTCATGTAGCACATGTCGCAGAGGTAGCAGTGGTCCACCACCTGCCAGTAGACCTTCTTGTCCACCCCGTCGAGCTCCAGGGTCTCGGAAGCGTCGATGGCGTCGAAGAGCGTGGGGAAGGAGTTGCAGAGGCTGAAGCAACGGCGGCAGCCGTGGCAGATGTCGAACACCCGCTCCAGCTCTTTCGTCAGCAGCTCCTCGTTCCAGAAATCCGGGTTCTGCCAATCGATGTGGTGCCGGGTCGGGGCCTCGAGGCCGCCTTCGCGCCGCTGATCGCCGCCTTGGGACATGCTTTCCTCTCTCCGGATGAGATGCGGGGGTGCCTCGCACCCCCGCATCGGACCGACTGCGAGTCGTGTTAGCCGCTTACTTGCCGAGGGTGTCGAGGGCCTTCTGGAAGCGGTTGGCGTGGGAACGCTCCGCCTTGGCCAGGGTCTCGAACCAGTCGGCGATCTCGCCGAAGCCTTCCTCGCGGGCGATCTTGGCCATGCCCGGGTACATGTCGGTGTACTCGTGGGTCTCGCCGGCGATGGCAGCCTTCAGGTTCTTGTCGGTGGCGCCGATGGGCAGGCCCGTGGCCGGATCACCCACCACTTCCAGGTATTCCAGGTGGCCGTGGGCGTGACCGGTCTCGCCTTCCGCGGTGGAGCGGAACACGGCGGACACGTCGTTGAAGCCTTCCACGTCGGCCTTGTTCGCGAAGTAGAGATAGCGGCGGTTGGCCTGGGACTCACCGGCGAAGGCGTCCTTCAGGTTCTTCTCGGTCTTGCTGCCTTTCAGGTTGCTCATGATTCCCTCCAGCTAGAAGCGGTGACGGATCCCGGTCCCGGGGGGGCCGGGAGTCGGTGTTTAGACTGAGTCTAAACTCTAGTCCCCTCCGCGGTCCCTGTCAACATAGGGGTTTGACCCCCACCCGGCCCCGCGCGTATCGTGCGTCCGCCTCCGAGGAGACCAACGTGGCCAAAGCCCCCAAGTCCGAGCCGAGCGCCGTCCCCGACTTCGAGAAAGCCCTGGCGGAGCTGGAGAACATCGTCTCCACCCTGGAGAAGGGCGACCTCAGCCTCGAAGCGGCCCTCAAGCACTTCGAGCGGGGCATCAGCCTCACCCGCCAGTGCCAGACGGCCCTCAAGGAAGCCGAGCTCAAGGTGGAGCAGCTGGTGGAGAAAGGCGGCAAGCAGACGCTGGAGCCCTTCGAGACCGAAGAAGACGAATGACCTTCGAGGGCATTCTAAAAACGATGAATTTTGCTTCCTGGCGAGGCGCAGACGGCCGAGGAACCGGAGCGTACTTTTCTGTACGTGAGGATTCCGAGGGCGGTCGCAACGAGGCCAGGGAGCAAAAGGCGCGTTTTTAAATGCCCGGAACTTTCAAAGAAAGAATAGGGAGCTATACGGCGCGGATGGAGGGAGTTTTGGATCGCTGGCTGCCGCCGGCGGACAAGCGTCCCGAACGCCTCCACAGCGCCATGCGTTACGCCGTCCTGGGCGGCGGCAAGCGCATGCGCCCGCTCCTCATCTATGCCACCGGCGAGACGCTCGGCGTGTCACCCGACAAGCTCGACGGCCCGGCGGCGGCGGTGGAGATCATCCACGCCTATTCCCTGATCCACGACGACCTGCCGGCCATGGACGACGACGAACTGCGCCGCGGCCGGCCCACCTGCCACATCGCCTACGACGAAGCCACTGCCATTCTCGCCGGCGATGCCCTGCAGGTGCTGGCCTTCTCCATCCTCACCGAAGACAAGGCCATGACCGTCTCGCCCGCGGTGCGGGTGGAGATGCTGCGCATCGTGGCCAACGCCAGCGGTTCCGCCGGCATGGCGGGCGGCCAGGCCATCGACCTCGCCGCCGCCGGCAAGACCCTGGACCTCGCCGAACTCGAGCTCATGCACATCTATAAAACAGGAGCGCTCATCCGCGCCAGCGTCCTGCTCGCCGCCCAGAGCGCACCGGGGCTGGCTGCCGACAAGCTCACGGCGCTCGATCGCTATGCGAAATGCGTCGGGCTAGCCTTCCAGATCCAGGACGACATCCTCGACGTGGAAGGCGAGACCGCGACCCTGGGCAAGCAGGCCGGCGCCGATTCCGCCCGCCACAAGCCCACCTATCCCAGCATCCTCGGCCTCGAACCCTCGCGCCGCCGCGCCCTCGCCCTCAAGGACGACGCCATCGCCGCCCTCGCCCCCTTCGGCGCCGCCGCCGAACCCCTCATCTGGCTCGCGAGCTACATCGTCGAGCGGGAAAGTTAATCGATACGACTCGCACCCGGAAGGTGAACCCCATGCGCTCCCTGCGTCTCATCCTCGTGGCGGTACCGCTGCTTTCGCTGCTGTGGCTCCATGCCGCCCAGGCGGAAAGCGCGGGTTCCGGCTGCGACCAGGGCTTTTTCTCGCGCCTCTCCGATGCCTACAAGACCGACGCGGACGGCAACGCGCCCGCCACCGATTACCTCACCCCCACCAAGGGCCGTCGCGGCCTACCCGCGCCCTTCGACTCACCGCCCTTCCCCTCCGCCGAGTGGCAGCTGGGCGGCGTGGACTATCCCATCGGCGTACCGGACGAGGATTCCCGCGGCCCCCTGCAGCAGGCCTTGGGCTGCACCGCCCTCGGCAAGTGGATGGATGACAACCGCATCGAGACCCTGGGTTGGATCAACCCGTCCGCGAACGTGAGCACCTCGAACAAGAGCAACTACCCCGTCTCCTACATCACCCGCTCCGACGCCCTGGTGCTGGACCAGGTGGTGTTCCGCGTGGCGCGCATGCCCGACACGGTGCAGACCGACCACGTGGACTGGGGCTTCCACTTCGACCTGCTCTACGGCTACGACTATCACTACACCGCCGCCCAGGGCATCCTCAGCTGGCAGCTGGAGCAGAACAAGTACTACGGCCTCGACCCCATGATCTTCTACGGCGACGTCTACCTGCCCAACGTCGCCCAGGGCATGCAGATCACCGTCGGCCGCTTCCTCTCGCTGCCGGACATCGAGGCCCAGTTCGCGCCCCAGAACTACCTCATGACCCACTCGGTGCTCTACACCGTGGACCCCTACACCCAGATGGGCGTCATCACGACGACGCAACTGAACAAGAACTGGGTGCTGCAGGTGGGCGTCAACTGCAGCCCCGACACCGCCTGCTGGGAGAAGGACCGCACCCTCACCGGCTCCGCGTGCGTGCGCTGGGTGTCGGACAGCAACGATGACATGCTCTATCCCTGCGCCAACTCCTTCAACAAGGGCGACGCCAACTACAACAACCTGCAGGCCTACGTGCTCACCTGGGGCCATCGTTTCAGCCAGCAGGTCTCCATCCTCACCGAGGCCTACCGCATGTGGGAGCGCAACGTCCCCGGTTTCCCACCGGGCAACGTGCCGGCATACGGCGTGGTGAACTACCTCAACATCAAGCTCTCGGACAAGACCTTCATGTCCGTCCGCAACGAGTATTACAACGACGCCGAAGGCCAGCGCACCGGCCACGCCACCCATTACTCCAGCCATACCCTGGGTTTCACCCACTGGGTGACGCCGGACTTCCAGGTCCGCCCCGAGTTCCGCTTCGACCACTCCTACGACGTGCCCGCCTATAACAACGGCACCAAGAGCAACCAGCTCCTGGCCGCCGTGGACGTGATCGCGCACTTCTAGGCACCCGGATTTGCGGCCCTGAAACCTTCGGTTGAAGCCCTAGGCCCAAAGCCCGGATAATAGGCCTCCGACCCCTCCAGGCACCCCATGACCCAGGCCCCCGAATTCCCCCTGCTCTCGCGCATCGCGTCCCCCAAGGACCTGCGCGAGCTGCCCGAGTCCGATCTCCGGCAGCTGGCGGATGAACTCCGGGCCTATCTCATCAAAACCGTGAGCGGCGTGGGTGGGCATTTCGCGGCGGGCCTGGGCGTCGTGGAACTCACCGTTGCCCTGCACTACGTCTTCGACACCCCCCACGATCGCCTCGTCTGGGACGTGGGCCACCAGGCCTATCCCCACAAGGTGCTCACCGGCCGGCGCGACCAGCTCGCCACCATCCGCAAGAAAGACGGCCTCGCCCCCTTCCCGCGCCGTGCCGAGAGCGAATACGACACCTTCGGCGTCGGCCACTCCAGCACCAGCATCAGCGCCGCCCTGGGGATGGCGCTCGCCGCCCAGCAGAAGGGCGAGCACGACCGCCACGTGGTGGCCTTGATCGGCGACGGCGCCATGACCGCCGGCATGGCCTTCGAGGCCTTGAACCACGCCGGCAGCCTCAACGCCAACCTGCTCGTGGTGCTGAACGACAACGACATGTCCATCTCCGGCAACGTCGGCGCGCTCTCCAACTACTTCGCCAAAGTGCTCTCCGGCCAGGTCTACGCGCACCTGCGCGAGGGCGGCAAGAAGGCGCTCTCCATCATGCCGCCGGTGAAGGAATGGGCGCGCCGCTCCGAGGAGCACGTGAAGGGCATGGTCATGCCCGGCACCCTCTTCGAGGAGCTCGGCTTCAACTACATCGGCCCCGTGGACGGCCACGACGTCCACACCCTGGTGAAGACCCTGCACAACATGCGCGCCCTGAAGGGCCCGCAGTTCCTGCACGTGGTCACCCGCAAGGGCAAGGGCTACGAGCCCGCCGAGAAGGACCCCATCAAGTGGCACGGCCCTGCCGCCTTCGACGCCGCCACCGGCGTCATCAAGGAGAAGGCCGCCGGCAGCCCCAATTACTCCGAGGTCTTCGGCCGTTGGCTCTGCGACATGGCCGCCAAAGAACCCAAGCTCGTGGCCATCACCCCCGCCATGCGCGAGGGATCCGGGATGGTGGAGTACGCCGAGAAGTTCCCCGAACGCTACTTCGACGTGGGCATCGCTGAACAGCACGCCGTGACGCTCGCCGCCGGCTTCGCCACCGAGGGCCTGAAGCCCGTGGTCGCCATCTACTCCACCTTCCTGCAGCGGGCCTACGACCAGCTGGTGCACGACGTGGCCCTGCAGAACCTGCCGGTGCTCTTCGCCATCGACCGCGCCGGCCTCGTGGGGCCGGACGGCCCCACCCACGCCGGCAGCTTCGACTTCGCCTACATGCGCTGCCTGCCGAACCTGGTGCTCATGGCCCCGGCGGACGAGAACGAATGCCGCCAGATGCTCTATACCGGCATGAGCCTGGATCAGCCGAGTGCCGTGCGCTATCCCCGCGGCCGCGGCCCGGGCGTCAAGATCGAAGCCGAGATGCGTGCCCTGCCCATCGGCAAGGCCGAGGTGCGCCGCCGCGGCAAGGGTCTCGCGCTGCTCGCTTTCGGTCCCATGGTGGAGGCGGCGCGCGCCACGGCGGATGCCCTGGACGCGACGCTCGTGAACATGCGCTTCGTGAAGCCCTTGGACGAAGAGCTGCTGTTGGAGCTCGCCGGCTCCCACGACCGCTTCGTCACCCTCGAAGACCATGCCGTGGCCGGCGGCGCCGGCAGCGCCGTGAACGAATGCCTCGAGGCCCATGGCATCGTCATGCCCGTGCTCAACCTGGGGCTGCCGGACCAGTTCCTGGAGCACGGCTCCCGGGAGGAATGCCTCAAGATGGCGGGTCTCGATGCCGAAGGCATCCGCAAGTCCTTGGACGCCTGGCTCGCCAGCGCGGACAGCAAACCCCGCAAGAAAGCCGCGCGCTGAAGCCATTCCAAAAGCTACTGCGCTTGCAATAGCTTCGTTGCGCTCCGGCTCGAAATCCTCACGTACGCCAAAAGTACGCTCCGGTTTCTCGCCTCGCGCGCCTCGCTCTTGCTGCGCTCGCTACGCTTTTGGAACGGCTTTCAAAGACTTATCTTGTAGAGTGGAATTCGGTATCCGAGGCTAGTATCCTAGTAATTCACTCAGGTTTAACCTTGTACCCCCTGGAAACTGTCCCCACATAGGGCCAGAGTCCCAAAATCCGACCGCGTGCCAAGGAATAACGCATGAATCCCCCGAGCCAGCCGGCGACCAAGGGCAAAGTCACACCGATCGAGGACGTCCAGTCCAGCGCCGACACCCGCCACATCCCCATCAACAAGGTGGGCATCAAGGACATCCGCCACCCCATCCGCATCAAGGACCGGGCCAGCGGCGAGCAGCACACCGTCGCCAACTTCAACATGTACGTGGACCTGCCCCACAACTTCAAGGGCACCCACATGTCCCGCTTCGTGGAGATCCTCAACAACTACGAGCGCGAGATCACCGTGGACACCTTCAAGGAGATGCTCACGGACATGACCGCGCGCCTGGGGTCCGCCTCCGGCCACATCCAGATGCGCTTCCCTTACTTCATCAACAAGAAGGCGCCGGTGTCCGGGGTCGAGAGCCTCATGGACTACGAGGTCACCTTCACCGGCGAGCGCAAGAACGGCGAGAACTGCCTCAAGGTCAAGATCGTGGTGCCGGTCACGAGCCTCTGCCCCTGCTCCAAGAAGATCTCCGACTATGGCGCCCACAACCAGCGCTCCCACGTCACCGTGGAGTGCAAGGCCAAGGGCTTCATCTGGATCGAGGAGATCATCGACATCGTGGAGAAGGAGGCCTCTTGCGAGCTCTACGGGCTCTTGAAGCGCCCGGACGAGAAATACGTCACCGAGCGGGCTTACGACAACCCGAAGTTCGTGGAAGACATGGTGCGCGATATCGCCGTGAAGTTTAATGCGGATGAGCGCATCCGGGCGTATACGGTGGAGTCGGAGAATTTTGAGTCCATACACAACCACTCCGCTTACGCGATGGTTGTGAAAGACAAAGACGCCTGATCGTCATGCCGGCGGAAGCCGGCATCCAGTCCAGAACGGCATCCCTGCCTAAGTCGCATTTCGCTCCCTCCCGGGAGCGAGGCACTTTTGTTTCGGCAAAAGTGCCCAAAACCATTCCCCCGGAGCGCGGGGCGCGGAAACCGCGCCTGCCCTACGCTTCTCGCTCGCTACGGGGCCGCGCTCACGGCACCTCCCTGTGCCTTCGCGCGGACTCGTCATCCTGACTTCGTCCCTGCGGGCCGATCTTGCTCGCTGCGATGCTCGGCACGCGCTACGGGTTAAAAAAAAGAGATGTACAAAGGAAAATGAGGGTCAACGCATGGTTTTCGATAATTCACGCGGTTAATCCACAAAGATCATATAACTTGGAAAAAAAATGCCGCAACGACTCCTTGGGAGACTCACTAGGAACAAATACTCCTTCATCATTAAATATATCTTGAAGGCAGTTACCTTCGGGCCAATGAGACTTCATTCCGCTCGTAGCACCACGATAGATTTTTCGCCCTTTAAGATCTTCGGCACCAGCCATCCAACGATATGGAGGGCCTATACCCAGCACTCCCAAATATCGGGCATAACTTGTAAGCGCCGAAGCAAATTCATCTTCTAATGGAGGAATTATCCGTTTCCCACTTTCACTTTGCGCACGCATAACATAAGTATCTATTGCCCATATCTCACCCGTCTTAAAAACAAAGACCACCGAATCAGTATCTCTTGGCTTGTCGGCGCTACCTACACGATAAACGCCGAACCCATCCGTATTTCGTACGAACCCATAGCCACCTGCAGAAGAAAAGAGCGGAGTAATTGATACTTCATGAACCTTCTTCTGTAAGTCCGTAGTAAGCCATTCCTTTGCAGGTGAATACACCGGCATTAGGCGGAACCATATGGCTGGAGCCTTTATCAGATTGACGCTATCCCCACTTCCACCGCCCGGTGTGTGTCTAACGCCTAGTGCTGAACCATCAGCCCTGAATCTACCTATACCTTGAGGGGTTATGGGAGAGTATTTTTGCTTTTGATTTTCCGCCGAAAGATCTTTCTGCAGTTCATTACTGGACAAGATAGCGTGAACATGTTTCTTCAGTGCCTCAGTAAGTCTCAATAACTCCTTCTCATAAAACTCATCACTGACATGAGTCGGACAGTTATAACAAATAGGATTTCTAAGATGCCGCATGTCGAATGGCATACCGTCCGGTGTTGGCTTACCGTACGCGACATTCATTACAGGAATGATCCGACCGTGACCACGTGATTTCAGTGCCCAACCATACTCAATGAGGACGTTTGGGTTCGGAGTCGGTCTCCCATCAAGCCTTTTCCCAACAAACGACATATCAGCAACAAAAACAGCTGCTTTATCGATTTTCTTGAAAATGGTTTCTACTATTGGTGGACTGCCAGGCACCCCAGCAGTATCCATATCAATCTCAATACTCCTGGTTGCTTCAATTAAGGTGGTATCTTGCTCAATTGTTGCAATTGCTTTCCTAAGGGCTTCTTCAACGAACGATTTTCCTTCTCTTTCAGAAGTATCGCTTTGCCATGAGAAAAATATTGTCGAAGTCATGCGATTGTACTGAGCAAGGGGTGATTAATTTTGAGAGTAAAGGGAAAGCCACCCTTTATGAGGTTTTGGAGGAAGCCTTCTTTGCAGAATCCGCCCGTTCGCTGCTGGTGAGGCGTTCGATCATGCTGCGCAGGAAGACTTTGTGGAAGCGGAGTTGGCAGGGGATGGAGAGGCGGTCGAGCAGCGTGGCGCTCACCTTGAGCATGGTCACGGCGCCCTTTGCGACGATGGCGGAGGTGCTCTTGTCGCCGCTGAAGGCCGCTTCGCCGAAGCAATCGCCCTCGTCCAGCACGCCCACCACCTTGGTCTTACGACGGATCTCCGCCTGGCCGGCCACCACCACCAGCAGGGAATCGTCCATCTCCCCTTCCGAGATGATGTTCGCGCCCGCATCATAGCTCTGCCAGCGGCTCGCCTGCAGGACCTCGTAGATCTCGGGGTAGGTGAAGTCCTTGAAGAAGGGCAGCCGCCGCAGCATGCTGAAGCGTTCCTGCTCGGCCATCTGCTCCGCCATCTGGTCGAGCTTGCGCACCGCCTGGGAGAGGGCGGTGGCGAACTCCATGCCGGACTGGTAGCGCTTGGTGGGGTCCTTGTCGATGGCTTTGGCGGTGATCTCCTCCAGCACCGGCGGCACGTCGGCCTTCAGGCGGTGCACCGGCGGGGGGCTGGCGTAGATGATCTGGTGCACGAGCTTGGAGAGGTTGTCGCCGTAGTAGGGGCGCTTGCCCGTGAGCAGCTCGTACATCACGACGCCCAGGGAATAGAGGTCGGTCTGCGCCGTGGCCGGCGCGTGGCGCATCTGCTCCGGGGCCATGTAGCTCGGGGAGCCGACGAGGCCCTTCACCTGGCCCTCCTCGTTGCCCGCCATCTGGGCCACGCCGAAATCCACGATGCGCACGTCCCCTTCCACGGTGAAGAGGATGTTGCCGGGCTTGATGTCGCGGTGGATGAGGCCGTTGCGGTGGGCGTAGTCCAGCGCCTTGGCGCACTTGAACACCACTTCCACCACCTTGCGTACCGGCAAGAGGTTCTGGTCCTGGCAGAAGGTGGTGAGCGGCTTGGCGCCGCGCACGTACTCCATGACCACGTAGCAGTGGCCGCCTTCCTCGCCCGCGTCGTAGATGGGCAGGATGTTGGGGTGCACCATCTTGCCGACGAGGTAGGCCTCGTTGAAGAACAGGCGCCGGCGGGTGCGCGCGTCCGATTCCGGCACGTTCTCGTCGATGGTGTAGAGCTTGAGGGCCACGTCCTTGCCCTGGAAGGAGTCGTGGCACAGGTACACGGTGCCGGTGGTGCCTTTCCCCAGCTCCCGCGTGACGACGAATTTTCCGAGCTTGGCGGGCGTGGCCATGCTTTTCCCCGGACCGATTACACCAGTCTTACAGCCCTACCCGGTCAAGTCCAGATATGTCGCGGGCAGCCGGTCACAATTTGAGCAGGTGGAAGCCGATATTTAAGAGGAGGCACGCGGGGATAGCCGCGGCCACGTCGTCGACCATGATCCCGAGGCCGCCCTTCACGTTCCGGTCCAGCCAGCGGATGGGCCAGGGCTTCCAGATGTCGAAGAGCCGGAAGAGCAGGAAACCGCCCAGGATCCACACCCAGCCCAGGGGCAGCCCCAGCATGGTGATGAGATAGCCCACCACCTCGTCCCAGACCACGCTCTTGGGGTCATCCACCCCGATGACCTTGGCGGTGTAGCCGCAGATGTAGATGCCCGCCACCAAGGCTACGACGAGGAAGGCCCAGTACACGGGCTGACCCAGGTACATGAGCAGCACATATATAGGTATCGTCACCACGGTGCCCATGGTGCCCGGTGCCTTGGGGGAGAGGCCCGCGCCGAAGCCATAGGCCAGGAAATGGATGGGGTTGCCGAAGACCTGGCGTGAGGTGAGGTTGCCGCTCATTGCGCTAGCCCCGCTTCCACCGCCGTCCAGAAACTCGCATCCTCGTCTCCCAGCGCCCACATGGAGACGCCCTCGAGGCCCAGGCTCACCGCGTAACTGCTCTTCAACTGGATACTCCTGGTGTCTTCATACCAGACCTCGTGGGTGTCGCCCTTGGAATCCGTGTAGTCGAAGAAGGGCGAGTTGGTGGTGCCGTCCCACTGGGCCGTGGCGCCGGTGGATTGCAGCAGCGCGGGGATGTCCTTCCAGGCCACGGAAGTCCCGGTGCCCGCCGTCGTGTCGTAGTCATAGCCGTAGGCCGGCAGCCCCAGCAGGACCTTGTCCGCCGGGATCTGGGTGGCGGCATATTTCAGGCAGGCCTGCATCCAGTCGCTGCCATCCACGGGGCCCGGCGCCCCGCCCGGCACGTTCTCGTCGTAGGTCATGACCTGGATGAGGTCGGCTTGGGGAGCGAGGGCCTGGTAGTCGTAAGGCCAAGCCCAGGTGTCGTTGGGGTCGTCGGCGGACTTGGCGGGCACGCTCAGCATCAGGGTCGAGCCCTCCGCGTGCAGCGCCTGGGCCAAGTCAGTGATGAAAGTGCTGTAGTTGTCCCGGTCCGAGACATCCAGGCCCTCGAAGTCGATGTTGATGCCCTTGAGGCCCTGGGTCTGAGCGAGCGTGGCGATGCTGCTGATGGTGGCGGCCCGGTTCGTGACCATGGCCGAGTGAGCCAGCGCCGGATCGAAGTCCGTGGCACCGAAGTTCGAGATCACGGCATAGGAGGTCCGCTTGAGGTTCGTCACGCTGTCCATGAGGCTCACCGGCAGCGCGCCCGTGAGGCTGCCATCCGCGTCGACGTCGATGACGTCCATGGATACCGCCGTCACCGGCACGCTGGCGGAGGTGGCCGACGCCGCGGACGTGGTATCGCCAGTGTAATACCCGAGGATCATCCTGGTCTGGCTGCTGCCGCCGGAACCCGAGGAGGTACCCGTGGGGCCGCTGCCGCCCGAACCGCAGCCCGCGAGCATGAGCAACAAGCCGCTGGCGACGACGGACAGGCCTTGCTTCATGTCGATCCCATTCCCTTTCATACCGGCAAGGCCGGTGTAATCGCGGTGTCATATTACGCTGTGATTGTTACAGATTATGCCTGTCGTCCAAGTGTGCCGCTACGCCGTTATCATCGGGTGAACGAGCCAGGAAACCCATCGGATATGAACCGTCTCTACACCGTCTCCTCCGGAATGGTGCGCGGTCTCTACGGCCGCTACGTGGACACGCCGCCGGTCTTGGACAAGGCGCGCTACTTCCCCGCCTACCGGGCATTCGAGGAATCGTTCCCTGCGATCCAGCGCGACTGCCTCTCACTCATGCAGGAGATCCAGGGCATACCGCAGTTCCACGAGCTCATGCGGGAGCAGGCGGATCTCTCCCAGTACGGCGGCAAGTACTGGCGCATGTTCGTGCTGCGCGCCTACGGAGTGGACAACGGACCCAACCAGGCCCGCTGCCCCGCCATCGCCGCGCTCCTGAAGGGCCGGCCCGAGATCGTCTCCGCTACCCTCTCCTTCCTCGAAGGCAGGAAACGCATCCCGGCCCACCGCGGCCCCTTCCGCGGCATCCTGCGATTCCACCTGGGCGTGGTGATCCCGAAGCTGGCGGACGGCCGCTCCGCCTGTCCTCTCATGATCGACGGCAAGGTCTATCCGCTTGAAGAAGGAGCGACGCTGCTCTGGGACGACACCTACGAACACGCCGCCTGGAACGACGCGGACGGTATCCGCGCGGCGCTGCTGCTCGACATCGCGCGGCCCGGCATGCCCATGCCGCTCGCCGCCCTTAACTGGCTCATCATCAAGGCCATCGGCCTCGCCATCCGCATCCGTGGCCAGCAGGCCTGGTCCATCCGCAGGTGAGGGCTTCAGAAGTGCTTGTAGCCGGGCTCGCTGAGCGTGAGTCCGTGGCCTGAGGCTTCCATCACCCTCAAACCCGGTTCTGCATCCACGCTCCCGATGCAGGTGATGGCACAGCCGGTGGTCGCGATCCGCTTCTCCAGTTCCTGCTGTCGTTCCGGCGCTGCCGTGAAGCAGAGCTCGTAGTCGTCGCCGCCCGTGAGGGCGAGCTTCTCCGCCTCATCGCGGCCGTGCAAGCTCAGGATCCGTTTCGAGAGCGGCAAGCGCGCCGTCAGGATGGTGGCGCCCACACTGCCGGCTTCCAGGATGTGGCCGAGGTCCCCGAGCAAACCATCCGAGATGTCGATGCAGGCCGAAGCGAGGCCGCGAAGCGCCATGCCCGCCGCGATGCGCGGCTCCGGGTGGGTGAAGCGCTGTACGCACTCATCGTCCTGGTCGCCCTTGCCTCCCAGGATGAGCTTCAGGCCCGCCGCGGCGTCGCCCAAGTGACCCGTCACATAGATGCGGTCACCCGCCCGTGCGCCCGCGCGCTTGAGAGCCTGACCTTGCGGCACCAGACCCTGGGCGGTGATGGTGATGTTCAGAGGGCCTCGCGCCAGGTTCCCGCCCACGAGCGCGGCATCGTGCTTCCGGGCGAGAGCCTTGAATCCCCCGCTGAAGGCTTCGAGCCAGGCCTCGTCCACCATGGGCAGGGTCAGCGCCAGGAGCAGCCAGGCAGGCTCGGCGCCCATGGCGGCGAGGTCGCTCAGGTTCGCGGCCAGCGCCCGGTGGCCCACGGCGGCCGCATCGAGATGGGGGGGAAAATGCACGCCCGGCAGCAGCGTGTCGGTGGTGACGGCGAGTTCCATGCCTGCCGGCACCCGCAGCAGCGCCGCGTCGTCGCCGACACCCAGGGAGACGTCGTCACGGGCGGCGGTGTCGGAGGAGAAATAACGGCGGATGAGTTCGAATTCATCCATGGGGCGTCTTCAGCCCGCCGAGCGCTCGGCCCGGCGCAGCTCAGCCGCGGCCTTGTCCAGCACCGCGTTGATGTACTTGTGGCTCTCCTCGGCGCCGAAGTCCTTGGCGAGCTCCACCGCCTCGTTGAGCACCACCCGGTAGGGCACGTCCAGCCGTTCCTTGAGCTCGTAGGTGCCGAGCAGCAGGATGCCGCGCTCGATGGGGTCCAGTTGGGCGGCGGGTCGGTCGAGGTGGGGCGTGAAAGCGCTCTCGAGCGTGGCGCTCTCGGCCACGATGCCCTTCAGCACCGCCTCGAAGTATTCCGTGTCCGTGTCCTTAACGTTCTGGCTGGCCAGGAGTTCGGCCGTGACTTCCCGGGCGCTGGCGCCCGTGAGCTGCCACTGGTACAGCCCCTGCAGGGTCAGTCTCCGTGCCTTGGCGCGCGCCCGCGCGCCCTGGGATTTGCCGCCTGCCATGGCTTCAGCCCTCCAACTTGCGCAGGAGGTCGGTCATCTCGATGGCCGCGAGCGCCGCATCCGCGCCCTTGTTGCCGTGCTTGCCGCCGGCCCGGTCCATAGCCTGCTCCATGTCGTCGCAGGTGAGCACGCCGAAGAGCACCGGCACACCGGTGTCGAGCGCCGCCTCGGTCACGCCGCGGGCGCACTCGTTGCACACGTAGTCGAAATGGGGGGTACCGCCGCGGATCACCGCGCCGAGGGTGATCACGGCGTCGTAGCTCTTGCCGGCGGCGAGCTTCTTGGCGGCCAAGGGGATCTCGAAGGCGCCCGGCACCCGGACGACGTCCAGGTCCTGGCCGCTGATGCCGGCGGCGTTCAAGGTCTCCACCGCCCCGGCCAAGAGCTTGTCCACCACGAAGTGGTTGAAGCGCGCCGCCACGATGGCGATGCGCATTCCCTTCGCGGAGCGTCCCCCTTCGATGATTCTGTGAGTGCCGGCCATATGAAAGAGCTTGGGTAAACCAGGCCGGTATTTTACCCGAGAGCGGCTCGCGCCGCCTTAGTCTGGCGTGACGTATTCCACGACTTCGAGACCAAACCCTGAAATGCCGAGCATCTTTTTTGGCTGACTGAGGACTCTCATGCGGGTCACGCCGAGGTCCAGCAGGATCTGCGCACCGACGCCATAGGTGCGCAACTCCGCCGCGCCCCCCGATCCGTCTTCCGCCGCGGCGCCGTGGCCCTTGAGGCGGTGCAAGAGCTCCACCGGCTCCTCGGCATGGCGCAGGATCACCAGCACCCCACCCTCCTTGCCGATGCGGCGCATGGCATGGCGCAGGGGCCAACCGAGCTCATCCCACCGCACGCCCACCATGTCGCTCAAGGAGTTCTGCAGGTGCACGCGCACCAACGTCGGCTCGCCGGCCTTCAGCTCGCCGGACACCAGCGCCAGGTGCAGCGCCTTGTTCACCCGGTCCTCGTAGGCCATGAGCCTGAACTCGCCGAACTCCGTGGGCACGCGGCGCTCCGCCACCCGCTCCACGGTCTTCTCCTTCTCGATGCGGTAGCGGATGAGGTCGGCGATGGTGCCGATCTTGAGCTTGTGCTCCTGGGCGAACTTCTCCAGGTCCGGACGGCGCGCCATGCTGCCGTCCTCGTTGAGGATCTCCACGATCACGCCCGCGGGCTCGAGGCCCGCGAGGCGCATCAGGTCGCAGCCCGCCTCGGTATGGCCGGCGCGGGTGAGCACGCCGCCCGGCTGGGCCATGAGCGGGAAGATGTGGCCGGGTTGCTTGAGGTCCGCGGGCTCGGCGTCGGGCCGCACCGCGGTGCGCACCGTATGGGCGCGGTCGTAGGCGGAGATGCCCGTGGTCACGCCTTCGGCCGCCTCGATGGACACCGTGAAGTTGGTGGTCTGGTCCTTGTCGGTGTCGCGCACCATGAGCGGCAGGTGCAGCTGGCGGCAGCGCTCGCGGGTGAGCGTCAGGCAGATGAGACCGCGCCCGTAGCGCGCCATGAAGTTGATGTCCTCGGGGCGCACCTTCTCGGCGGCCATGATGAGGTCGCCCTCGTTCTCCCGGTCCTCGTCGTCCATGATCACCACCATGCGGCCGGCGGCGAGTTCGGCGAGGATCTCCTCGATGCTGTTGAGCTTCATGGCGGCGGTGTCCTTCATGCGCCGCGCTCCGCCAGCAGGCGCTCGGCGTAGCGGGCCATCACGTCCACCTCCAGGTTCACCCGGCTGCCGGCCTTATAGCCGCCGAAGACGGTGTGGCTCATGGTGTGGGGGATGATGTTCACGTCGAACACATTATCCCTCAGGGCGTTGACCGTGAGGCTCACCCCGTCCACGCACACCGAACCCTTGTGGGCGATGTAGCGGCTTAAGGCCTCAGGGGCCTCGATGTCGAAGCGCACCGAGCGGGCCTCTTCGCGCCGGGAGCGGATGAAGCCCACCCCGTCCACGTGGCCGCTCACGAGATGGCCCCCGAGGGGCGTACTCAAGGTGAGCGCCGTCTCCAGGTTCACCGGCGAACCGGGCTTGAGCTCGCCCAGGGTGGTGAGGCCAAGGGTCTCCCGGGAAGCGTCCGCATCGAAGCCCTGCGCGCGCTTGGCGATCACCGTGAGGCAGCAGCCATTCACGCAGATGCTGTCCCCCAGGTTCACCCCTTGCATGGGGAGTCCGCCCGTGTCGATGCCGATGCGGATGTCTCCGCCCACGGGCGTGAGCGCTTCGACCTTGCCGACGGCTTTGATGATCCCGGTGAACATCAGGCGTACTTGGGGCGGAGGATCAGGCGGATATCCTTCCCGATCATGCGCATGTCCACCACGTCCACCTGCTGGCGCTGCTCCATGGAAGCGATGGCGGGCAGGCTGAACATGCCGCGGGCCGTGTCGCCCAGGAGATGCGGCGCCATGTAGAGGATGATCTCGTCGATGAGCCCGGCGGCGAGCAGCGGCCCGTTCATGCCGGCCCCCGCCTCCACCAGCACCTCGTTGCATTCGAGTTCGGCCAAGGTCTCCAGCACCGCCTTCATGTCCATCATGCCGCTGCCCTTGGCGGGGAAGGCCTGGATGTTGGCGCCGGCCTTGGCGAGCAGCTCCTGCTCCTCCGGATCCTCCACCGTGGTGGCGATGAACACCGAATCCGGCTGCTGCTTGAAGATCTTGGCGTCCACCGGCGTGCTGAGATAGGAATCCACCACCACCTTGATGGGCTGGCGCCATTCGCCGGGCAGGCGCACGTTGAGGGAAGGATCGTCCTTCAGGAGCGTGCCTATCCCTGTGAGCACCGCGGAGCTGCGTGCGCGCCAGCGGTGCACATCCTCGCGGGAGGTCTCGCCGCTGATCCATTTGCTCTCGCCGGTGGCGAGGGCGGTGCGTCCATCCACGCTCACCGCGAGCTTGCTGCGCACCCAGGGGCGGCCGCGGGTCATGCGGCTGATGAA
>DASSIS010000101.1:0-13889 GCA_035691665.1 Gammaproteobacteria bacterium | reverse complement strand
GAGGCGTCCATCTGCAGGCGGCCGATGGGACGGGTCTCTTCCTCGAACTGCAGGCGCTGGTTGGCCGGCTGGTAGCCGCGGCCGCGCTTCACCTTGAGCTTCATGTTGAGGGAGCCGGCGCTGTTCAGGTGGGCGATCACGAGATCCTTGTTCACGATCTCGACGTCGTGGTCCAGCTGGATGTCGGCGGCTGTCACCACACCCGGGCCCTTCTTAGCGAGGGTCAGGGTGGCTTCGTCGCGCGTGTGCATGCGGATGGCGAGCTGCTTCAGGTTAAGCAAGATGTCGACCACGTCCTCCTGCACGCCCTCGATGGTGGTGTACTCGTGGAGCACACCCTCGATCTCGGCTTCCACGGCGGCGGCGCCGGGCATGGACGAGAGCAGGATGCGGCGCAGCGCATTCCCGAGGGTATGGCCGAAACCGCGCTCGAGCGGCTCCAGCACCACGCGGGCCTGGTGCTCCGACTGGGCCTGCACGCCGACGAGGCGTGGCTTCAAGAATTCCGTTACTGAACCCTGCATGGGGAAAGACCCTCTCTAAAAACCGATTACTTGGAATAGAGCTCGACGACCAGATTCTCGTTGATGTCCGGCAGGAACTCGGCGCGCTCGGGCACCGCCTTGAACTTGCCGCTCATCTTCGTCTCATCGACCTCGACCCATTCCGGGAGACCGACTTGCTTGGCGATCTGCAGGGCGGACTGGATGCGCAGCTGCTTCTTGGCGGCTTCACGCACCGAGATCACGTCCTCGGCACGCACCTGGTAGGACGGGATGTTCACGCCCTTGCCGTTCACTTCGATAGCCTTGTGGCTCACGAGCTGGCGGGCTTCGGCGCGGGTGGCGGCGAAACCCATGCGGTACACCACGTTGTCCAGGCGGCATTCGAGGATCTGCAGCAGGGTCTGGCCGGTGGCGCCGGTGCGGCGCGCGGCTTCCTTGTAGTAGCGGCGGAACTGCCGCTCCAGCACGCCGTACATGCGGCGCAACTTCTGCTTCTCACGCAGTTGGATGCCGTAGTCCGAGAGACGGTTGCGCTTCGCGCCGTGCTGGCCGGGCAGCGTCTCGAGCTTGCACTTCGACTCGAGGGGGCGGACGCTGCTCTTCAGGAACAGGTCGGTGCCTTCGCGGCGAGACAGCTTGCACTTAGGTCCGAGATAACGAGCCATTGAATCTACCTCTTAAACGCGGCGCTTCTTGGGCGGGCGGCATCCGTTGTGCGGGATGGGCGTCACGTCCGAGATGTTCGCGATCTTGAAACCGATGTTGTGCAACGAGCGCACGGCGGACTCGCGGCCGGGGCCGGGGCCCTTCACCTGCACTTCCAGATTCTTGACGCCGTATTCCTGGGCCGCGATGCCGGCCTTCTCAGCCGCCACCTGCGCCGCGAACGGTGTGGACTTGCGGGAACCGCGGAAGCCGGAGCCGCCGGAGGTCGCCCAGCAGAGCACGTTGCCCTGGCGGTCGGTGATGGTGATGATCGTGTTGTTGAACGACGCATGCACGTGGGCGATGGCGTCCACCACCGTCTTCTTCGCGCGCTTACGCGGTGCGCCGGCTGCCGGTGCAGCACCCGCGGCCGGGGCGGCGGCGCCCTCGGGGGCGGCGGTGCTCTGCGTCTTCTCGTCTGCCATGTGTCTGTCCTACGTTATATCGGGTTGCGTTGTCGGTTTATCAAGCCGTCGGGGCGGGTTTGGCGATCATCGGGCCGGCCTGCTTGCGGCGGCCCTTACGGGTGCGCGCGTTGGTGCGGGTACGCTGACCGCGCACCGGCATGCCGCGGCGATGGCGCAGGCCGCGGTAGCAGCCGAGGTCCATCAGGCGCTTGATGCTCATGGACACCTCGCGGCGCAGATCGCCTTCCACGGTGAAGCGCGCCACCTGGGTGCGCAGCGCCTCCACCTCGGCGTCGGTCAGATCCTTCACCTTGGTTTCGGGCTTGACGCTCGCGGCCTCGCAGATCCACTTGGCGCGGTTGCGGCCGATGCCAAAGATGCTCTGCAGACCGATTACGGTGTGCTTGTTAGCCGGGATGTTGATACCAGCGATACGGGCCATGTGCCTTTTCCTCAAACACCCGCGCAAAGCGCGGGGCGAAACGGGTGATTTTGCCTGAAATCCCTAATCAAATCAATGCGTAACCTGAGCCTCAGCCCTGGCGCTGCTTATGCCGGGCGTCGGAGCAGATCACCCGCACCACGCCGCCGCGCCGCACGATCTTGCAGTTGCGGCAGATCTTCTTCACCGATGCACGTACTTTCATCTCACCACTCCTGCGGCAGGCCTTAAGGCCACCGCCTCAAAAACCCTTAGAAATCAGCGGATCGAGCCCGCCCCACCATAGCCCTTGAGGTTGGCCTTGCGCAGCAGGCCCTCGTACTGGTGGGACATCATGTGGGCCTGCAACTGGGCCATGAAATCCATCACCACCACCACGTCGATCAAGAGCGAGGTACCGCCGAAATAGAACGGCACGTTCCAATACACGATCAGGATCTCGGGCAGCAGGCACACGCCGGTCACGTACAGGGCGCCCCACAGGGTCAGTTTGGTAAGCACGGCGTCGATGTAGGCGGCGGTCTGCTGGCCAGGGCGGATCCCGGGGATGAAGGCGCCCGACTTCTTCAGGTTCTCGGCGGTCTCTTTCGAGTTGAACACCAGCGAGGTGTAGAAGAAGCAGAAGAACAGGATCAGGAGCGCATAGACCAAGTCGTAGACCAGTGCACCTGGGGACATCACCGCCGCGAACTTCTGCAGCGAATCGACCACGATCTGGCCGAACTGGGTGGACGGGTGCGAACTGCTGAACCAGTTGCCCATCGTCGCCGGGAACAGGATGATCGAGGATGCGAAGATCGGCGGGATCACGCCGGACATGTTCATCTTGAGCGGCAAGTGGCTCGACTGGGCGGCGTACATGCGCCGGCCCTGCTGCCGCTTGGCGTAGTTCACCGTGATGCGGCGCTGGGCACGCTCCACGAAGACCACGAAGGTGGTCACGCCGAGCACGAGCGCGAGGATCACGATCGCCATAAGCGGGTTCATCTGGCCGGTGCGCACCAGGTCCAGCGTGCCGCCGAAGGCGGCCGGGAGCCCAGCGATGATACCGGCGAAGATCAGCATCGAGATGCCGTTGCCCACGCCGCGCTCGGTCACCTGCTCGCCCAGCCACATGAGGAACATGGTACCGGTCACGAGGCTGATGGTGGCCGTGAGCAGGAAGCTCGGACCCGGATGGATGGCCACGCCCTGGTTCTGCAGCGCGATGGCGGCGCCCAGGGACTGGAAGAAAGCCAGGCCCACGGTCGCGTAACGGGTGTACCGGGTGATCTTGCGTTGACCGGACTGGCCTTCCTTGCGCAGCGCCTCGAGTGAGGGCACCACCACCGCCAGCATCTGCATGATGATGGAGGCGGAGATGTAGGGCATCACTCCGAGGGCGAAGATCGAGAGGCGCTTCAAGGCGCCACCCGAGAACATGTTGAACATGTCCAGGATGCCGCCCGTGTGCTGGTTGAACAGCCGCGCGAGCGAGGACGGGTCGATGCCCGGCACCGGGATATGGGTGCCCACGCGGAACACCACCAGCGCGCCGGCCAGGAACAGCAGGCGACGGCGCAGCTCGGTAAGCTTACCGATCTCGCCCAGACCACCCAGCATGTTGGCGCCGCTACGGGACACTGATTATTACTCCTCGACCTTGCCGCCGGCGGCCTCGATGGCCTTCTTGGCGCCCGCGGTGGCCTGCACGCCTTTCAGCGCGACCTTCTTCTTGAGTTCGCCGGAACCCACCACCTTCACCTTCTCGGCGTAGATGTTGACGAGGCCGGCGGCCTTGAGGGCCAGGATGTCGATCACGTCGGCTTCGACGCGGGCGAGTTGGTCCAGGCGCACTTCGGCGCGGGTCGGCTTCATGTGCGAGCGGAAACCCACCTTGGGCAGGCGACGCTGCAACGGCATCTGGCCGCCTTCGAAGCCCACCTTGTGGTAGCCGCCCTTGCGGGCGTACTGGCCCTTGTGGCCCTTGCCCGAGGTCTTGCCCAGGCCCGAGCCCAGGCCGCGGCCGAGGCGCTTCTTGCCGGTCTTGCTGCCGACGGCGGGGGAAAGCGTGTTGAGACGCATGGTCATCACTCCTCCACGCGCAGCATGTCGGAGATGCTGGCGATCATGCCGCGGATCTCCGGGGTGTCCTGCACGGTCACGGTATGGTGCATGCGGCGAAGTCCGAGGCCGCGCACCGTGTCCTTATGACGCTGTAGGCGGCCGTAGAAGCTGCGCACCAGCGTCACCTTGATCTGCTTGTTGCTCTTGGTCATGGCTTCAGCCCCTGATCTCGTCGAGCGACTTGCCGCGCTTAGCGGCGATCTGCTGCGGCGAGGCATAACCCGTCAGCGCGTTCAGCGTGGCGCGCACCACGTTGATCGGGTTACGCGAGCCGTAGCTCTTGGCCAGCACGTTCTTCACGCCGGCCACTTCCAGCACGGCGCGCATGGCGCCGCCGGCGATGATGCCGGTACCGTCGGAAGCAGGTTGCATGAACACGCGGGTGGCGCCGTGGCTCGCGCGGGTCGCGTAGAACAGCGTGCCATCTTTCAGCGGCACCTGCTGGAGGTTCTTGCGGGCCTGCTCCATCGCCTTGGACACCGCGTTCGGGACTTCGCGGGCCTTGCCGTAGCCGAAGCCGACCTTGCCGTTGCCGTCGCCGACCACGGTCAGGGCGCTGAAGCCGAACAGGCGGCCGCCCTTGACGGTCTTGGAGACGCGGTTCACGGCGACCAGCTTCTCTTGCAGGCCGTCGTTGCTTTCCGGAAGGTTGTCGAATTTAGCCATGTGTCACCCTTAGAACTTGAGCCCGTTCTCACGCGCAGCGTCGGCCAGAGCCTTCACCCGCCCGTGATAACGGAAACCGGAACGGTCGAACGCGACCGCCGTGATGCCGGCCTGCTTCGCCTTCTCGGCGATGGCCTTGCCAACGGCCTGCGCCGCGGCCACGTTGCCGCAGTGCTTCAGGCCCTTCTTGATATCGGCCTCGAGCGTCGACGCCGCCACCACCACCTTGTTACCTTCCGGAGCGATGATCTGGGCGTAGATGTGGCTCGGGGTGCGGTGCACCGCCAGGCGGAAAGCCCGGAGCTCGTGGATACGGGCACGGGTGCGGCGCGCGCGGCGCAGGCGTGCGAGCTTCTTCTCAAAAGGCTTCTTGTCCATCGCTCGTACCTCTTACTTCTTCTTGGCTTCTTTGAGCACCACGCGTTCGTCCGCGTAGCGCACGCCCTTGCCCTTGTAGGGCTCCGGCGGACGGAAGCCACGGATGTCCGCGGCGACCTGGCCGACTTTCTGCCGGTCCAGTCCCTTCACGATCACTTCGGTCTGGCTCGGCGTCTCGATGGTGATGCCGTCCGGGATCTTGTAGTTCACCGGATGGGAGAACCCTAGCGTCAGGTTCAGCATCTTGCCCTGAGCCTGGGCGCGATAGCCCACGCCGACGAGCTCGAGCTTCTTCGTGAAGCCGGTGGTCACGCCAAGGATGGCATTGGCCAGCAGCGCACGGGTCGTGCCCGAGGCGGCATTCGCTTCCTGGGTCTCGGCCTTCTGCTGCACGTGCAGCACGCCGTTGTCGTTGCTCACGCCCACGCCGGGATGCAGCACCAGCGTGTAGCTGCCCTTCTGGGCCTTGATGGTCACCGAACCCGCCTCGACCTTGGCTTCGACGCCCTTCGGCAGCGTGATCGGTTTCTTTCCGATTCTGGACATGGCTGTTTCCTCGGATCCGTTAGGCGACGACGCCGATGACTTCGCCGCCCTGGCCGGCGGCGCGCGCAGCGCGGTCAGTCATCACGCCCTGGGAGGTGGACACGATCGCCACACCCAGGCCCCCGAGCACCTTGGGTAGGTCATCCTTGCGCTTGTACACGCGCAGGCCCGGGCGGCTCACGCGCTCCAGGCGATCGATGACCGGACGGCCCTCGTGATACTTCAGGGAGATGGCGAGCACCGGCTTGCCTTCCACGTCGCGGTTGGCGAAGTTCTCGATGTAGCCCTCGTCCTTCAGCAAGCGCGCGATCTCCGACTTCACCTTGGAGTTCGGCATGCTGACTTCCACATGGCCCACCATCTGGGCATTGCGGATGCGGGTGAACATGTCGGCGATGGGATCAGTCATACTCATGGATATCGATATCCCTGTTATTACCAGCTGGCCTTGTGCAGGCCGGGCACGTCGCCACGCATGGTGGCTTCGCGGAGTTTGTTGCGGGCCAGACCGAACTTGCGGTAGTAGCCGTGGTCGCGGCCGGTCAAGGCACAGCGGTTGCGCTGGCGCGTCTTGGCGGAGTCGCGCGGCATGCCGGCGAGCTTGGCGACCGCCGCCTGGCGGTCCTCGTCGCTCACGTTCAGGTCACGGATGAGGGCCTTGAGTTCGGCGCGCTTGGTGGCATGCTTGGCAGCCAGCTTGGTGCGGCGGATCTCGCGGTTGATCATGGAGGTCTTGGCCATGGTGCGATCCTTTAGTTCCGGAACGGGAAGTTGAAGGCCTCGAGCAGCGCCTTGGCTTCCTCGTTCGTCTTGGCCGTGGTGGTGATGGTGATATCCATGCCACGCAGGGCGTCGATCTTGTCGTACTCGATCTCTGGGAAGATGATCTGTTCCTTCACGCCCATGCTGAAGTTGCCGCGCCCATCGAAGGAGCGGCCGCTCACGCCGCGGAAGTCGCGCACGCGGGGCAGGGAGATGCTGATCAGACGGTCCAAAAACTCATACATCTGGCCGCGGCGCAGGGTCACCTTGCAACCCACGGGGTAGCCGTCGCGGATCTTGAAGGTCGAGATCGACTTCTTGGCCTTGGTGATCACCCGCTTGTGCCCGGCGATCTTGGTCATGTCGGACACGGCGTTCTCGATGACCTTCTTGTCGGCCGTCGTCTCGCCCACACCCATGTTGAGCGTGATCTTGGTGATGCGCGGCACCTGCATCGCGTTCTTGTAGCCGAAGCGCTCGGAGAGCTGCTTCACTACGGTGCTGCGGTAATGTTCCTGCAATCTGGCGGCCATGCGGGCAGTCCTCAGACGTCAACCACTTCGTTATTCGACTTGAAGAAGCGCACCTTGCGGCCGTCCTCCAGCTTACGCAGCCCCACGCGGTCACCCTTCTTGGTGACCGGGTTGTAGAGCATCACGTTGGAGATGTGGATCGGCATCTCCTTGTCCACGATCCCGCCCGCGACGTTCGCGTTCGGGTTCGGGCGCTGGTGCTTCTTCACCATGTTCACGTTCTCGACGAGGACGCGGTCCTTCTCCAGTACCTTGAGTACGGAGCCGCGCCGGCCCTTGTCTTTGCCGGCGATAATCACCACTTCGTCGCCTTTCCTGATCTTGTTCATATGCCTGCTCCTGGTGCCTTACAGCACTTCCGGGGCCAGCGAGATGATGCGCATGAAAGCCTCGGTGCGCAGCTCGCGGGTCACCGGTCCGAAGATACGGGTGCCGATGGGTTCCAGCTTGTTGGTCAGCAACACCGCCGCGTTGCTGTCGAACTTGATGATGGAGCCGTCCGGACGGCGCACGCCGCTACGGGTGCGGACCACCACCGCGTTGTAGACCTCGCCTTTCTTCACCTTGCCGCGCGGGATGGCGTCACCGATGCTGACCTTGATGACGTCACCGATACGCGCGTAGCGGCGCTTGGAGCCGCCCAACACTTTGATGCATTTGAGGCTGCGTGCACCGCTGTTGTCGGCGGCATCGAGCACTGTGCGCATCTGGATCATGACTGCTAACCCTCGGTGCTAACCGGTTACTGCGCCGCGGACGGGGCCGCGCGCTCCAACACTGCGACGAGCGTCCACGACTTGTGGCGCGAGATCGGGCGGCATTGCGTGATCGTCACGATGTCGCCTTCATGACACTCGTTCTTCTCGTCGTGCGCCTTGATCTTGCTGCGGCGACGCAGGATCTTGCCGTAGGTCTCGTGCGTGACCATGCGCTCGATGGCGACCGTGATGGTCTTGTCCATCTTGTTGCTGACGACCTTGCCGGTCAGCGTGCGGGTCTTCTTCTGCTCGCTCATTTCTTGCCTGCCTTCACGCGCTCGTTCAGCGCGGTCTTGAGACGCGCCACGTCCTTGCGCGCATTACGGATCTGGTGGGCGCGAGGCGCCTGGCCGGCAGCCGCCTGCATGCGCAGGTTGAACTGCTCCTTGCGAAGCGCCGCGATCTCGTCGCGCAGCTCCTTCTCGGACTTCTTGCGGATGTCGTTCATGTCCATCACATCACCTGCCGGGCCACGAAGGCGGTCAGGACGCCGAGCTTGGCGGACGCCAGGCGGAAAGCCTCGCGCGCCGTGGCTTCGTCCACGCCTTCCATCTCATAAAGCATCGAGCCGGGCTGCACCTTGGCGACCCAGTACTCCACGTTGCCCTTGCCGTTGCCCATGCGGACTTCGAGGGGCTTCTTGGTCACCGGCACGTCCGGGAACACGCGGATCCAGATCTTGCCGCCGCGCTTCACGAAGCGCGTCATGGCACGGCGCGCGGCCTCGATCTCACGCGCGGTGAGCCGGCCGCGGGTGATGGCCTTCAGGCCGTACTCACCGAACGCGACGCTGTTGCCGCTCTGCGCGAGGCCGCGGTTACGGCCTTTGTGCTGCTTGCGGTACTTGGTGCGCTTGGGCTGCAACATGTGCCTCTACTCCTGGATCAGTTGGCCGCCGCGGCGGACTTCTCGCCCTCGGCTTCCTTGGTCGTGTTCATGTCGTTCGCGTCGAGGATCTCGCCCTTGAAGATCCACACCTTGACGCCGATGACGCCGTAGGTGGTGTGGGCTTCGGCCAGACCGTAGTCGATGTCGGCGCGCAGGGTGTGCAGGGGCACGCGGCCCTCGCGGTACTGCTCGGTGCGGGCGATCTCGGAACCGTTGAGACGGCCGGAGACGCGCACCTTTATCCCTAAGGCACCCAGGCGCATGGTGTTCTGCACGGCGCGCTTCATGGCGCGGCGGAACATGATGCGTCGCTCGAGCTGCTGGGCGATGCTCTCGGCCACGAGGTAGGCGTCGAGCTCAGGCTTCCTGATCTCTTCCACGCCGATGTCCACCTCGGTGCCGGGCATCAGCTTGCCGAGCTGCTTGCGCAGGGCATCGATGTCCTCGCCCTTCTTGCCGATCACTACGCCCGGACGAGCGGTGTGGATCGTGATGTAGGCCTTCTTGGCCGGGCGCTTGATCTCGATGCGGCTCACGGACGCCTGGGCGAGCTTCTTCTTCAGGAAGTCGCGCACCTTGAGGTCGCTGAGCAGGTTCTGGGCGTAAGCCCGCTTGCTGGCGAACCACTTGGAATTCCAGTCCGAGGCGATGCCCAGACGGAAACCTGTCGGATTTACTTTCTGACCCATGATCCCGTCCTTATTCGTCAGCAACGATGATGCTGATGTGGCTGGTACGCTTCAGGATGCGGGCGCCACGACCCTTGGCGCGCGCCATGAAGCGCTTCATGTGGGGACCCTCGTCCACCATCACGGTCTTGACCTTTAGTTCGTCGACGTCGGCACCGTTGTTGTGCTCGGCGTTGGCGATGGCGGACTCCAGCACCTTGCGCAGCAGCTTGGCGGCGCGCTTGGGGCTGAACTCCAGCACTTTCAGGGCCTCGCCCACGGCCTTGCCGCGGATCTGGTCCGCCACGAGTCGCGCCTTCTGGGCGGCGATGCGGGCATAACGGTGTTTGGCGGCTACCTGCATGTCTCTTTCCTCAGGCCTTCGCTTCGGTCTCGGCGGTCTTGCGCGCGCCGTGGCCTTTGAAGATGCGGGTGGGCGCGAATTCACCCAGCTTGTGTCCGACCATGTTCTCGCTCACCAGAACCGGCACGTGCTGCCGGCCGTTGTGCACGGCGATGGTGAGGCCCACCATCTCCGGAGTGACCATCGAGCGGCGCGACCAGGTCTTGATCGGACGCTTGTTGCTGCCCGACACCGCCGCCGTGACCTTCTTGGCCAGGTGCGGGTCGATGAACGGGCCTTTGCGGATGGAACGCGGCATCGCTTTAACCTCTCATCACTTCGCGTTGCGACGGCGCACGATCATGCCGTCGGTGCGCTTGTTGGCGCGCGTCTTGTAACCCTTGGTCGGCTGGCCCCACGGCGACACCGGGTGACGGCCGCCCGAGGTCTTGCCTTCGCCACCGCCGTGCGGATGGTCGATGGGGTTCATCACGACGCCGCGCACGGAGGGGCGGATGCCCTTCCAGCGGCGGGCGCCGGCCTTGCCGTACTGGCGCAGGTTGTGCTCGTCGAAGCCGACTTCGCCGATGGTGGCGCGGCAGTCCACGTGCACCTTGCGCATCTCACCGGAGCGCAGGCGCAGCGTGCAGTAGACGCCGTCGCGGGCCACTACCTGCACCGAGGAACCGGCGCTGCGGGCCATCTGCGCGCCCTTGCCGGGCTGCAGCTCCACGCAGTGCACCAGGGTGCCCACGGGGATGTTGCGCAGCGGCAGCGAGTTTCCCGACTTGATAGGGGCGTGGCTGCCGGCGACGATCTCCTGGCCCGCCTCGACGCCCTTCGGGGCGATGATGTAGCGGCGCTCGCCGTCCTTGTACAGCACCAGCGCGATATGCGCGGTACGGTTCGGATCGTATTCCACGCGCTCGACGCGGCCGACGATGCCGTCCTTGTCGCGTTTGAAGTCGATCACGCGGTAATGCTGCTTGTGTCCGCCGCCCTGGTGGCGCGTGGTCACGCGGCCGACGTTGTTGCGGCCGCCGCGGCTCTTCTTGGACTCGACGAGCGAGCCCAACGGACCGCCCTTGTGCAGGCCCGGGGTGACGACCTTGACGAAGGCCCGGCGTCCGGGCGAGGTCGGTCTGGCTTTGATGAGTGGCATGGCGCTTCTCTCGTTACTATGCGGGGCCGGCCTTAGGCCTGCTCCCCGGCAAGGTTGATCTCGCTGCCCGGCGCGAGGCGCACGTAGGCCTTCTTCCAGTCGCTGCGCCAGCCGAGCGTGGCGCCGAAACGCTTCTGCTTGCCGTGCACGTTGACGATCTGCACGTCGGCGACCTTGACCTCGAACATCTTCTCGACGGCCTGGCGGATCTCCTGCTTGTCGGCGTCGCGGCGCACGCGGAACACCACCTGCTGGTGCTTCTCGCCGACGCGTGCGGCCTTCTCGGACACGTGGGGTCCGAGAAGGATGGTCATCAGTCTTTCCTGTTTCGGGTTCATGCGAGCCACTCCTCCAGACGGCGGATCGACGGCACGGTGAACAACACCTTCTCGAAGCCGATGAGACTCACGGGATCGAGGCCAGCGGCGTCGCGCACTTCCACGTTGGGGAGGTTGCGCGAGGCCAGGTAGAGCTTCTCGTCCACCTGCTCGGTGACGATCAGCACGTTGTCGAGCTCGAGGGCCTTGAGCTTGCCGGCGAGCTCCTTGGTCTTGGGGGCGGTCACCCCGAACTCCGGTAGCACCACCACGCGCTGCTGGCGCACGAGCTCGGAGACGATGGCGCGCAGCGCGCCCTGGTACATCTTGCGGTTGACCTTCTGGCTGTGGTCGCGGGTCACCGCCGCGAACACCTTGCCGCCGCCGCGCCAGATGGGGCTGCGGATCGAGCCGGCACGCGCCTGGCCGGAACCCTTCTGCGGACGGGGTTTCTTGCCGCCGCCGCGCACCATGGCGCGGGTCTTCTGGCCCTTGGTGCCGGCACGGCCGCCCGCGAGGAACGCGGTCACGACCTGGTGCACCAGGGACTCGTTGAATTCACGGCTGAAAGACTCATCAGACAGGCTGATGGACTGGCTGCCGGCGGTCTTGTGCATCTGCAGTTCCATGCCGCCTCCTTAACCGCGCGCCGCGGGGCGCACGATGACGTTGCCGCCCTCGGAGCCCGGGACCGCGCCCTTGACGAGCAACAGGTTCTTCTCGACGTCCACCTTCACCACCGTGAGGTTGATGGCGGTGCGGCGCTTGTTGCCGAGGTGGCCGGACATGCGCTTGCCGGGGAACACGCGGCCCGGCGTCTGGCGCTGACCGATGGAGCCCGGGGCACGATGCGAGAGCGAGTTACCGTGAGTGGCATCGCCCATCGTGAAGTGATGGCGCTTGATGGTGCCGGCGAAGCCCTTGCCGATGCTGGTGCCCGTGACGTCCACGAGCTGGCCGGGCTTGAAGATGTCGGCCTTGATCTCGCCGCCGGCCTTGAGCTCGGCACCCTCGTCCTTGCCGAGGCGGAACTCGCCCGAGAGGCGGCCGGCGCCGGTGGCGGCCTTGGCGTAGTGACCGGCCATGGCCTTGGTCACGCGCTTGGCGCGGCGGGTGCCGGTGGTCACCTGCACGGACATGTAGCCGTCCGCTTCCAGCGACTTCACCTGGGTGATGCGATTGGGTTCGACCTGGATGACGGTCACCGGGATGGACACGCCATCCTCGGTGAAAACGCGCGTCATGCCGCATTTGCGGCCGATTACGCCGATACTCATCTTCGTTGTCCTCGTTTCACGGCACCGACTACGATTGGCCGGCGCTGCAAAAGCCTTGCAAATCAAAGGCCCGCTGGAATACCCAGCGGGCCGCAGGGAGCCGGGGATTATACCAGCCTGGCCCGCCCCTGCAACAGGTCTTAAGGGGTCTTTTGGCTGTCCAAGGGGGTCCTAAGGGCTCCCTGACGGGTCCCTTGACCTTAAGGGTGCCCACGGGGAGTTCAGGCAAGGCCCCAATCAGGCGCGGGGACCGGTTTTGGGACTAGACTCCCGGGCAGTCCAACACCCCCAAAAAACCAGCCCAAGGGAGAGTTCCATATGGTGTCCCTAACCCAGCTCTGGCTTCCCATCCTGTTGGCGGCGGTCGGCGTACACATCGCGAGCGCCATCATCCACATGTTCCTGCACTTCTGGCATAGCGCCGACTACCACGGCTTCAGCAACGAAGACGCCGTCCAGGCCGCCATCGGCAAGGGCAACCCGGCCGCCGGGATCTACATGGTCCCCTACTGCAAGCCCGAGGACATGCGCAAACCCGAGACCATCGAGAAGTTCAAGAAGAGCCCGCAAGCCTTCCTCTTCGTGCGCACCGCCACCGGCATGAACATGACCAAACCTCTGATCCAGTGGTTCCTGTTCTGCCTGCTGGTGGCCCTGTTCGGGGCCTATGTGGCGGGCGCCACCCTCGCGGCCGGCACCGCCGGCGCTCAGGTGTGCCGCGTGGTCGCCACCGTGAGCTTCATGGCCTTCGGCTTCGGCACCATCCCCTACGCCATCTGGTTCGGGGAACCCTGGAAGTCGATCGGGAAGGCCCTGGTGGATGCGCTCATCTACGGCTTCATCGCCGGGGGCGTGTTCGCGTGGCTATGGCCTGCCGCCGCCGCTGTAGCCTGACTAACCTGCTCAACCAAAAGCAGAAGGCCCCGCTATGCGGGGCCTTCTTTTTTGACCGGAGTCCGGCCTTAGGTCATCAGTTTAGCTTGATCTGCACGTCCACGCCGGCGGGCAGGTCCAGCTTCATCAGGGCATCCACGGTCTTGTCCGTGGGGTCCACGATGTCCATCAGGCGCTTGTGGGTGCGCAGCTCGTACTGGTCGCGCGCGTCCTTGTCGGCATGCGGGGAGACCAGCACCGTGAAGCGCTCCATCTTCACCGGCAGCGGGATGGGACCGCGGACCTGGGCGCCGGTGCGCTTGGCGGTCTCGACGATCTCCTTCGCCGACTTGTCGATGAGCCGGTGGTCGAAGGCCTTGAGGCGGATGCGGATTGTCTGGGTAGCCATGTCTGTTACTCGATGATTTTGGCGACGACGCCGGCGCCGACAGTCTTGCCGCCCTCACGGATGGCGAAACGCAGGCCGTCTTCCATCGCGATCGGGTTGATGAGCGTGACCACCATCTTGATGTTGTCGCCCGGCATCACCAT
>DASSIS010000100.1:0-36597 GCA_035691665.1 Gammaproteobacteria bacterium | reverse complement strand
TCGAAGGCCTGCAGGCGCTCGCGCTCGCCGTCCTTCACCTTGACCTGCACCACCACGGTGTCGCCGGGCTCGAACGCAGGGATCTGCTTGAGCTGGGCGTTCTCGACTTCCTGGATGATCTTGTTCATGTCTGCATACCTTATGTGCAAAGACCGTTACTTACCTCGGCGCCTGCCCGCGTATGAATTCCGCCAGCAAGGCTTCCTGTTCCTCGTCCAGCGCCAGGCCCTGCAACAGGTCCGGTCGCCGCTGCCAGGTCCGCCCCAGCATCTGCTGCATCCGCCAGCGGCGTATCGCCGCGTGGTCGCCGGAGAGCAGCACCTCCGGCACGCGCCGGCCGTCGATCTCCTCGGGCCGCGTGTAGTGCGGGCAATCCAGCAACCCGTTCATGAACGAGTCCTGGGCCGCCGACTCACCGTCGTTCAGCGCCCCGGGGATGAGCCGCGCCAGCGCGTCTATCATCACCAGTGCCGGCAGTTCGCCGCCGGACAGCACGTAATCTCCGATGGACCACTCCTCGTCCACCTCGGTCTCGATGAGCCGCTCATCGATCCCTTCATAGCGTCCCGCCACCAGCACCATGGCCTGCCGGCGCGAGAGCTCGATCACCCCCGCCTGATCCAGCTTCCGGCCCTGGGGACTCAGGTAAATCACCTTCGTACCCTCGCCGGTGCGGGACTTCGCCGCGCGTATGGCCGCGCGTAGGGTCTCGACCTTCATCACCATGCCGGGACCGCCGCCGTAGGGCCGGTCGTCCACGGTCTTGTGCCTGTCGGTGGCATGGTCGCGCGGGTTGGAAGTCCCCACCCGCAGCAGCCCGCGCTCCACCGCGCGTCCCGTCACGCCGAACTGGAGCAGCGCTTCCACGCTCTCCGGGAACAACGTGACGACTTCTATGTGCACAGACGCCTCTTCAAAAATCCGGATCCCAGTCCACCAGGATCACGCCGGCGTCGAGGTCGACGCCCTTGATCACCTGGCCCTGGATGAACGGGATGAGGCGTTCCCGTTCACCCTTGACCACCAGCACGTCGTTCGAGCCGGTGGCCATCAGACCTTGCACCTTGCCGAGGCTCCTGCCTTCGGCCAGCCTGACCTCGAGTCCCTCGAGATCGGCCCAGTAATACTCGCCGGGTCTCGTCTCCCCCAGCTCATCGCGCCATACCGCGATCTCGACGCCGAGGAGCTCGGCGGCCTGGTCCCGGTCGGCGATGCCCTCGAGCATCGCGATCAGTCCCTTGCCGTGGGGGCGGCATTCCACCACCTCCCGTTCCCGCCACCCTTCCGGGAGCTTCAGCTGCCAGGGAGAGTGGTCGGCGATCGCTTCGCGCGGTTCGGTCCAGGAGAGGAGCTTGATCCAACCCTTTACGCCGAACGGTCCGCCGAACTTGCCGATGACGATGCGCTTGCGCTCACCGTTCATGCGGGCTTACAGAGCGACCTTGTGCTCCTTGAGCAGGTACTGCACGCGCTCCGAGGGCTGCGCGCCCTTGGACAGCCAATGCTTGATGCGCTCCGCGTCCACGCGCAGCGTCTCCTCGTGGCTCGCGGCCAGAGGGTTGTAGAAACCCAGGCGCTCGATATAACGGCCGTCACGGGCGTTGCGCTTGTCGGTCGCCACCACGTGGTAGAAGGGGCGCTTCTTGGCGCCGCCGCGGCTCAGACGAATGGTCACCATGTAAATCCAATCCTCTAAAAAACACGGGGCCACCCGGAACAGGTCGCCCACCCGCAAAAGAGCACGGTATTTTACGGGAATTTTAAGAAAAGTGAAGGGCTTACGTGAGTTTTGGGGGCGGGAAAAGGCCTTTTCCGCTGGAATAAGCGCTTAAGTGCTCAAGAACTGGCCGGCCCCCTGGGCCGGCTCCCGCGCTACGCCTCCTGCTCCGCGCGCAGGCCCAGGGCGGGCTTTCCCTGCCCGCCCACTCGGCGGGGCCCACATGCCACCGGCATGTGGGCTAAAACGTCCCGCCTCGCCCCGGAGGCATCCTCCCCTTCATGTTCCTCAGCATCTTGGCCATACCCCTGCCCGACATCTGCTTCATGACTTGCGCAAGTTGGTCGTACTGCTTCAGGAGGCGGTTCACCTCCTGCACCTGGGTGCCTGAGCCCGCCGCGATGCGGCGGCGGCGGGAGCCCTTGATGAGGTCCGGTTTGGCGCGTTCGCCCGGGGTCATGGAGTTGATGATGGCGATCTGCCGCTTCAGTTCCTTGTCGCCGAGCTGGCCCCGAGCCTTGCTGGCCATGGCTGCGCCGCCCGGCAGCTTGTCCAGCATGGCGCCGATGCCGCCCATGGACGCCACCTGCTGCAGCTGACCGCGGAAATCCACGAGGTCGAAACGCTTGCCGGACCTGAGCTTCTGCACCAGCTCGGCGCCCTTCTCCTGGTCGAGCTTGGCCTGGGCTTCCTCTACCAGGGCGAGCACGTCGCCCATGCCGAGGATGCGTGACACCACCCGCTCCGGCTGGAACGCCTCGAGGGCGGCGCTGTCCTCGCCCACCCCCATGAACTTGATGGGTACGCCGGTGATGTGGCGCACCGAGAGCGCCGCACCGCCGCGGGCATCGCCGTCCGCCTTGGTGAGGATGGCGCCGGTGAGCGGCAGCGCTTTGCCGAACTCGGCGGCCGCGTTGGCCGCGTCCTGGCCGGCCATGGCGTCGATCACGAACAGGGTCTCGCGGGGCGAGACCGCCGCATGGATGCGCCTGACCTCCTCCATCAGCTCCGCGTCCACGTGCAGGCGGCCGGCGGTGTCCACGATGAGCACCTCGTAGAGCCGGGCGCGCGCTTCCGCGAGCGCTGCCTCAGCGATCGCCACGGGGTCGGCGCTGTCCGAGGGAAAATAACCGGCCTCGATCTGGCCCGCGAGGCGCTGCAACTGCTCGCGCGCCGCAGGCCGGTAGACGTCGGTGCTCACCAGCAGCACCTTCTTGTGCTCGCGGCCCATGAGATGCTTGGCGAGCTTGGCGGCCGTGGTGGTCTTGCCGGCACCCTGCAGGCCCGCCAGCAGGATCACCGCCGGTGGCTGGACCTTGAGGTCTAGCGGCACCGCCGTGCCCAGGGTACGCAGCAGCTCGTCGTGCACCACCTTGATGAAAGCCTGGCCCGGGGTGAGGCTCTTGGTGACCTCCTCCCCCAGGGCGCGGCTGCGCGCCGCCTCGGTGAAGGCCTGCACCACCGGCAGGGCCACGTCCGCTTCCAGCAGCGCCATGCGCACGTCGCGCAGGGCGTCGCGGATGTTCTGCTCCGTCATGCGCCCGGAACCGCGCAGGGCATCCAGGGTCTTCGAGAGGCGTTCGCTTAGGGCTTTGAACATGGGCACAGATTATCGTCCAAGAGTCGGATGAAGCGACGTGATCATAAAGCTGGACTATGGATTCTGGCTGGCGGCCGCCGCCAGCTTCCCCGCTTCGCTTCCCTGCTACGCGGGCAGACAGGGGCAGGCTTCCTGCCTGCCCGTTCGACCGCTCACGACATGCCTATGGCATGTGTGTGTTACGCGGTCTCACTATAGATCAAAGACCTCGCCGCCCAGGAGACGGTGCAGCCGGCGTTTGGGGAGCGCGGCCACGATCTCCGCGAAGATCGCGTCTTCCGCGCCGGGCTTGAGATGGGTGACGTAGATGTCCGGATCGTGCTTGAACTTCGCCAAGTCCGCCGCCAAGGTCCTGGGGCAGTAGTGCTTGGCGAGGTCAGCGAGCTTCTGGTTGCGGTTGGCGAAGGCGGTCTCCACCATGAGCACGTCCACCTTGGGGTAGGCGTTCACCGCCGCCCAGAAGCTGTCGTTGGTGTAGGTGTCGCCGCTGAAAGCGAACACCTTGCCGCCCTTCTCGAGGATGTAACCCGCACCCGGCACCGTGTGGTTCACCTCCACCATGTGCAGGGTGCGGCCCTGCAGCGTGTGGCGCTGTCCCAGCTTCAGCGGTTTGTAGGCCAGCACCGGCGCCTGCTTGGTGGGCAGCTCGGCGAAATCCGGCCACATCACCCAGTTGAAGATGTGCTTCTGCACCGCCTCGAGGGTCTCGGGGCGGCCATAGACCGTGAGCGGTTCCTTGAGCTGGTCGAAGATGGTGTCCACCAGCAAGGGCAGGCCGGAGGTGTGGTCGAGGTGGGAATGGGTCAGGAACACGTGCCGGATGTGGCGCATCTCGTCCAGGCTGAGGTCACCGATGCCGGTGCCGGCATCGACGAGGATGTCCTTGTCGACGAGCAGCGAGGTGGTGCGCAGTTCCGCGCCGATGCCCCCGCTGCAACCCAGGATCTTGATGCGCATGCCTGATGGACCCTACCGACGCCCGGCGTCTCCCCCGCATCGAAAGCTTAACACAAGCTGTTTTCACGGTCCTTCACCGGAGGGCGCGGCCTGTGCGATGATGAAAGACGCCTTAAGACACCGGCCGCGCCACGCCATGCACCTCCTGATCGGAACAGCCGTCCTCGCACTCGCGCTCTATCTCGTGGCGGGCCTGGGGCTCCTCTGCCGGCTCTTCGGCTTCGGACCGATGGTGTTCCGGGGGCGGCGCGGACTGATCCTGAGCGCCGTCGTGGCCGCGGTGCTGCTCCACGCCATCGCGCTCTACGCCCTCGTGTTCGGCGCCCAGGGCATGGACCTCGGCTTCTTCAACGCCCTGGCCCTGGTGGGCCTGCTGGTGGCTTGCATCGGACTCGCCGCCTTCCTCAAACCCGCTTTCGAGAGCCTCGGGCTCGTGGTCTTCCCACTGGCGGGCGCCAGCCTCCTCGCCGCCGAGCTGCTCACCCACGATGTGCTGCTGCTGCAGGGTGGCGGCTGGCCGCTCTACACCCACATCCTCTTCTCCCTGCTCGCCTACAGCCTGTTGAGCGTGGCGGCACTGCAGGCCCTGCTGCTCGCCGTGCAAGAACGGCGGTTGCGCCGCGGCGGCGCCGGCGGCTTCCTGAGCGGGCTGCCGCCGCTGCAGGAGATGGAGCGCTTCCTGTTCCAACTCATCACCGTGGGTTTCGCGCTGCTCACCCTCGCGCTCTTCACCGGCCTCATCTTCGTGCACAACCTGTTCACGCAGCACCTGGTGCACAAGACGGTGCTTTCGCTGCTTGCCTGGTTCGTGTTCGCCGTACTGCTCTGGGGCCGCTGGCGCTTCGGCTGGCGCGGCCGTACCGCGACCCGCTGGACGCTCGCGGGTTTCGTGACGCTGATGCTCGCCTACTTCGGCAGCAAGCTGGTGCTGGAATTGATCCTGGGCCGCCATTGGGGACTGATGTCTTGAAACGCACGCCGGGACGGCGCGTGGCACGGAAATAGCATCGGATGAACACCTTCCCCCTGCTCTACCTCTTCGGCGTGGTCGCATTGTGCCTGCTGCTCTCGGCCTTCTTCGCCGGTTCCGAGACCGCGCTCATGAGCCTCAACCGTTACCGGTTGCGGCACCTGGCGCGGGCCGGGCACCGGGGTGCCATCGTGGCGGAGCGGCTCCTGCGCCGCCCGGACCGGCTCATCGGCCTGATGCGTCTCGGCGACACTCTCGCCAACGTCATCGCCACGTCCCTCACAACCCTGATCGCGCTGCGCCTTGGTGGAGACAAGCTCGTGGCCGTGGCGGGCGGCGTACTGATCCTATGCCTCCTGATCTTCTCCGAGATCACCCCCAAGACGCTCGCCGCGCTCTACCCGGAGCGCTTCGGTTTCCCGGCGGCGTTCATCTACGTCCCGTTGCTCAAGCTTTGCTACCCGCTGGTATGGGTGGTGAACGTGTTCACCAACGGCCTGCTCTGGCTCATGGGTGTGAGGAGCGGCTCCCTGCCTTTGCACTCCATGAGCAGCGAAGAGCTGCGCAGCGTGGTGACCGAGGCCGGCGGGCTCATCCCCAAGCGCCATCAACGCATGCTGCTCAGCATCCTCGACCTGGAGAAGATCACCGTCGAGGACATCATGGTGCCGCGCAACGAGATCACCGGTATCGACATCGAACAGGACTGGGATGACATCCGCACCCAGCTCAACAGCAGCCAGCACACGCGCCTGCCGGTCTACGAGGGAGACATCGACAACATCCTGGGTTTCGTGCATGCCCGCCAGGTGCTACACCTGTTGTCCCGGGAGGACGCGGGCAAGGAAGACCTGAAGGGGATCTTGCGTGAGTCCTATTTCGTGCCGGAAGGCACCTCGCTGCAGCGCCAACTCCTGAACTTCCAGACCGCGCGGCGGCGCATCGGGCTCGTGGTGGACGAATACGGCGACATCCACGGCCTCGTGACGCTGGAGGACATCCTCGAGGAGATCGTGGGTGAGTTCACCACCGACCCCGCCGCCCAGCAGCGGGACATATATAAGGAAAGCGAGACCAGCTACCTGCTGAACGGCAGTGCCACGGTGCGGGAGCTGAACCGCGCCATGCAGCTGAAGCTGCCTACGGACGGACCCAAGACCCTGAACGGCCTGATCCTGGAGTTCCTGGAGACGATCCCCCCGGCCGGCACGGCCTTCAAGCTCAGGGGGTACTCCTTCGAAGTGGTACAAACCACCGGCAACACGGTCAAGACCGTACGGCTGTTCTTGCCGGCGGTACCCGCGCCAAAAGTAGAATCCCCTCAAAAGCGAAAGAAGAAAAAGAAGAAATCAGCTTAAAAGCGTAGCGCAGTAGCTTTTAAGCTGATTTCATATAGAGGCGATGGCCTCGGCAAGCCGCTGGACACCCATCACTTCGAGACCTTCCGGCCCTCTCTTGGGCGCATTGGCACGGGGCACGATGGCGCGCCGGAAGCCGTGCTTCGCCGCTTCCCGCAGCCGTTCCTCGCCGTTGTAGACGGGGCGGATCTCCCCCGCCAATCCCACCTCACCGAACACGATGAGGTCCTGAGGCAAGGGTTTGTCGCGGAAACTCGAGAGCGCCGCCAGCGCGACCGCCAGATCCGCGGCGGTCTCGTTGACCTTGAGGCCGCCCACCACGTTCAGGAACACATCGTGGCCGAACATGGCGATGCCGCCGTGGCGGTGCAGCACCGCGAGCAGCATGGAGAGACGGTTGGTCTCCATGCCCACCGCCACGCGCCGCGGGTTGTTGAGGTAACTCTCGTCCACCAGAGCCTGCACCTCCAGCAGCATGGGCCGGGTGCCCTCGCGGATCACCGTGACGGCGCTGCCGGAGACAGGTTCGTCGTGGCGCGAGAGGAAGATCGCCGAAGGGTTCTTCACCTCCTTCAGGCCGGTCTCGGTCATGGCGAACACGCCGAGCTCGTTGGCAGCACCGAAGCGGTTCTTGACGGCGCGGATCACCCGGTAGCGGCTGCCGGCGTCGTTCTCGAAATACAGCACCGTGTCCACCATGTGCTCCAGCACCCGGGGACCGGCGATCACGCCTTCCTTGGTCACGTGCCCCACCAGGAACACGGCGGTGCCGCTCTGCTTGGCGTAACGGGTGAAGAGCGCCGTGCTCTCGCGCAGCTGGGCCACGGCGCCCGGCGCCGACTGCAGGAGCTCCGTGAACACCGTCTGGATGGAGTCCACGATCATCACCCCGGGCTTGGCCTTGTGGGCCGCCTCTAGGATGCGTTCCACACAGGTCTCGGCCGCAAGCGTCACTGGGGCCTCTCCCACCTCCAGGCGCCGGGCGCGCAGGCCCACCTGGGAGGGGGATTCCTCGCCGCTCACGTAGAGCACGGGGCGCTCCCGGGCGAGACTCGCCGCGGCTTGTAATAAAAGGGTGGATTTCCCGATACCCGGATCGCCGCCGATGAGGGTGATGGAGCCTGGGACCAGGCCCCCGCCCAGCACCCGGTCCAGCTCCTCCAGACCCGTGGGAAAGCGGGGCGTCTCCCGCTCCCCGGCGCGGGCGAGTCCCTCCATGACCATCTCCCCGCCGGCCACGGCGTGGGCGGCCCGGGCTGGGGCGCTCCCGAGGCTCTGGGTCTCGGTCAGGGTGTTCCAGGCGCCGCAGTCCGGGCACTGCCCCGCCCAACGCAGGCTCTTACCGCCGCAGGCGTCACAGACGTAGAGGGTCTTGGTCTTCTTCATGCTTCGGAGGGCGTCGGGGAGGGCCGGATGGTAGCACGCCTGCGAAGGGCTTCCGGGGCGGCTTTTTGCTTCCATTTCCATGAAAATTCAAGGTAGTATGGAGCACGCTTGATAATTCATCTAGGCGGGGGTTTGGGTGAAGAAAGGCTTCTGGACCTCCGACTGGTTCGCGGGGCTCGCCTACGGACTGGTATTCCTCCTCATTGCTTATGTCATCTTCAGTGGAGCGTTCAGCCGCGCTGAGACCGCCGCCTATGACCTGGGCGTGAACTGGACCAGCGCCACCCCCGACAAAGACATCGCCGTCATCGCCATCGACGAACCCAGCATCGCCACCCTGGGCCGCTGGCCCTGGCCGCGCGATTACCATGCGGCGCTGATCGACAAGCTTACCAAGGCGGGCGCGGGCGTCGTCGGCTTCACCGTGCTGCTGTCGGAGGCGCAGGTGGACCAGGGCAGCGTCTACATCAAGGACATGCAGGACTTCTACGACGGCTCCTCGCTCGCGGCCGCCGCTCCCTTCACCGCCGTGCCGCCGGGCAGCACCGCGCCGGTGGTGACCAAGGCGCCCAGCCTCACCGTCCCCGCCGCCGTGCACAGCGACCTCCTGGAGCTGCGCAAGCGCATCCAGGCCGCGTCCGAAACCCTCAACTCCGACGTGAAGCTCGCCGCCAGCATGAAGGCCTCCGGCAAGGTGGTCATCCCCATGCTGTTCACCGTGGGCGATCCCCTCGGCCGCCAGAGCCAGCAGACGCCGGACTACATCCTCAAGAACGCCCTGAGCTCGGTGATCAATGCGCCGGACGACCAACAACCGCTGGCCACCACCGAGATGACCACGCCCTTGGCCGACTACGCCAAGGCCGCGGACGTCGGTTTCCTCAACGTGTTCCCGGACGGCGACGGCGAGCTGCGTTTCGAGAGCCTCGTGCTGCGCAACTACGACGTGTACTACCCGTCATTCTCCCTAAGCCTGGCCATGAAGTACCTGAACCTGGGGCCCGATGATGTGAAAGTCATGCCGGGGCAGGGTCTCAAGGTAGGCAAGCTGTTCATCAGCACCGACAGCAACCTCTTCATGCGCAACTTCTATTACAGCGGCGTCAACGGCGGTTCGCCGTTCCCCGTGTACTCCTACGCCGACGTGTACCTCGGCAAGGTGCCGGCCGACGACTTCAAGGGCAAGATCGTGATCATCGGCGCCACCGCGGTCGGCATCACCAGCAGCTTCCCGACCCCCACCTCGCCACTGATGGCGCCGGCCCTGATCGAAGCCAACGTGGTCTCCAGCATCCTGCAGCAGAACTTCTTCATCGCGCCCGCCTGGACGCACTACATCACGCTCCTGATGCTGCTCGCCGTGATCGCCTACCTCGCCGTGGGACTGCCGCGCCTCAAACCCAGCCATGCCGCGCTCGTCAGCCTCGGCTTGGTGGTGCTCATGCTCGCCATCGAGTTCGGCGTCATGAAGAGCAAGTTCCTGTGGATCCCGCTGGTGGTGCCGGTGCTGCTGCTCATCACCGGCCACCTGATGATGACCATCAAGCTCTCGGGCATGATCAACAAGATGCTGGTGCGCAGCGAGGCGGACAGCGCCGAGAGCAACAAGATGCTCGGCCTCGCCTTCCAGGGCCAGGGCCAGCTCGACATGGCCTTCGAGAAGTTCCGCAAGTGCCCGATGGACGACTCCATCGCCGACCTGCTCTACAACCTGGCGCTCGACTACGAGCGCAAACGGCAGTTCAACAAGGCGGGTTCCGTCTACCAGTTCATCAGCGACTACAACGCCAAGTTCCGCGACGTGGCCGAACGCATCGCCCGCTCCAAGCAGATGGAAGGCACCGTGATCCTGGGCGGCGGCGGGAGCGCCAGCGGCACCATGATCCTGGGCGACGGCACCGTGCAGAAGCCGATGCTCGGCCGCTACCAGGTGGAGAAGGAACTCGGCAAGGGCGCCATGGGCGTCGTGTACCTGGGCCGCGACCCCAAGATCAACCGCGTGGTAGCCATCAAGACCATGGCTCTGTCCCAGGAGTTCGACGCCGACGAGCTCACCGAGGTCAAGGAGCGCTTCTTCCGCGAGGCCGAGACCGCGGGCCGCCTCAACCATCCGAACATCGTCACCATCTACGACGCCGGCGAGGAGCATGACCTGGCCTACATCGCCATGGAGTTCCTCAAGGGCAAGGATCTGACCGGGCACACCAAGGGCAACAACCTGCTGCCCTCCAAGACCGTGCTCGACATCATCGCCAAGGCCGCCGACGCCCTGGACTACGCCCACAGCCAGAACGTGGTGCACCGGGACATCAAGCCGGCCAACGTCATGTACGACCCCGAAAAGGGCGAGATCAAGGTCACGGACTTCGGCATCGCCCGCATCACGGACTCCAGCAAGACCAAGACCGGCATGGTCCTGGGTACCCCCTCCTATATGTCCCCGGAGCAGCTTTCCGGCAAGAAAGTGGACGGCCGTTCCGACCTGTTCTCCCTGGGTGTTACCATGTATCAGCTGCTCGCGGGGCAGCTGCCTTTCCAGGCCGACTCCATGGCGACCTTGATGTTCAAGATCGCCAACGAGCCGCACCCGCCGGTGACCTCGGTCAGGGCCGAGTTGCCGGACGAAGTGAACAAGATCCTGGAGAAGGCCTTGCAGAAGGACCCGGAACAGCGGTACCAGCGGGGCGGTGATTTCGCCAAGGACGTGCGTGCATACGCCGTCCAGTTAAAGCAATAACAAAGGCTGCCGGCATGAGCTACAAAGGCAAGCTGAACTTCGTCGGGCACAGCGACAAGGGAATGGTGCGCCCGAACAACGAGGACTGCATCGGTACCGACATCGAGACCGGTCTCGTCGTGGTCGCCGACGGCATGGGCGGCTACAAGGCCGGCGAGGTCGCGAGCGGCATCGCCGTGCAGACGCTCAACGAGTTCGTCACCAACGGCATCAAGGATGCGCACAAGCATCCCGCCGGCGCCGAGAGCTACAGCGCCGAGAGCGTGCTGCTGCGCAACGCCATCCTCAAGGCCAACGACATCATCCACCAGACGGCGAAGAGCCAGCCGCAGTGCGAGGGCATGGGCACCACCATCGTCGCCTGCCTGTTCTACAACAACCGCATCTCCATCGCCCACGTGGGCGACTCGCGCCTCTATCGCGTCCGCCACGGCCAGTTCGAGCAGGTGACCACCGATCACTCCCTGTTGCAGGAACTGGTGGCGCGGGGTTTCTACACCCCCGAGGAGGCCCGCAAGTCCCTCAACAAGAACCTGGTCACCCGGGCCCTGGGGATCGAGCCCACCGTCGAGGTGGACATCCAGGAAGACGTGGTCATGCAGGACGACATATACCTGCTGTGCTCCGACGGCCTGAATGACATGGTGGAAGACGCGGATATTTACTTAACGCTCAAGACGTTTAGTGCTAACCTTGAAGCGGCAGCCCAGCAGCTGGTCAAGCTGGCTAACGACAACGGCGGCCGGGACAACGTCTCCGTGGTCCTGGTGCAGCCGCTCAAGTCGTTCGAGACGCAACGTGGATTCTTCGACCGGCTGACGGACTGGTTCTCTTGAGCCGCGATGACGGGGTACGGTCGGGCTAAACGAGAAACGAATTACCAAGAGGCAGACCCATGGGCAAGCTGATACTGACACTCGACAGCCAGGAACTGGCGCAATACGAACTCGAAAAAGAGCGCTACACGATCGGTCGCCTGGCCGACAACGACATCCATATCGACAACATGGCGGTGAGCGGCCACCACGCCCTCATCATCAACATCCTCAAGGACTCCTTCCTCGAGGACCTGAACAGCACCAATGGCACCTACGTCAACGGCAAGCTCATCAAGAAGCATGCCCTCCAGGAAGGCGACGTCATCACCATCGGCCGCCACTCCCTCAAATACGTGAGCGGCAAGCCCGCCCCGGCCGGCGGCGACGCGGACGACTTCGAGAAGACCATGATCATCCGGCCCGGCACCAAGAGCCAGACCGGCGTGCCGAGCATGGACAGCGTGAACAAGGCGATCTCCGATGCCGGCGGCGCGCCCATCGCCGACGGCAAGGCGGCCGCCCTGCCCCGCGCCAAGCTGCAGGTGCTCTCCGGCAGCTTCGCCGGCAAGGAACTGGAGCTCAACAAGGCCCTCACCACCTTGGGGCGTCCCGGCGTGCAGGTGGCCGCGGTCACCCGCCGCGCCGACGGCTTCTTCGTGGTGCACGTGGAGAGCGGCCAGGGCCAGGGCTTCCCCACCGTGAACGGCAAGGACATCGGCGCCCAGGCGACCAAGCTCGCCGACAACGACGTCATCGAGCTCGCCGGCGTGAAGATGGGTTTCTACGAGATGAAGTGACCTAGTAGCCCTTATGAATAGCAAAAGGCCCGCCTGAAAAGCGGGCCTTTTGCTTTTTCATTTCCGGGTATCCACCACGCTGTAGCGGACCCGTTGGGTCACGCCGCAGAGGAGTTCCAGCGGGATGGTGCCGGCGGCCCGGGCGATCTCCTCCACCGGCAGCTCCGGTCCCCAGGCGACCACGGGATCCCCCACCTCGGGACGGGACACGGCACTGAGATCCACGCCGATCATGTCCATGGCGACGCGACCCACCAGCGGCACCCGCTGGCCCTTCACCAGCACCGGCGTGCCGCTCGGGGCGTGACGCGGATACCCGTCGCCATAACCGATGGCGGCGATGCCGAGGGTCATGTCCACGGGGGCCACGAAAGCGCCGCCGTAACCCACCGTCTCGCCCTTCCTGAGGGCCTTCACCGCGATCAGGTTGGTGCCGACCGTCATGGCGGGCTTGAGGCCGTCGTCGCTGCCGCTCTTGTCCGCGAAGGGCGAAGCGCCGTAGAGCATGCTCCCCGGCCGTACCCAATCCGCGTGGCTCTGGGGCCAGGCCAGGATGCCGGCGGAGTTGGCGATGCTGCGCTCCGCCTCGATGCCGGCCGTGGCGGCGGCGAAGGTCTCGAGCTGTGCCAGGGTCTTGGGGTTGGAGGTCTCGTCGGCGGAGGCGAAATGGGTCATGAGCCGCACCGGCTGCTTCACGGCCCTCGCCCGGTTGAGGCGCTTCCAGGCATCCGGCACCGCGGCCGGCGCGAAGCCCAGCCGGTTCATGCCGCTGTCCACCTTGAGCCACACGCCGAGCTCGCCCTTGAGCGCGGACTGCTCGATGAGCTTCAGCTGGTAGGCATCGTGCACCACGAGTTCGCAATCCCAGCGGGCGGCCTCCTCCAGCTCCGCGTCGCCGAACACGCCCTCCAGGAGCACCACGGGGTTGGAGAGTCCGGCGCGGCGCAAGGTCTGGGCTTCCTCGAGGCTCGCCACCGCGAAGGCATCCGCCGCGGCGAGCGCCTGGGCGACCACGGCGATGCCGTGGCCGTAGGCGTTGGCCTTGACCACCGCCATGATCCGGGACCGGGGCGCGAGTTCACGCACCCGCTTGAGGTTATGGCGCAGCGCAGCGAGGTCGATGAGCGCGCCGGTGGCGCGGCTCATGTGTAGCTGCCGTCCTCGGCCGTGTAGTTCTCGAAGCGGGTGTAGGCGCCGAGGAAGGTGGTGCGCACCATGCCGATGGGGCCGTTACGCTGCTTGCCGATGATGATCTCGGCCGTGCCCTTGTCGGGGCTCTCCTTGTCGTACACCTCGTCGCGGTAGATGAACACGATCACGTCCGCGTCCTGCTCGATGGAACCGGATTCGCGCAGGTCCGACATGATGGGCCGCTTGTCGGGGCGCTGTTCCAGGCTGCGGTTGAGCTGGGACAGGGCGATGACCGGGATCTTGAGCTCCTTCGCCAGGGATTTCAGGCTGCGGCAGATCTCGGAGATCTCCGTGGCCCGGTTCTCGCGGGTCCCGGGCACCTGCATGAGCTGCAGGTAGTCGATCACGATCAGCCCCAGGTTATGGTCGCGCTTCAGGCGCCGGGCGCGGGCGCGCAGTTCCGTGGGCGTCAGGGCGCCGGTGTCGTCGATGAACATGGGCGCCTTGGACATGATGGAGATGGCCGAACTCACCCGCTTCCAGTCGGTGTCGTCCAGCTTGCCGGTGCGCACCTTGAGCTGATCTATGCGACCGAGCGAGGAGATCAGGCGCATGGCGAGCTGCTCACCCGACATCTCCATGCTGAAGATGGCGGTGGGCAGGTTGCCGCTGATGGCGGCATATTCCGCCACGTTCATGGCGAAGCTGGTCTTGCCCATGGAGGGCCGGCCGGCGACGATGACGAGGTCGCCGGGCTGCAGGCCGGCAGTCATCTCGTCGAAGCGCGCGAGACCGGTGGCGACGCCGGTCACGTGGCTGTCGGCGTGCACCAGGGTGTCCAGCCGGTCCACGGCCTTGGCCATGAGCTCGTTGATGCGCACGTAGTTCTTGCCGGCCCGATCGCCGCGCTCGGCGATCTCGAACACCGCACGCTCCGCGGAATCCACGAGCTCGGCGATGCCGCGGCCCTCCGGCCGGTAAGCGGACTCGGCGAGTTCGCCGCCGACGCGGATCAGCTGGCGCAGCACCGAGCGCTCACGCACGATGTCAGCGTAGGCGCGCACGTTGGCGGCGGTGGGCGTGTCGCGGACGAGCGTCGCGAGGTAGGCGAGGCCCCCCGCCTGCTCCAGCTTGCCGCGGGCCTGCAGCCATTCCGCGAGGGTCACGGCATCGAAGGGCTGGTCCTGTTCCGAGAGCTCGGCCATGGCCCGGAACACCAGGCGATGGTCCTGGCGGTAGAAATCCTCTTCGCGGATGCGGTCGGCCACCTTCTCCCAGGTGGCGTTATCCAGCATCAGGCCGCCCAGCACCGCCTGCTCCGCTTCCAGGGAATGGGGCGGCGTGCGCATCGCTTCCAGGCTGGAAGCGGCTTCGAAGGGTTTGACGCTGGCCATGGCTGGAATCACTCTCCCGGAATCCCAATTTAGACAAGGCGCACGGCAGGGGCAACCAGGGCCCCGGGGACGGCAGACACCAAGGGCCCCGTCGCCAAACTATTGTTGGGCTGCGCAGCCGCTAAAAAACCGCCAGCGATTTCAGCCGCTTGCAGTTGGGTAAAAAATGCCCATCCTGCACTGCTCCCCAAAAAGAAAACGGAGGCATAGCCTCCGTTCTCCGATCCTACCTTCCGGCAGGAATCACTCTTCAGCGATCACGTTGACGGTGATCTCCACGTTCACATCGGTGTGCAGGTGGACTTCCACCTTGTGCTCGCCGGCGGTGCGGATCGGGCCCTGGGGCATGCGCACTTCCTTGCGCTCCAGCTTCACGCCGGCGGCCGTGACGGCCTCGGCGATGTCCACCGTGCCCACGGAACCGAACAGCTTGCCTTCCTGGCCGGCCTTGGAGCGGATGGTGATGACCTTGCCTTCGAGCTCGCCCTTGCGCTGCTGCGCCAGGGTGAGGTGCTCGGAGGCCAGCTTCTCGAGTTCGGCGCGGCGCTTCTCGAACTCTTCCAGGTTCTTGGCGGTGGCCGGCTTGGCCTTGCCCTGTGGGATCAGGAAGTTGCGGCCGTAGCCGGCGCGCACCTTGACCTTGTCGCCCAGGTTGCCCAGGTTCTCGACCTTCTGCAGGAGGATGACTTCCATTTTTTATCTCCCTCAGTGCTGGTCGGTGTAGGGCAGGAGCGCCAGGAAGCGGGCGCGCTTCACGGCGAGCGAGAGCTGGCGCTGGTAGTTCGAGCGCGTGCCGGTGATGCGGCTCGGCACGATCTTGCCGGTCTCGGTGACGTAGCCCTTCAGGGTGGCGATGTCCTTGTAGTCGATCTCGATCACGCCTTCGGCCGTGAACCGGCAGAACTTACGCTTACGGAAGAAACGTTGCTGGGGTGCCATGTGCTATTCCTCTCGGATTCGGTTGCGGCTCAGGCGCGGTCGGCGCGGGAGTCGTCGTCGTCATCGCGGTCGTCGCTGTCGAAGCGCTCGGCGCGGCCTTCCTTCTCCTCGTCCTTCGGCTTGATCAGCGGCGAAGGTTCGGTGACCGCTTCTTCACGGCGCACCACGAGATGGCGCAGCACGGCGTCGTTGAAACGGAACATGCCGACGAGCTCGTTCAAGGTGGGCTGGCCACACTCGATGTTGAGCAGGACGTAATGGGCCTTGTGGACCTTGGCGATGGGATAGGCGAGCTGGCGACGGCCCCAGTCCTCGAGGCGGTGCACTTTGCCGCCTTCGGACTCGATCATCGAGCGGTAACGCTCGACCATCGCGGGGACCTGTTCGCTCTGGTCAGGGTGGACCAGAAACACGATCTCATAGTGTCTCAAGTGAAGCTCCTTATGGACTTACCGGCTCCCCGTCTTAAGCGGTGGAGCAAGGGCTTCCGGCGGGTCACGACGGAAGGGCGCGCATTATGCCGTAAACCCCGGGTGGCTTGCAAATCATGGGCTTACGCACTCAACCCGGACCATCGGGCGGGATGGCGGGGGCTGAAAACAGCGTATATAAAGGCCCCGGGCCCTAATCTAATGGCCCCACCCTACCCCATCGGAGCCTCGACCATGGCCAAATGGCTGCTCAGCGTCCTCCTCTTAGCACCCGCCATCCCTGCCCTCGGGGCGGCGCCCGCCGCCCCGAACTGTACCGCTCCCGCCTACCATGCCCTGGATTTCTGGGTAGGGGATTGGGATACCTTCAACCCGGACGGCAGCGGCCCTTCCCAGGCCCGCAACCGGGTGACCTCCATCCTGGGGGGCTGCGTGATCCATGAACGTTACGAACAGACCGACGGCCTCATGGGCGAGAGCTTCAGCCTCTACGACGCCACGCGCCAGGTCTGGCATCAGAGTTGGGTCACGAACCGTGGCACGCTCCTGGTGCTGGAGGGCAGGTTCGACGGCGGCACTCTCACGCTCGTGGGCAGCAACCTCGATGCCCACGGCAAACCCGAGACCATCAAGGGCATCTGGAAGCGCCAAGGGGACGGCGTGCGTGAGACGGCGTACATCTCCCGGGACGGCGGCAAGACCTGGAGCGGTTATTTCGACATACTCTTCAGGCCTCATCACTGATATCCAAAGGGTCTTGGATGAAAAGCCTCCTCGCATGCATGGCCGCGATCGCGCTGGCCATGGGCACGGCCACGGCCGCCGCCTCGGATGCCCCCTCGACTTCCATCGCCGGATCCTTCGAGACGTTCTGGCACGCCGCCCAGGGCCTGCCCTTCGAGCAGCAGGAAGCCCTGTGGGACCGGTACATCGAAGAGCCCCGCCAGGAACTCTATGACTGGGTGGTGTGGGAGAAGCGTGACTATCCCAGCTGGCAGAAGGAGAAGGACTATGCCCTGAAAGCGCGCTTCGTCGCCTACGCCAAGATCGGCGATCGGATACCGGCAGCCGCCGCGAGCCTGGATGCCGCCATCCCGGCACAGGTCGCCCGCTTCCGCGCACTGTTCCCGGACGCGCCGGCGAAGCCCGCCGTGGCGGTGCTGCTGGCCCCGGACTTCGACTCCAAGACCGGGGTGCTGAAGGACGGTACGCCGGTGCTGGCGCTCGCCATCGACACCTTGCTGCTGGAGAAGGCGGATCCGGACATCCTGTTCCCCCACGAGCTGTTCCACCTCTACGACGCCAGACGAGCCGGCATCACCAACGACGGCGTGATGCCGGGGACCAAGCTCACGCTGCCGCTGTTCGAGGAAGGGCTCGCCACCTACGTCAGCACCCAGGTGACGCCGGGACACACGGATGGTGGATATCTTCTCCAAGCGAGCCTCGGTGCCCTGCCCGCGTCACGGCTGCAGGAGGTGGCGCGGCGCTTCCTCGCAGATGCCGACGCGCTCACCATCGACCCCGCCCATCGTTCCATGGCCTTCGGACGCTGGTTCGAGGGCAACGACAAGCCCTACCAGGCCGATCTGCCGAACCGCAGCGGCTATTGGCTGGGCCTGAACCTCATCCGGCAGATGGCGAAGACTTACAGCCTGCCGGAGATGGCATCCTGGGGACCGGCTCAAGCCCAAGAGCAGACGCTCGCGGCCTTGAGACAGATGGCGGGCAGCAAATAAGTACCGGGCGGCGCTTTTAGTCATGTCTGAATCCAGCCAGCGGGAGAGAGCCACCGCTGGCTAGGCTCCGTGTGCATCCTCATCACGCCACCCAGGAGCTCTCCATGTTCAGGATCCTCGGCTTCATCGCCTTGCTCGGCTTAAGCGGCACTTCCTTCGCCGCGCCGCCTCCCGGCGGCTATTGCACCGCTCCCGAGTTCCACCAGCTGGATTTCTGGATCGGCGATTGGGACACCATCGACATGCAGGACCACCCGGACGGCAAGGGCCCGTCCATCGCTCGCGCCCACATCGCGCCGGTGCTGGACGGCTGCGCCCTGCACGAACTGTATGAACAGACCGATGGACTCGTGGGTGAGAGCTACACGCTCTACGTGCCCACCCGCAAGCACTGGCACCAGAGCTGGGTGAACAACGGCGCGAACCTGTGGCTGCAGGACGGGGACTTCAAGGACGGCGTACTGACCCTGACCGCCACCACCTACACCAAGGACGGCACCGAGATCCGGCATCGCATCACCTGGGCCAAGCAGGGCGGCGGCGTGCGGGAGACCTCGTACGCGTCGAAGGACGGTGGCAAGACCTGGACGCCGGAGTTCGATTGCCTGTTCGTGAAACACCAGGCTTAAGAGAATGGAAGAAGGGCGCCCCGCCTGGGGCGTCCTTCTTATTTCTTCTTCATCCGCCGCTGCCGCAGGGCTTCAAAGAGTGAAACGCCTGTCGCCACGGACACGTTGAGGCTCTCCACTTGGCCCGCCATGGGGATCTTGGCCAGGAAGTCGCAGTGCTCCTTGGTGAGCCGGCGCATGCCCTCTCCCTCGGCACCCATGACGATGGCGATGGGGCCTTTCAGATCCAGCTCGTAGAGGGACTGATCCGCTTCACCGGCGAGCCCGACGAACCAGACGTTGCGTTCCTTGAGCTCCCGCAGGGTGCGGGCCAGGTTCGTGACCTGGAAGAAAGGCGTGGCTTCGGCGGCACCGGAGGCCACCTTGCGGGCCACGGGCGTGAGCCCCGCGGAGCGGTCCCGGGGCGCGATCACGGCATGCACTCCGGCCGCGTTGGCGGAGCGCAGGCAGGCCCCCAGGTTGTGGGGGTCCTGCACGCCGTCCAGCACCAGCAGGAAGGGCGGCTCCTGCAAGCGGTCCAGCAGCGGGAAAAGCCCGCCCTCGTCCCTGAGCTCCGCCCCTTCCGCCTGGGCGGCCACGCCCTGGTGGCGCGCACCCTCCGTGAGACGGTCCAGCTCCGTACGGGGCACGCGCAGGATCTTCACCCCCGCCTTCTCGGCGAGGCTCGCGATCTTGGCGAGGCGATCGTCGTGGCGGCTGTCCAGCATCCACAAGGCATGCACCCGGCCGCCGCTCTCGAGTACCGCGGTGACCGCATGCAGTCCATAGATGAGTTCAGGTTCGCTCATGCCGGCTCCAGGCTCATTTGCGGCGCCGCGGCTTCTGACCGGAAGGCGGCGCCACGAGTTCGAAGTCTATCTTGCGATCGTCCAGGTTCACGGCAGCGACCCGCACCCTGACCGGGTCCGTGAGCCGGAACACGCGCCCGGAACGCTCGCCCACCAGGCGATGGCCGACGGGGTCATGGCTGTAGTAGTCGTTGGGCAGCGAGGTCACGTGCACCAGTCCTTCCACGTACAGATCCTTGATCTGCACGAACAGGCCGAAGTTGGTGACGCCGGTGATGAGCCCGGCGAATTCCTCGCCCTGTTTATCCCGCATGTACTCGGCCTTGAGCCGGTCCATGGCGTCGCGGGTGGCTTCGTCGGCACGCCGCTCGGTCATGGAGCAATGGGAACCGAGCTGTTCCATGTGGCTGCCGGAGTAGCTGAAGTTGTGTGGGTTGCCGCCCCTGAGCAGATGGCGGATGGCGCGATGCACCATGAGATCCGGGTAGCGGCGTATGGGCGAGGTGAAATGGGCGTAGTGCCCCAAGGCCAGGCCGAAGTGGCCCACGTTCTCGGGGCTGTAGACGGCTTGGGCCAGGGAGCGCAGCAGCACGGTCTGGATGAGGTCCCGGTCCGGCCGGTCTTTCACCTGCTCCAGGAGCTTGGCGTAATGGGCCGGTTCCGGCTTCATGCCGCCGCCGAACTTGAGCCCCAGGGTGCCGAGGAAACCACGCAGCTTCTCCAGGCCCTCCGCGTCCGGCCCGGCATGGATGCGGTACAGGGTCGGCATCTTGTGTTTGCCCAGGAACTTCGCCGCCTGCACGTTGGCGGCGATCATGCATTCCTCGATGAGCTTGTGGGCGTCGTTGCGCTGCAGCGGCTTGATGGCCGCGATGCCGCCCTGCTCGTTGAACACCACCTTGGTCTCGGTGGTCTCGAAGTCGATGGCGCCGCGGCGCCGGCGCGCCTTGGCGAGCACCCGGTAAACATCCTGCAGGTGCTGCAGCTGCGGCACCAAAGCCGCGTATTCCTTGTTGAGTCCGGGGTCGCCCGCCAGGATGGCCGCCACCTGGGTGTAGGTGAAGCGCGCCGCCGAGCGCATCACCGCTTCGTGGAAGCGGGCACGGCTCACCTCCCCGTCCCGGCCCACGTGCATCTCGCACACGAGGCAGAGGCGGTCCACCTTGGGGTTGATGGAGCAGAGGCCGTTGGAGAGCACCTCCGGCAGCATGGGGATGACCCGGTCCGGGAAATACACCGAGTTGCCGCGCTTCTCCGCCTCATGGTCCAAGGCGGTGCCGGGCAGCACGTAATGGGATACGTCGGCGATGGCCACCAGCAGCCGGAAGCCATCCCCCTGGGGTTCGCAGTAGACCGCGTCGTCGAAATCCCGGGCGTCTTCCCCGTCGATGGTGACGAGCGGTGTGTTGCGTAGATCCAGCCGGCCGCGCTTCGCCGCCTCGGGCACTTCAGGGCTGAGATCGTGGACCTCGTGCTCCACGGCGGCGGGCATGGCGTGGGGGATGGCATGGGAGTGGATGGCGAGCTCGCTGGCCATGCCGGCGGCGTGGCGTTCGCCCATGACGCGGGTGATGCGGCCGATGATCTCGCCATGCTTGCTGGGCTGCTGGGTGATCTCGGCCACCACCATCTGGCCGTGGCGGGCGCCGCCGCGTTCTTCCCGCGGGATCTGCATGGTGCGGCCGATACGGGAGTTGTCGGGCACGAGGTAGCTCACGCCCTTCTCTTCCACATAACGGCCGGCGAGCTCGGTGGTGTTGCGTTCCAACACATCCACCAGGGAACCCTCGGAGCGGCCCCGGGCATCGGTGCCCTGGACCCGCACCACGGCCCGGTCACCGTGCAGGAGTTCGCGCATCTGGCGCGGAGGCAGGAAGATGTCGTCGCCGCCCTCGTCGGGCTTCAGGAAGCCGAAGCCGTCCCGGTGGCCGATGACGGTGCCGGCCACGAGCGGCAGGCGCTTCACCAGGCAGTACTCGCCGCGGCGGTTCTGCACCAGCTGGCCGTCGCGCAGCATGGCGCCGAGGCGCCGGTTCAGGGCCTCCACGTCCACCGCCTGGTGGAGCTTCAGGTCATGCAGCAAGCGCTCGAAGGAGAGCGGCTGGTCAGCCCGGGTGAGCCATTCCAGGATGGCCTCGCGGCTGGGGATGGGGCGTTCGTATTTCTGGGCTTCGCGTTCGGCGTAGGGGTCGGCGGTTCGTTGGCGCGGCTTGTGATGACGCGGGGGCTTGGGAGAGCGGTTTTTCTTACGTTTCATGGACACATAGAGTAGAGGAGGATCCCTCGAACCGGTAAATGGGGATTTTTCGGAGCCGTTTCAAGGGTATATGCACATTGACATAGTACGGGGGGCTGGGTAAAGTGCCCGGCCTTCGCGCCCCTAAAGCCCAGGTGGCGGAATTGGTAGACGCACTAGTTTCAGGTACTAGCGGGTAACACCGTGGAGGTTCGAGTCCTCTCCTGGGCACCAAGTATTTAATTCTCTCTGCGACTGCCATCCCTGGCGTCTCAAACTGAGACTCTTTCTGGCCGTAGTCCGGCCCGGACTTCCTATCCGGTCGCTCAGGCGGACGCGGCCGGTGGCCGCGTAGAAGCACCGCCTTCGCCCTCTCCTGGGCACCGCTGCACGGTTGTACTTATTGGATCACGATATTTAGCGCAGCCAGGCAATCCAGGATCGGGTTGAAGAAATTTATCCCTGCCGGCGCTCCCGAGATGTCGACCCCGCTCTCCGTGAGTCCGATCAGGTTACCGTCCGCATCCAGCAAGGCTCCGCCGCTGTTGCCGTGCTGGACGTTCACGTCACTCTGGATGTAGCTGTTGCCGCCGAATTCACGCAACGCACTCACGATGCCCTTGGTGAGGGTGGATTCATAGATGCCCAGGCTCGAACCCAGCGCATACACGTCTTCGCCTACCTTGGGATCGCCGGCGCGGATCGGCAGCGCCGACATGTCGAACGCCGTGACTTGGACGAGCGCCACGTCGCGCTTGCGATCCCAGCGCAACACCATCCCGGTCAGCTCTTCACCGCTGACCAGTTTCACCTTGACGAAATCGGATTTCCCCACCACGTGGGCATCGGTGAGGATGTACCCGTCCTTGCTGATGACCACGCCACTGCCTGTGCCATCTTTGGTGCTGATGGTCACGACAGCCGCCCGCACGGCGTCGAGATGCTTGCTCAGCGCGTTCTTGGACGCCTTCAGTTCCGGGATGGTCACGGGATCGGTGTATATGCCGGGCGAATGATCCGGGCCGCTGGATGCCTGTTTCGGGGTCAGGTGATCTTTCACCTCCGGGTCATCGAAGAACCGGTGTGCGGCGTCGCCGAAGGCCTTCTGCAACAAGGCTTCCGGAGCCCGCACCTTGTCGCCCTCCGCTTTATAAGACCCCGTATAAGCTGCCTGGTAAACGACCTTGTGATCCGCGGACGAATACAGCTGCCAGGTGACGTGCAGGGAAGCGTCGCCGCGGACCGTGTCGAGGTCGTGGATAGCGACATAGGGATAGCAAGCGATCAGGTTCAGGCTATCCACGACGGCTGCGACCTGGAATTGCGCAGCCTGCCGATTCTGATCATCGAAGACCCCTCGCCGGTCTTCCACCACCGGATAGTTGTCGGCTTTCAGGACTTCGGTGAATGCGCTGTTGAAACCCGAGACCAGGGATTCGGCCTGGGCATCTCCCTGCCAGAGCAGTTCACGGTTGAAGGTGCAATCGGACCGGGTCTCGACGGCGCCGATATGGGTACCGGGAGCGATGTCGAAGGCGACACCCTTGAGCTGCACCGAATAGGGCTGGACATCGGCGGCGGGGGCCGGCACCGCCCATAGACCCGCCGACAGGGCCCCGCAAAAACCGGCCATCTTCAACCACCTGCTGATGCCCACCCTAACCCCCTCCCGTCCATGCCCCGGACGGTCTCCTTGGCATATACCCAAATCTTACCTGCATCGGCCAAAGCCGCCGCCGGGCGGGACCTTTCCGCCTCTCCCATGGTCATACCTTGTTCACCCCGCGGCGTACCCACGTCCGGACACCCGTCCGTGGCGGACATTCATTACAAATGATGTCATTTCATTAAACCTTTTCCACGCCCGGGCGTCCAAGGGACATGCGAGAAAAATCAGCTCCCAGTCGCCGGGGTAAAGCGGCATACGGGGTCCTGATGGCGCTGGCGGCGTCCTTCTGCCTGCCGGCCCTGGCCCAGGACGAGTCCAAGACGGTGCAGGCCGGGGAACTCGGCCCCGGCGAGACCATCACCCTGGACGGCCACCTGGATGAACCCGCCTGGCAGCACGCCGGGGTGATCCAAGACCTCACCCAGCAGAGCCCCAAGTCCGGGGAGCCCACCCCCTACCACACCAAGGTGCTGCTGCTCCGGGACAGCCACACCCTCTACATCGGACTCGTGTGCGACGACCCGGATCCCTCCAAGGCGGCGGTCCATACCCTGGTGCGCGACGGCAACCAGAGCAACGACGACAACGTGCTCTTCATCCTGGACACCTTCGGCACCCAGCGGGTGGCCTATGTGTTCCAGGTGAACGCCGGCGGCGCCATGGCGGACGGCCTGCTGGCTCCCACGCCGGCCATCAACAGCAACAACGGCGTGGACTACAACTGGGACGGCATCTGGAGCGCCGTGGTGACCCAGGACGCGCACGGCTGGACCGCGGAGATCGCCATCGACACCCGCAGCCTGCAGTTCACCACCGGCACCACCCGCTGGGGCTTCAACGTGAGCCGCAACGTGCCCCGCGACCTGCTCACCCTGAACTGGTCCGGCACCACCCTCGATTCCTCGGTGTTCAACCTGCCGCGCGAGGGCCTGCTCACCGGTGTGCAGGGCATGGAACAGGGTAAGGGCCTCGACTTCCAGCCCTATGGTCTCGCCAAGTACCAGACCGGTCAGGGCACCACCAGCAATGCCGGCTTCGATCTCAAGTACAACTTCAATCCCTCCCTGGCGGGGCTCTTCAGCTATCACACGGACTTCGCCGAGGCGGAAGCCGACCAGCAGCAGGTGAACACCGGCCGCTTCCCGCTGTTCTTCCCGGAGAAGCGCCAGTTCTTCCTGCAGGGTAACAACCTGCTCACCTTCACTTACAACCAGGGCACCAACTTCATCCCCTACTACTCGCGCTCCATCGGCCTCGTCAACGGCGTGGAAGTCCCGGTGAACGAAGCGATGAAGCTCATAGGTCAGTCGGACCAAGGCTCGCTCGCCCTGCTCGACACCCAGATGGCCGGTAGCGGCACCGCCGGCACCGACGCCACCAACCTGTTCGTGGGCCGCGGCACCTATAACCTCGATCCTGAGCTGCAGCTCGGCACCCTCGTGACCCACGGCGATCCCACGGGGATGGGCTCGAACAGCTTCGTGGGCACGGACGCCACCTGGAAGACTTCCACCTTCCAGGGCGACAAGAACCTGAACATCGCCGCCTGGGGCGCCCACTCCACCGGCGATGCGCTCAACGGCAACGGCGTGACGCCCACCGGCAACGACAACGGCTACGGCCTGGACGTGGAGTACCCCAATGACCTCTGGTACATCCACGAGCAGTACAGCCAGTACGGCAACGCGCTGAACCCCGCCTTGGGTTTCCTGCCCCGGCCCGGCACCCGCTATTACATCTCGGAGCTCAACTACCAGCCGCGCCCCGCTTCCGACAGCTGGTTCAACTGGGTGCACCGCTTCTGGTTCTACGGCCACTACTGGGAATACGACGGCTTCGGCGGCGAGGATCCGGCGCTGCGTGGCAAGCAGAGCACCGAATGGTTCTTCTCCCCGGAGATGCTCACCCAGAGCGGCTGGTACTGGGAGTGGGATCTCTACCGCGACTTCGACAAACCCACGCAGGCTTTCGATCTCGTGCCCGGCGTGAGCGTGCCGGCAGGCAGCTATACCTGGAACCGCACGCGACTCGAGTTCTGGTCACCCCAATCCGAGCCCCTGTGGTGGGAGTTCATCGGCTCCATCGGTACCTACTACGCGGGAACCTCTTTCCATCCGCTGCTGGAAGTGAACTGGAACACCCCCTCGGGCCGGCTCGTGCTCTCAGCCCAACAGGAGTGGTTCTTCTACTACGAACCGCAAAGCGCCAACCCCGGCGGGCCGCATGACGGTGTGACACGGCTCACCACCGTGACGGGTACCTACGCGTTCACCCCCACGTTCTACATCACCACCCAACTGCAGTACAACAACGGCATCCCCGGCGTGAGCAGCAACACCCAGCTGCGCTGGATCGTGGAAGACGCGAGCAACATCTACCTTGTGTGGAACCACGGTCTCGTCACCGAGAGCACGGGCCTCGGCACGCCGGTCCAGACTACCGGCAACGAGCTGATCCTCAAGGTGCAGTGGGATCTCAGGAACTGAGCTTGGGAGCCGCGCCGGCGCCCCGTACGTAGCTCTCCTCGAGGGCTTTGCGGTCTATCTTGCCGTTGGTGGAGACAGGGAGCTCGGCGGTAGGGAGCAGTTCCGAAGGCAACATGTAGGGCGGGAGCTTCTTGCCCAACTGCTCCTTCCATCCTTCCAGGGAGCCTGCAGACTCCAGGATCACATAAGCCACCAGGCGTCCGACGGAACCGTCGGGTTTGTGCAGCGGCACCACCGCTGAGCGCGCCACGCCCGCGAGCTGCTGCAAGGCCTTGTCTATCTCCTGCAGTTCGATGCGGTAACCGTTGAGCTTGATCTGATCGTCACGCCGACCGCGGCAGAATACCAGGCCGTCTTGCCGCACTTCCCCGAGGTCGCCGGTGCGAAAACCCCGCATCCCGTCTTCCGCGAAAAGCTTCTCCATGTTGAGTTCAGGCCGGTTGAGGTAGCCGCGCATCACGTGCTCGCCCAGGATCACGAGGTCGCCGCTCCCCGCCTCAGCCCGCACGATGCTGCCGGGTTTGGCGCGCCCCACCGGCAGCGGGTCATGGGCCGCGAGCACCGCGTCGTCGATGAACATCCAGGTGGTGGCGACCGTGGCTTCCGTGGGGCCATAGGTGTTGAGGATGCGTGCCGCCGGGAAGCGCTCCCGGAGCCGGCGTACCAGCTTGCTGGGCAACACTTCGCCGCAGAACAGGAAGGTCTTGAGCGTGGGGAGATGCGCGCCGTCGAAGCGCTTGTCCAGGAGCTGCTGGTGGGCGAAGGATGGGGTCGAGACCCAGACGCTGACCCCATGCTCCCGCAGCCGCGCCTGGTAAGCGCTCGCCTCCGCCACCTGGGCACGGGAGTTCATCACGATGCTCCCGCCCAGGCCCAGGAAGCCGAATACCTCGTACATGGAGAGATCGAAGCTGAACGGGGCCTGGTTCATGAATACCGGTGCCGGACCCATCCCGAAGCAATCCCGCATCCAGTCGACCAGTCCGGCGACGCTTTCCCGGCCGATCTGTACGCCCTTGGGCTCGCCCGTGCTGCCGGAAGTGAACATGACGTAGGCGAGCCCCCGTTCCTGCATGGGCTTGGGCTGGAAGGCGAGCTTCTCGAATACGCCGCGCCCGGCACGGTATATGACCGGGGCTTCCACGATGGCCGCGATGCGCTGCAGCCGCTCCTCGGGATAGATCTCGTCCACGGGCACGAAGGGCGCACGCAGGCTCAGGCAGCCGGCGACAGCCGCCATGAACCCGGCTTCCTTGTGGCCGTGGATGGCTACCGGGACATCCGGTCCTATGCCGTGCACAAGCGCCTCCCTCACCCAACGCCCCGTCTCGCTCTCGAACATCTCCCAGTCCAGGGCCCTGTCGCTGCCGACCACGGCTGGCCGACGGGCATCCTGGCCGCGATCGATGAACCCGCTGGTCATGAGGTCGTAGCGCATGGGCTCAGACGATGGGGCTTCGGCCGCTGAAGATGTACAGCCCGAACATCATCAGGACCAGGCTCAGTGCCCGCCCGGCGACGCGCACGTCGTGACGCGAGCAAAGAACCTTCATGCCAGGCTGCGACCGCGCGGCATGGTTGATCTCGTTGTAGATCACCGAACATATGCCGAAGAACAGGCCGCTGCAGACGTATTGGGGCTCAAGCCCGTTCCAGGTACCCATGATCAGCAGCGTCGCCATGATGCAGATGTTCTGGGCGACGAGCTTGTAGTTGCCCATTCCGCCCTTGGTCACGAGATGCTTGTAGAGCGGCGTGAACACCACGTCCCGCAGCCATTCCGAGAGGCTCACATGCCAACGGCGCCAGAAATCCTGGGGATTGGTGGTAGCGATCGGATTCTTGAAGTTCTCCGGCAGGGTGAAACCGAACATCCTGGCCGCGCCGATAGCCATGTTGGAATAGCCGGCAAAATCGAAATACAGGAAGGCGCTATAGACCACGGCGTTGGCCACGATGCCGGTGAAACCATAGTCCAACGGATCCAGACGCTGCAGCAGGCAGACGTCGATGAGCTGGGCCACGGCGAATTTCTGCACGATGCCCAGGATCAGGCTCTCCCAGCCATCCAGCAAGGTACCGATGGAGAGCCGTCCGTAAGCGCCCGCGAGGTCGTTCCGGAACTCCCGCCAGCGATACATGGGGCCCGCCAGGATCGCCGGCGGGAAGAACAGATAGAGGAAGTATTCGCCGATGTCCGCGGAATCGGCCGTCTCGTTCATGAGCAGGGCGTCGATGGCCCTAAAAGTGAGGAACGAAAGTCCCAAGACCGAGAGGAACGACACCGCGTGGGTCTTCACGAGCAGCAAGGGAGCGAGCGTCAGGGTCACCGCCCAGGATTTGCGCACTCCTTTGCGCCGCACCAGCAGGAAAAGCCCATAGTCGAGCACGAAGAATCCCAGCGGGGCGCGCCAATCGTCCTGGTAGATGAGCATCCACGATACGATGCCGACCGTAATCACGGTGTAGCGATACGACCACCCCGGCCGTGTCAGTACCGGGAAATGCCCGGCAGCCTGTTTGTATCCCAGCAGCAGCACCGAGAACAGCAGCAACAACACGAAGAATGACAGTTCGGCGAACATGTCAGTACTTCTGGTATTCGAAGGTGACCTTGACGTTCGCCACCTCCGGATCCGGCGGAGTCGCGAGGAACACCATCGCCAGGATCAATGCGAGGTAAAGGCAGAAGAGCATGAACCAGCGCTTCATAGCCGGAAGTACCTCGTGATCTCGCGGTCCACCCGTTCCCAACCTAGCTCACCCAGGTGCTGCCCATCTCCCAGCACACCGGGTTCCAGGGGCGCCGCATACATGTCGAGGTAATCCATGTTGTATTCCCGGCAGAGCCCCGCGATCCGCGCGTCGATGCTGTCGAAGACGGTCAGATCGTCATAGATACGGGAATTGACCGGTTGCATGACGAACAGGGCATGCACCTTGCTCGTCTTGAGCAGTTGCAACAGCAGCTTCAGGCCGTTCATCTCCGGCTCCGGATTCATGTGGCGGAGGAAATAATGGGTGTATCCCGCCGCACGGCGTTTGGCGTAGAGGCGGTAGTATTTGTTCCTCACCCACATGTCGTTCCCAGCCATGGCCCTCAGCTCCATCTGCCGGGCCCGTGCTTCGTATTCGTCCCAGGGCAGCGCGCTGCCGTTGCCGGCATCGTAGTGCCCTGGATCCACCGGTTTGGCCAGGGACGCAAGACCCATGTCCAGCTTCTCGCGCTGGGCATAGGCCCGGGCGTTGAGGGTCCTCACTACGAACCCCGGAAGGTTCCAATCCAGCATGCCCGAGGGGTCACCCAGGAACATCTTCTGGGTCGGTGTCATGTAGTTGAACTCCAGCTGATGCCCGCTCAAGTAGTCATGGAACACGCTGCGAGGGTCATCGTTGAGGTAGAGCTGTAGTAGCACTGTGTCGTTGAAGTCTTCGTTGAAGGTCCTGGGCCAGAGATCGGTGATCCTGAACCAGGCCGGCGAGAGCACGATCACGAGGCGGGAACCTGTATTGAGATGCGGCCTCAGGGTATCGAGCAGCCCGTACATGCCTAGGGTGTCGAAACCCGCCCGCCCGAAGCTGACGACCCGGGAGAGGTGGGTCTGGGGAAAGAAGTTGGTGGGGATGAAGTGCCGCGAGAAATTCGGGTCCAGCTCGGAGGAGCCCAGCAGCACGATGGTCTGGTCCTCGCGCAGGGCGTTGGAGAGATACAGGAGGTTATGGACCGCTTCTTGCCCCTTCCCCAGCGTGTCGATGTGGTAGCCGGGAGACGGCTGCGGGATGGTTATCGGTCTCAGCACATAGGCGAAGAGGTACGACGCCGCTATCCAGGCGAGCGCGAATGCCGAGATGTGCTGCAGTACCCGATAGTCAGTGGTGAGTCGCAAGGACATAGCTGGCCAGGCTGCGTGCAGTGCGAAGGTGCTCGTGGATCTTCTCGGCCGGGATCTCGACGCCCATCTCGGATTCCACCTGCAACACCAGGTCGACGGCGGTGATGGAGTCCACCAGCCCCGACTCCAGCAACAGCTCGTCCGGGGCCACGCGCTTGAAGACGATGGCTTCGACGATATCGAGGATCTGGTTTTCGATGGTCTCGTACATGTGCCGCTGCTCCCTGGGTATGGCCTTGACCGTCTTGGGTCGTCTCACCCTCTGCGTGTGCTCATTGGGCCTGTGGGGGCTTCTCGCGACCATCGGGATATCCCTGATTCAGCGCTCAGGTGGCACCTGAAACACCCGTCGGCATGGTTTTGAACGGCGTCTGCATTATTCGGCGCGTCCCACAGTCTTGCTTGGATTCCTGGGATTATCTTTATGTAACAAAGTATATATATATATTATGTAAAGTACAATAGATTGTAACTACATGAAATAAAACATTTATTTAGTGAGAAGCGAGAGAAAGCAGCCTAGGCCCCTGCCAGTCAGGGGGGGCAGACAGGACGGCCGCTCTCAGTCGAAGGGATGCCTCAGGACGATGGTCTGGGTGCGGTCCGGGCCCGTGGAGATGAGGTCGAGGGGCACCCCCATGAGCTCCTCGACTTTCTTGAGGTAGGCGCGAGCGTTCTCGGGAAGCTCCTGGTAACGGGTCAGGCCCACGGTGGAAGTCTTCCAGCCAGGCATGTCCACGTAGACGGGTTCGGATTCCGCGAAGCTCTCGGCCCCCATGGGGGCGATGTGCATCTCTCCCTGGGGGGTCTTGTAGGCCACGCAGATGCGGATGGTGTCGAGGCCGTCCAGCACGTCCAGCTTGGTGATGCACACGCTCGTCACGCTGTTGTTGATGATGGAGCGGCGCATGGCCACCACGTCGAACCAGCCGCAGCGGCGCGGCCGGCCGGTGACCGAGCCGAACTCGTGGCCGCGGCGCGCCAGGTGCTCGCCCATGGCGTCGAAGAGTTCGGTGGGCATGGGCCCCTCCCCCACCCGGGTGGTGTAAGCCTTCACGATGCCCAGCACCTGGTCGAAATAGCGGGGCCCGAGGCCCGTGCCGGTGGCGGCGCCGCCGGCGGTGGTGTTGGAAGAGGTGACGTAGGGATAGGTACCGTGATCCACGTCGAGCAGCGCGCCCTGGGCGCCTTCGAACAGCAGGTTCTCGCCCCGCTCCCGAAGCTCGTGCAGGATGACGGTGATGTCCGCCACCAGGGGCTCGAGCTGGGGCACGAGGTCGAGACACTGCTCCAGGGTCGCCTGGAAGGCCACGGGCTCGGCGCGGAAATAGTTCTTGAGCACGAAGTTGTGGTAATCCAGCACCTCGCCGAGCTTGGCGGCGAAGCGTTCGCGGTGGAACAGGTCTGCCACGCGCACGGCGCGGCGGGCGATCTTGTCTTCGTAGGCGGGACCGATGCCGCGGCCCGTGGTGCCGATCTTGGCGGCACCCTTGGCATGCTCCCGGGCCTTGTCCAGGGCCACGTGGGACGGGAGGATCAGGGGGCAGGCGGGCGAGATCTTGAGGCGCCGGCGCGCGGGCACGCCCTTGCCCTCCAGCATCGCCAGCTCCTCGAACAGGGCGGTGGGCGAGAGCACCACGCCATTGCCGATGAGGCACTGTACGTCGTCGCGCAGGATGCCCGAGGGGATGAGCTTGAGTACGGTCTTCTCGCCGCCGATGACGAGCGTGTGGCCGGCGTTGTGTCCGCCCTGGAAGCGCACCACGGCCGCCACACGGTCCGTGAGCCAGTCCACGATCTTGCCTTTGCCCTCGTCGCCCCACTGGGCACCGATGACGATCACGTTCTTGCCCATCACCCCCTCCGCACGAAATAGAGCAGCGCGACTCCCGCGAGCATGCTCAACAGACCCACGATGCGCAGCACCCGGTCCTCGGCCTGGACCACCGCCGCCAGGGTGCGGCGGAAAGCCCGCGGGTTCAGGAAGGGCATGATGCCCTCCATCACCAGCATGAGCCCCACGGCGCTCAGGAACGGCACCAGCATCGCGTCACTCCCCCGGGACCGGCCCCTGCGGGCACAAAAAACGGGCGTCCCAGCAGGACCGCCCGTGGTCAGATTATACGCCTTTGGCAAAAATGCGTCTTTTGCTCCCTGGTGTCGTGACGGACAGGAGTCCTAACACCGCGGGAGGCAGGGGCGCTCCGTCAGGAGCGCCGGTAGCGGCGGGCAGCCATTCTCGGCCCTCTCGCTGCGCTGTCCTGCTCCGCTTGCGGTCCAGGGTGGACGTCCTGTCCACCCGCTCGCCGTATACGGCGAGCCCGCGCCTAAGCAGCGAGCAAAATCCACTATTTTTGCGGGATTTGGCCCGAGGGCTGCTGTAGATACTTCATGAAGGGGCTGCTGGGGTCCAGGACCAGGACCGTCTTGCCCGCCAGACTGCGGCGATAGGCCGCCAGGTCCGCGTAGAAACGGTAGAAATCCGGGTCCGGCCGCGCCGCCTGGGCGGCGATGGCCGCCGCCTCCGCCTCGCCCGCGGCGCGCAAGCGCGCCGCGCTGGCATCGGCTTGCGCCAGGATCTCATCCTGCTGGGTGTCGGTCTCGGCGTGCTTGCGGGCCGCATCGGCCGCCCCCTGGGAGCGGACTTGCGCGGCTTTCGCCTCCACCGCTGAACGCATCCGGGTGTAGACGTCCTCCAGCCCGGCGGCCGGCAGGGTCACCCCGGTGATATCCACCTGGCTCAAGCTGGCGCCGAACCGGGAAGCTTCCGCATCGAGGCGCTCCGCGAGCCCTGCCGTGAGCGTCGCCTGGGTATCCAGTATGGTGCGCTCGCTACGCCCCGCGAAGAGCTCACGCAAGGCCGGCACCACCAGGCTGTCGAGCTGCCGCGCCGCCGCACTCTCGTCGCAGTCGTTCACGGCGCAGAAGCGCTCCGGATCGCGGATATGCCAGAGCGCGAAATAACTGGCCTCGAGCGGCTGGCCGTCGGCGCTGGTGAACTTGAGCCGTCCATCGTCCAGGCTGTCGCTGTCCAAGGTGATGCCTCCCGCATCCAGCTCTGCCGCCTGGTCCAGAAAGGGGAGCTTGAGATGTGCGCCGGGTGCGAGGCCCACGTCGATCACAGCCGAAAAGCGCCGCGTCACGCCGAGGCTGCCTTGCGGCACCACGAAGACGCTCTGGGAAAGCACCACCAGCAGCAGGATGGCGAGCAAGAGGCTCAAGGGTGTGCGGTAAGTCATGGCCGTCCCGGGGGGCTTGGGGTTTTGGCCATGGGCTTGGGATTGGACGGGGGCTTCTGCTGCGGTTGCGACTTGTCCAAGTCTAGGGTCACGTGCCCATCCTTGCCCATCACCACCACCCGGTCCACCTGCCCCAGGATCTGTTCGTAGGTGGAGATATAGAGGGATTCGCGGGTCACGGCCGGAGCCCGACGATACGCCGCCAGCACATCGGCGAAAGCCGTGGCGTCACCCTCGGCGCGCTTCACGAGTCCGGCGGCATAGGCCTTGGCCGCTTCCACCCGTGCATCCGCTTCGCCGCGGGCCTTGGGCAGGAGGTCGGCCGCATAGGCGTCGGCGGCATCGGACTGCTGCTGGGCCTGCACCTCGGCCTGGCGCACCGCCGCATAGGCGGCAGCCAGGGGCGCCGGGGCCGCGACCTTGGTGAAGCTCACCCGATTCACCTCGATGCCGATGGGATAGCGTTCGAGCGAGGCACTCAGCGCCGTATCGACGGCGGTGGCCACGCCATCCGCACCGGTGCCCAGGAGGTCGGCCAGTTTGGCCCGCGCCACCGCTCCGCTCACGGCGGCATCGGTGAGGTTGCCGAGCACGTCGACGGCACCGGCCCCATCCGACGCTCCGGCATCCCCGAAGACATACTGTGGCAGATCCGTGATCCGGTAGTGCACCGCCACCTCCGCGCTCACCACGTCGCCGTCGGCGCTGAGCAGGGTGTTGTAGCTGCGCACGTAGTCGGCACCCTGGTCCACGCCCGTCACCACCTGGGCGGCGCCGAGCGGCCAAGGCGCGTGCCAATGCAGGCCCGGCGCGGTCACGGTCTGGAACCGCCCCAGCAGGAACCCCATGCCCCGATCGCCGGTGTCCACCACGTAACATCCGGTGAGCAGCCATCCCAGGAGCGCCGCGGGCACGAGCCAGAGCAGCAGCGGGTGGCGCTGGCGTCCACGGCGGCGCCGGCGGAAGAGACCCGAGAAGCGCTTGTGCAGGTCGTCGACGAACTTATCCAGGTCGGGCGGCTGGCTGCCCTCCTCCCAGGGATCCTTGTCCTTGCCGGGTTCCTTCCAGACCATGGGCGTCAGGCCACCAGCGCCGAGGGTTCCAGGCCCTCGCGCCGGCACAAGCGGTGATATTCCCGGCGCGGCAGTTCCACCTCCAGGAGGTAGCCGCCGTCGTCATCGCCTTTCTCGGCGCGCACCGCACCGAGGTCGAAGAACGCAGCCCGGGCGCGGGCCTGCAGGGGGCCGAGCTTCAGCCAGCCGCGCACCGTGTCGCCCTTGAGGCGCGCAGCGATGGCCGCACGCAGGAGCTCGAGGCCTTCACCGGTCGCGGCGGACAGCCACAGCCGCCGCACCTGTCCATCCGGGCCCCGTTCCGTCGCCGGCGCCTGGCCGGTCATGTCGATCTTGTTGAACACCTCGATCTGCGGCACCGCTTCGGCGCCGATCTCCTTGAGCACGCCGTTCACGGTCTCGATGTAGGCATCGCGCTCGGGATCGCTCGCGTCCACCACGTGCAGCAGCAGGGCCGCTTCGTTGGTCTCCTGCAGGGTGGAGCGGAACGCCGCCACCAGGTCGTGGGGCAGCTCGCGGATGAACCCTACGGTGTCCGCCAGCACCGCCTGGCTGGCGTCGCCGAGCTCCAGGCGCCGCAGGGTCGCGTCCAGGGTGGCGAACAGCTGGTCGGCGGCGAACACGCCGGCGCCGGTGAGCGCATTGAAGAGCGTGGACTTGCCGGCGTTGGTGTAGCCCACCACCGAGACCGTGGGCACGTCGTGTCGCTGGCGCGTGCGGCGGCCCTGCTCGCGCTGCTCGCCCACGTGCTCCAGGCGTTTCTCCAGCTGCTGGATGCGCTTGCCGATGAGGCGGCGGTCGATCTCGAGCTGGGTCTCGCCGGGGCCGCGCAGGCCGATGCTGCCGCCGCGTTGCCGTTCCAGGTGGGTCCAGCCGCGGACCAGGCGCGTGGCGAGATGCCGGTGCTGCGCCAGCTCCACCTGCAGCTTGCCTTCGAAGCTGCGAGCACGTTGCGCGAAGATGTCGAGGATGAGTCCGGTGCGGTCCAGCACGCGGCAGGAGAGCAGCCGCTCCAGGTTGCGCTCCTGGCTGGGGCTCAAGGCGTGGTTGACGAGCACCAGGTCCGCCTTCAGCTCCTTCACCCGCTCCGCCACTTCCTCGGCCTTGCCCTTGCCGATGAAGTAGCGCGGCTCGGGCGTACGGCGGTTGCCGGTGACGGTACCGATCACCTCCGCGCCGGCGGCGCGGGTGAGTTCGTTGAACTCCGTCAGCAGAGCGTCGCCGGTGGCGGGATCCAGATTGAGGTGGACCAGAACGGCGCGTTCACCGCTCTTCGGACGTTCAAACAATCCCGCACCTCGACACTAGACCCTCAATGGTGCTCGCCACCCTCTACGGGCGCGTCACCCTCGTGACCGGGAGCGGAGGACACGTTCACATGACGGCCGGGCACCACCGTGGAGATGGCGTGCTTGTAGACCATCTGGCTCACGCTGTTCTTGAGCAGGATCACGAATTGATCGAAGGATTCGATCTGACCCTGGAGCTTGATGCCGTTGACGAGATAGATCGAGACGGGCACTTTATCCCGCCGGAGCGCGTTCAGGAACGGCTCCTGCAGGGACTGACCTTTGGCCATGGTGCTTCTCCTTGTTGTCGTTATGACTGACTTGGACTGATCCGGCAAGCCGACGTTGTTCCTGTACATGATAACTCCAATTATATCACAGCCTTGTTACACGCCTGCCGCGGTCACGCTCCGTTCCACGAACGCGAGTACATCATCCATGAACCGGGGCACGTAACTGTCAAACGAATTTACGTCGGGTTCCGATCGCAGCCAAGTCAGCTGACGCTTGGCATAGCGGCGCGTCGCGACCACGCCGCGTCGCACCGCCTCCGGGAGGTCGAACTCGCCATCCAGGTGCTGCCACAGTTGGCGGTAGCCGACCGCGCGCATGGACGGCAAGCCACCGTACAGGTCACCACGGGCCCGCAGTTTCACGACCTCGCCCAGGAAACCCTCTGACATCATGGACCGGAAACGTCGCTCGATTATTTCGTGCAATAGCGGGCGTTCGCCGGGGATAAGAGCCAATTTCATGTAGCGGTAATCACCGGATTCGACCCTGCGCCGGCCCTGGAGTTCCGACAACGGACGTCCTGAAATGTAACAAACTTCGAGAGCCCGCTGGATGCGCTGCGGGTCGTTGGGATGGATGCGCGCGGCGGCGATGGGGTCGAGCCGCATGAGCTCGGCGTGCAGCACCGACGAACCCTCCGCGGCGAGGCGCCGCTCAAGCTCCGCCCGCAAACCGGGATCGGCAGACGGCAACTCCGAGAGCCCGTGTTGCAGCGCGTCGAAGTAGAGCATGGTGCCGCCCGTCAGCAGCGGGATGCGGCCGGCGGCCCGGATCTCGTCCATGGCGGCGAGCGCGTCGGCACGGAAGCGCGCCGCGGAATAGCTCTCGGCGGGATCCAGGATGTCGATGAGCTTGTGGGGCGCCACGGCGAGGACGTCGCGGCCCGGCTTGGCGGTGCCCACGTCCATGCCGCGGTAGAGCTGGAACGCGTCCGCGTTGAAGACCTCGCCGCCGAGGGCGAGGGCGACCTCGACGGCCAGCCCGCTCTTGCCGCTCGCCGTCGGTCCGACGACGGCGACGACCGGAG
>DASSIS010000099.1:0-12671 GCA_035691665.1 Gammaproteobacteria bacterium | reverse complement strand
GGTCGAGCGCGTAGAGGCACGCCGCGGCGAGGATACCCGCCTGGCGCATTCCACCACCCAACCGCTTCCGGAGCCGCCGCGCCTCTTTGATGCTGGCTCGAGTCGACGCCAGCACCGAGCCCACGGGAGCGCCGAGGCCCTTGGAGAGGCAGAGGGAGACGCTGTCGAAGTGCTTGGCGATGCCGCCCACGGGCACCCCGAGCTTCACGGCGGCGTTGAACACCCGGGCGCCGTCGAGATGGATGGCGAGGCCCTTGGAGCGGGCGAAGCCGGACGCTTCCTCTATATAGGAGAGCGGCAAGGCCCGGCCGTTCTGGGTGTTCTCCAGCACCAAGAGGCGGGTCTTGGCGAAGTGGGCGTCCTCGGGCTTGATGAGGGCCGCCACCTTCTTGAGGTCCAGGCTGCCGTCCGCCTCGTATTCGAGGGGCTGGGGCCAGAGGCTGCCCAGCACCGCGGCGCCGCCGGCCTCGTACTTGAAACTGTGTCCCAGGGAGCCGATCACGAACTCCTCGCCCCGGGCGCAGTGCGCCATGAGCGCGGCGAGGTTGGATTGGGTGCCGCTGGGGAAGAAGAGACCGGCCTCGTGGCCGGTCATCTCGGCGAGCGCCGCCTGCAGGCGGTTGACCGTGGGGTCGTCACCGAACACGTCGTCCCCCACCTCCGCCGCCGCCATGGCTTGGCGCATGGCGGCGGTGGGGCGGGTGACGGTGTCGCTGCGCAGGTCGATCATGGCCCGCCTGCCGGTTTCAGGGAGATCAGTGGCCCGCCTTGGTGGAGGCGGCGGGAGCGGAGGTCTTCTGTAGCTGCGCCCAGTCCTTGTCGAGGGCCTCGGTCACGCTGGTGGTCACGTCGTAGGCGTCGCTGGCGCTGATCACGCTGGCACCCTTGTTCAGCAGGATGTCGATGCCGTTGTCCTTGACGTACTGCGCGATCACCGTCTGCAGCTCCTGCTCTATGGGCTGCAGGAGCTCCTGCTGGCGCTTCTGAAGCAGCTGCTGGATCTCGTTGGCGCCCTGCTGCAGCTCACCGTAGGAGTCCTGGTACTGCGTGAGGAGCTTCTTGTAGTTCGCAGACTTGCTGTCGGTCTTGTCCAGCTGGTCCTTGAGGGCGAGGGCCTTCTTGCGCTTGTCGTCCAGCCCCGCCTGGGTCTGGTACTGGGTCGCGGCGGACTGCAGCGCCTCTTTGGCCTCTTGGCCGCGGTGGGAATTGGTGATCACCGCCTGCACGTCCACCACGGCGATCTTGGGACCGGCGCTGGCGGCTTGGGCGGAGGAGAACACGAAGAGGCCGGCCGCGACCAGCGCAGCGGCGAGGAATCCATGACGCATGATCTGATACTCCTGGGATGATGGGCCCCCGGCTTCATGGGCCGGGAGTGTGCTCAAAAGGCCGGCTAAGGATACCTTAGCCCCCTCCGGCCCGGCCATATCCGCGGCTCTTCGAGGCCCCCGCCGGGGTATCCTTGGCCCCCTTGGGCGTCTTCCCGGTCTGAACCAAAGCATCGGACCGGGGTCCTTAACCTCAATCGACCGACAAATAAGAACCCATCCAGGAGCACCCCTATGACCCCCTCCCCCCGTCGACTGGCCTGGCTCGCCGCCACTTTGCTGGGACTCGCGACTCTGGGCTCCTCCGCCCAGGCCGACACCACCTTCACCCGCTTCCCCACCCTGCACGGGGACAGCGTGGTGTTCGAAGCCCACGGCAACCTGTGGAAAGTGTCGCGTACGGGCGGTGAGGCGGTGCGCCTCACCAGCGACCCAGGCTACGACGTGATGCCGCGCTACTCGCCGGACGGCAAGTGGATCGCCTTCACCGGCCAGTACCAGGGCAACACGGACGTGTACGTGATCCCGGCTGCGGGCGGCGCCGCCCGCCGCCTCACCTTCCACTCCGACGTGGTGGACAGCGCGCCCGAGCGCTGGGGACCGGACAACATGGTGCTCGGCTGGACTCCGGACTCCAAGCAGGTGGTGTTCCTGTCGCGCCGCAGCTCCATGAACAGCTGGTTCGGCCGCTACTTCACCGTGCCGGTGGCTGGCGGCCCCGAGGAGCTGATGCCGCTCGACAAGGGCGGCATGTTCAGCTGGAGCCCGGACGGCAGCACCATCGCCTACAACCGCATCTTCCGCAACTTCCGCACCTGGAAGCGCTACACCGGCGGCCTGCACCAGAACGTGTGGACCCATGACTTCAAGACCGGCGCCGACGTCCAGCTCACCGACTGGAAAGGCAACGACATCGACCCGATGTGGCACGGCAACACCGTGTACTTCGCCTCCGACCGGGGTGAGGACCACCGCATGAACATCTGGGCGCTCGATCTCGGCAGCAAGCAGACCCACGAGGTCACGCATTTCACCGACTACGACCTCGACTGGCCGAGCCTGGGCGACGACGGCATAACCTTCCAGCAGGGCGGCTCCCTGTACGTGCTCGATCTGCCCTCCGAGCAGCTGCACAAGCTCGACGTGAGCGTGCCGGACGACGGCCGCGAGACCGGCACCCGCTACGTGGACGCTTCCAAGTTCATGCAGGCCAACGACCCCGCCGGCGGCAACGATTTCGACGTCTCGCCCAACGGCAAGCGCGTGCTGCTCGTGGCACGCGGCGACCTGTTCACCTTGCCCGCCGAACATGGCAACACACGCGACCTGACCCAGACCTCGAACGCCAAGGAGGAGAACGCCTCCTGGTCGCCGGACGGCAAGTGGATCGCCTACCAGACCGACGCCTCGGGCGAGGACGAGATCGCGATCCGCCCCTCCGAGGGCGGTGCCGAGCAGGTGCTCTCCGACTTCAAGACCGGCTACTTCTACCGCCCGCTCTGGTCGCCGGACAGCTCCAAGCTCGTCTTCTCCGACAACCTGCACCAGCTCTGGTACCTGGACGTGAAGAGCCGCAAGGCGGTGAAGGTGAGCCAGGACAAGTTCGCCGAGATCCATGACTACACCTGGTCGCCGGACGGCAAGTGGCTCGCCTGGAGCCAGCAGCGCGACAATCAGCAGCCCGGCATCTGGCTCTACAGCCTGGATTCCGGCAAGGCGACGCTCCTGAGCTCGCGCTTCGACGCCGACTTCAACCCGGCCTTCGACCCGGACGGCAAGTACCTGTACTTCGTCTCGTTGCGCCACGAGAACCCGACCTTCAGCCAGAGCGAGTTCAACGTCGCCACCCTGAAGATGATGGGCATCTACGCGGCCACCCTGGACAAGGACGCTCCCTCGCCCTTCGCGCCGCGCTCCGACGAGGGCACGCCCGCCAAGGACGAGAAATCCGGCGACGACGACAAGCAGGACAAGGGCAAAGGCCCGAAGCCCCTGCACATCGACGTGGAGGGGCTGATGGCCCGTGCTGTGGCGGTGCCGGTACCGGCGGACAACATCGCCGGGCTCACCGCCACCTCGGGGCATCTCTACTATGAGACCCAGCCCAACTTCACCATCGAGGGCCCGCTCTCGGGCGAGCACAGCGCCCTGCACGTGTTCGACATGGACAAGCGCAAGGACAAGAGCCTCGCCACCGACCTCGCCTCCTACGCGCTCTCGGCGGACGGCAAGACCGCGCTCATCAACACCCAGGACGGCAAGTTCCAGCTCCTGGACGTGAGCGGTGACGACGGGCAGCCCAAGGACGTCGACACCTCCCACATGCTGATGCAGGTGGACCCGCGTGCCGAGTGGGACGAGATGTTCCACATGGCCTGGCGCCTGGAACGGGACTTCTTCGTGAACGAGAAGATGAACGGCGTGGACTGGGACGCGATCCAGGCCAAGTACGAGAAGCTCCTGCCCTACGTGGGGCACCGCGAAGACCTCGTCTACCTGATCGGCGAGATCCAGGGCGAGCTCTCCAACTCCCACACCTACGTGGGCGGCGGCGACCTGGATTACGGCGTGACGCCGGTGCCGACCGGTCTCGTCGGCGCCGACTACGCGGTGGACCCGAAGTCGGGTCGCTACTACATCTCCAAGATCTACGCCGGCGACAACACCAAGCCGGAATACGCCTCACCGCTCATGGAACCGGGCATCGACGCCAAGGTGGGCGACTACGTGCTGGCGGTGGACGGCCATGAGCTCAAGGCTCCCACCGACATCTACAGCCTGTTCGTGGGCACCCGCGGCCAGACCGTGAGGCTCACGTTGGCGGACGACGCCGCCGGCAAGGACCGCCGTGACGTGACCGTGAAGACCCTGCACGACGAGGGCACCATCCGCCAGGACGACTGGATACAGCACAACCGCGACTACGTATCCAGGGCCTCCGGCGGCAAGGTCGGTTACGTCTACCTGGACGACATGGGCGCGAACGGCATGAAGCAGTTCATCGACCAGTTCTACCCCCAGATAGACAAGCAGGGCCTGATCATCGACGACCGCTTCAACGGCGGCGGCTTCATAGACCAGATCCTGCTCGAGCGCCTGCGCCGGGTGCTGGCCGGCATGACCACCAACCGTGAGCAGGCCCCCGGCACCGAACCGCAGGTGCTCTCGGTGAGCTACAAGGCCTGCCTCATCAACGAGTACTCGGCCTCCGACGGCGACATCTTCCCCTACTATTTCCGCAAGTATGGGTTGGGTCCGCTGATCGGCATGCGCACCTGGGGCGGCGTGCGCGGCATCCGCGGCGACTGGTCGCTGCTGGACAACGGCTACATCACGGTGCCGGAGAGCACCGAGTACGGCCTGGACTCCCAGTGGGTGATCGAGAACCACGGCGTGGATCCGGACATCCAGGTGGACGACCTGCCGGGCGACCTGGTGAAGGGCAAGGATGCGCAGCTGGATACGGCCATCAAGTACCTGATGAACAAGATCGCCGCCCATCCGCTGCCGTTGCCGGCGGTGCCCCCGCTATTGCCGGCTTACCCGCCGGCAGGCCACGAATAAGCAGACAGCCTGGCTTTCAGAAAATGAACGGCGGCCTCAGGGCCGCCGTTTCTTTTTACACACTGGCGCGATCCATCCTTGGAGCACCCACCAATCTCCTCATCACATGCGATGGGTTCCTGCCGAGCCGTACGTCGGGTCCAGGGTGCCATCGGACCACTTCGCCACCAGCACCATGAAGATGCACGTCTCCGCGACGTTGGTGCAGTCGGCCTGCACTGGTGAGCCGGGAAGGTTTTCACCCCACTGCGACTTATCCTTGCGCGGCGCGAAGAACATCACATGCGGGTGCCAGGGGTGCGCATCATCATTGATGTACTGGTCCTTCGACATCATGTAAGTCACGTCGCCGGCTGACGGCGGCGTGAGCCTGCCATCCTTCCACTCGGCCGTCTCCCGCTGCTGCATATCGGCGATGGAGACACCGGCCAGCACCCATTCGGTGCGAGTGAGGTAGAGGGGCAGCACCGAGGAGTCCCGCACTGAGGCTGCATTGAGGCATATCGGCGTGCGGATCTTCGGGTTCCAGAATTCCGGATTGTCGAAGCTCATGGCCCAGGACCGCCCCACCAGGCAGACGAAGCCGTTGGTCCCTTTCACCGCGGTCTCGTAGCCATGCGCGCCCAACACCTTTATCTCCGCGTGATCCGAGATCGATGCGGCGGCGGCGCTCTTGGCGAGCGCTATCTCTTGTGCGTCGCTTGCTTCGTGGTATTGCGCGACCGGGGCCATGGCCGGGTACTTGGGAGCATCGTCAGCCGACGCCGTCAGTGGCCAGGCGAGCGGCAGGCACAACAGGCTCAATATGCCGAGTGGCCGAATAATGCTCAGCGACGGTCTTTTCATGGTTGATTCCCTCACGTCAGTGATGATGCTGTTCGTCGGTCTTGGCAACTGAAGCCACGTAAGGACCGAAGGTGCCATCGGACCATTTCGGCGACAGCACGAAATAGGTTGTGAACGGCTCAATATCGCTGGTGGTCGAGAAGATCGCCGCGTGGGGCACGTTCGCGCCCCAGGCCGAGCCTTCTTCGCCTGGGGCAGCCGGCACGAAGAACATCACGTGCGGAGCGAAATTGGACGGTGCGCCCGGCTGTGGATCGTTGATGTACTGGTCCTTGGACAGCATGTAGACCATGCTGCCGGGAGCAGGGACGCCGGCTTGATGGTTTGCTACTTCCGCCTTCGTCTGCGCAATCATCTCGTCCTTGGAGACACCTGTCATCACCCAACGCGTGCGTTCGAGGATGCCCGGGAGTATCGAGCTTGCCGCCGCCGCGTTGTAACACTGAGGGGTACGGGGGTGCTGGTTCCAGAATTCAGGGTCATCGAAATCCTTCTCCCAGGACCGCCCTACGTAGCACACGAAACCGTTCGTGCCCTTGACCGCCGTCTCGTAACCCTCCTTGCCCAGTACCAGGATAGTGGCATTGTCTGATACGGCTTTCGGCGCAGCGGTCCGGGCCAGGGCGATCTCGGTGGCCTGATCCGGTTCCATGTATTGCGCGATGGGTAGCCTGGCCGGGTACTTGGGTGGAGCATCATCAGCCGATGCTGAAACCGCCCAGGCGAACGGTAGGCACAACAGTCCCATCAGGCCGAGCACCCAGGACGGGCGACAGCCAGGGATGATTCGAGACGATCTTTTCATGACTTGTTCCTTCACTTAAAACACCCTCAAGTGGACCGACGCTCCGTTTCATAGTTCGCTATCGCTTAACTATTCCCAATCAACAGCTGATCACGGGTCCCGAAGCCATCGGTTGCAAGCATGAAGCTAGCATTCCGATTCTCGTGCCGATAGTCGAAACCGACCGCATGGAATCTGGAATCCACGCACTTTTTTGCCAAGCTCGCCGCGAAAAGCGGTGCGTTGGATGGCGTGAAACAAAAAATGCCGACGATGTCGAGCGAGGGAATTCCAACGGCGGGGGTAAGGGCGACGTTTTATTCGGGATGACTGCAACCGTTTCGGAAGGCCGCGCATCCAAGTATTGACTAAGTTATTGCCTGATAAGGGAAAGTGTCCGAACGGACACTGAGCGGACATCGAATCCCGTCCGCGGACATGAACCCACGGAGCTTTGGATGGAATTGGCGACCCTCATCACCGCGCTACAGCTGGCCTGGGAGTTCAGGAAGGTACTTGGCACGCTGCTTGCTTCGTACCTGTCATGAACAACGAAAACCTGCAGAAGATCGTCAAGATCCGCGACACCTCCGGCCAGGACGTGGCGGTGGACAACAGCCCACGTCGGCGCAAGCAGCGCTGGTACCTGATCGGCGGCGGCGCGGCCCTCCTGCTGTTATTGGCCCTCACGGTCCCGGCGCTCTACCGCTGGGCCAAGGCCGAGCAGACCGTCGCCGCCGACCAGGTGCGCGTCGCCAAGGTGACGCGCGGCACCTTCGTGCGCGACGTCTCGGTGGACGGTCAGGTGGTGGCGGCCGTGAGCCCCACCCTCTACAGCGACGTGAACGGCACCGTGACCCTCAAGGTCATCGCCGGCGACGCGGTGAAGAAGGGCCAGGTGCTGGCGGTCATCGACAGCCCCGAGCTCACCAGCAGCTACCAGCAGGAACAGTCTACCCTGCTCAGCATGCAGACCGACCTCGAGCGGGCGCGCATCACCGCCAAGAAGGCCTCGCTGCTCTCCCAGGAGACCCAGGACCAGGCCAAGGTGTCGCTCGACGCCGCAGAGCGTGAGATGAAGCGCGCCCAAGCCGCTTGGGGCTACCACGTGATCAGCGAGAAGGACTACAACACCGCCCAGGACAACCTGGCCACAGCCCAGCTCAACTACGACAACGCCAAGGCCAACACCGGGCTCGACAAGGAAGGCCTCAACTTCGACGTGCGCACCAAGGAGCTGCAGGTCAAGCGCGAGCAACTGCTGGTGGCCGATCTCAAGCGCCGCTACGACGGCTTGAGCGTACGTTCGCCGGTGGACGGCATCGTCGGCAACCTGGCGGTGCAGACCCGCACCAACGTCACGCCCAACCAGGCGCTGATGACGGTGGTGGACCTGTCGCAGCTCGAGATCGCGATCCAGATCCCGGAGAGCTACGCCGACGGCCTGGCCCTCGGCATGGCCGCGGACATCACCTACGGCAGCAACACCTACGCCGGCAAGCTCACCGCCGTCTCGCCCGAGGTGGAGAACAACCAGGTCACCGGCCGGGTGCGCTTCGCCGGCGGCGAGCCCAAGGGCCTGAAGCAAAACCAGCAGGTGCAGGTGCGCATCGTGATGGACTCGCGGCCCAACGTGCTCATGGTGCAGCGCGGCCAGTTCCTGGACAGCGACGGCGGGCACATGGCCTACGTGGTGCACGACGGCGTGGCCACGCGCACGCCCATCACCACCGGCGCCACCAGCATCGGCTCGGTCGAGATCCTGGACGGCCTGAAGGAAGGCGACACCATCATCATCTCCGACACCAGCACCTTCGACAGTGCCAAGACGGTCCTAATACGTTGACATTCCACCGGGGAGTCCCGCCATGTTAAAGATGGAGAGCATCAGCAAGATCTACCGTACCGACGTGGTGCAGACCCACGCGCTGCGCGACTTCAGCCTGGAGGTGAAGGAAGGCGAGTTCGTGGCGGTCATGGGCCCCTCCGGCTCCGGCAAGTCCACCTTCCTCAACATCGCGGGCCTGCTCGAGTCCTTCGACGGCGGCAGCTACACCCTCGACGGCGAGGACGTGAGCCACCTCAACGACGACGACCGCTCGCGCATCCGCAACCAGCGCATCGGCTTCATCTTCCAGGGCTTCAACCTGATCCCCGACCTCAACGTGGCCGACAACGTGGAGGTGCCGCTGCGCTATCGGGGCTTCAACGCCGCCGAGCGCGCCAAGCGCGTGCAGCAGGCGCTGGAGACCGTGGGCCTAGCCTCCCGCATGAAGCATATCCCCGCCCAGCTCTCCGGCGGCCAACAGCAGCGTGTGGCCATCGCCCGGGCGCTGGCCGGCGACCCGCGCGTGCTGCTGGCGGACGAGCCCACCGGCAACCTGGACTCGCTGATGGCACGCCAGGTGCTCGACCTCCTGGAAGGCATCAACGCCAACGGCACTACCATCGTCATGGTGACCCATGACCCCGAGCTTGCGCGCCGCGCCCACCGCAGCGTGCACGTGCTGGATGGCCAGGTGACCGACCTCAAGGCCGTGCCGGACAGCGGCCGACGCGAGACCAAGGGCGTCCAGGCCTAAAGAGGAGCAACAGCCATGTTCGTCTACAACCTGAAACTCGCGCTGCTCAGCATGCGGCGCAACCCGGTGCTGACGGCGCTCATGGTGAGCGCCATCGCCATCGGCATCGGCATGTCCACCACGACGCTGGCGATCTACCACGTGCTGTCCGGCAACCCCATCGCCTACAAGAACGACCAGCTGTATGCGGTGCAGCTCGATAACTGGGATCCCAACTCTCCTTACAACGACCCTGATGAACCGCCGGAGCAGGTGACTTACCTGGATGCCACGGGCCTGATGAAGGCGGCCAAGGCCACACACCAGGAAGCCAGCATCGTCGCGACCCTGACCATGCAGCCCGACAACCCGGCCATCAAGCCCTATCTGACCATCGCCCGGGTCACTTACAACGACTTCTTCTCCATGTTCGACGTGCCCTTCCAGTACGGCACGCCCTGGAGCAAGGATGCGGACGACAGCGCCCAACAAGTGGTGGTGCTGAGCCAGGCCACCAACGAGAAGCTCTTCGGCGGTGCCAACAGCGTCGGCAAGGAGATCACCCTCAATAACCGCCGGTTCCGCGTCGTCGGCGTTATGAAGAGATGGAACCCGGAACCGAAGTTCTACGATCTCAACAACGGCGCCCTGGACGACCCGGAAGACCTCTTCATCCCCTTCAGCCTCATCCAGCCCATGCAGCTGCACGGCAGCGGCAACAACAGCTGCTGGAAAAACACGCCGGACAAGACCTTCCAGGGCTACCTCAACTCGGAATGCGTGTGGATCCAGTTCTGGGTACAGGTCAAGGACAAAGCGGCAGCCGAGGACTACCACAGCTTCCTGGACGCCTACGTGCAGGAGCAGAAGAAACTAGGACGCTTCCCGCGCCCCCTCAACAACCATCTGCGCAACGTGGACGAATGGCTGCATTACGAGAAGGTGGTGCCGCCGGAGGTGAAAGTGCTGGTGGCGCTGTCCTTCATGTTCCTGGCGGTGTGCATGCTCAACACCATCGGCCTCATCCTGGCCAAGTTCCTGCGACGCTCCGGTGAGATCGGCCTGCGCCGCGCCCTCGGTGCGAGCCGCATGGCGTTGTTCCGCCAGTACATCGTCGAGACCGGGGTCGTCGGCCTCGGCGGCGGCATCCTCGGCATCGGTGTCGGCTGGGTCGGGCTGTTCGGGCTGCGGCATCTGCTCTCGGGCGACGCTGGCAAGGCCGCGCACCTGGATTGGACCATGGTGGGCGTGGGCATCTCGCTCGCCATCGTCGCGAGTGTCTTGGCCGGCCTCTATCCCGCCTGGCGCGTGGTGCGCATCCCGCCCGCCCTCTACCTCAAGGTCCAGTGAGGAGAACCATCATGGACATCCGCCCCATCCTGAGCGCACTGCTGCGCAACAAGACCGGCGCCATCCTCATCGCCTTGCAGATCGCGCTGACCCTCGCCATCGTCTGCAACGCGGTGTTCATCATCCACGACCGCATCGTGAAGATGGACCGTCCCACCGGCATCGACGTGGACAACATCTTCGTGGTGGATATGACGGGATACGCGCCGGACTACAACCCGGAAACCGCCATCCGCGCCCACCTGGACGAGTTGCGCAGCATCCCGGGCGTAGTGGACGCAGCGCCCTCCGAAGCCATCCCCTTGAGCGGGGGCGGCTGGAACAGCGGCTTCCAGACCACGCCCGACCCCAAGGGCAAGTACATCAACGTCGGCGTATTCCAGGCGGACGAGCACAGCTTGAACACCCTCGGCACGGCGCTGATCGCCGGCCGCAACTTCACCCACGAGGAGATCGAGCACCAGACCCGGGACGGCTATAAGAATCCGAACATCGCCATCTTGAGCCGCGCCGCAGCCGAGAAGATCTTCCCGGGCCAGGACCCGATAGGCAAGGTGATCTACGAGGACACCCCGGATCCCATCACCATCGTCGGCGAGGTGGGCACCCTGGAGGGCTACTGGCCCACCTGGGAAGGCTTCGAACGCCAGATCATATTCCCGACGGTCTTCCTGCGGCCCAACACCCGCTACCTGGTGCGCACCCTGCCGGGACAGCAGGGCGAGGTCATGAAGACGGCGGAGCAGAAGCTCAACGATTCCCACCAGGGCGATTACCTGCGCCATGTACGCACGCTCAACTACTACAAGGACCGCACCTACGAGGGCGATCATGCCCTGCTGGTGATGCTCATCGTCATGAGCGGCCTGATCCTCGGCATCACCGCCCTCGGTATCGCGGGCCTGGCGAGCTTCAGCGTGAGCCAGCGCACCAAGCAGATCGGCACGCGCCGCGCGCTCGGCGCCCGCCGCACCGACATCGTGCGCTACTTCATGACCGAGAACTGGCTCATCACCAGCATCGGCGTGATCCTGGGCAGCGTCTTCGCGGTCGCGCTCAACTACTGGCTGGTGGTGCTGTTCAAGGTATCGCCCATCTCCTGGTACTACATCCCGGTGGGCATCCTGTGCCTGTGGGCGCTGGGGCTGACGGCGGTGATGGGACCGGCATTGCGGGCGGCGGCGATACCGCCTGCCATCGCCACCCGGAGTGTCTGACGGGGGGGTAAACGCTTTAGACTGGGAGCGGGCGGTGTGCCGCCCGCTCCGGGCTTTCAGGGGAAGCGGCGGAAGATGGACAAGATCCTGGTCATAGACGACAACCGCGCCATCTGCGACGCGCTGGCGCTGCTCTTCGAGCTGCACGGTTTCAGGACCGAGAGCGTGCTCTCGCCCGACGAGGGCCTGAAGCGCCTCGCCCAAGGCGACGTGGGTCTCGTGATCCAGGACATGAACTTCACCGGCGCCAACACCTCCGGCGCCGAGGGGACCGCGCTCTTCCGCGAAGTGCGCCGGCGCCATCCGGACCTGCCCATCGTACTGCTCACCGCCTGGACCCACCTCGAGGACGCGGTGGAGCTGGTGAAAGCCGGTGCCGCCGACTACCTGGCGAAGCCCTGGGACGACACCAAGCTCGTCACCACCGTCAAGAACCTCATGGCGCTCGGGCGTCTGCAGCGGGAGCAGCGGCGCCAGCAGGGCGAACAGCGCGCCGCCCGCGAAGCGTTGGCCGCGCGCTTCGACCTCTGCGGCATCGTCTACGAGAGCAGCGCCATGCAGCAGGTGGTGGCCATCGCCACCCAGGTGGCCCACGCCGACGTGCCGGTGGTGATCCTGGGGCCGAACGGCGCCGGCAAGGAGATGATCGCCGACATCATCCACGCCAACTCCCAGAGCAAGGACGGTCCCTACATCAAGGTGAACATGGGCGCGCTGCCCTCGGAGCTCATGGAGAGCGAACTGTTCGGTGCCGAGGCCGGCGCCTACACCGGCGCCCAGAAGGCCCGGCCGGGCCGCTTCGAGGCCGCCGACGGCGGCACCCTGTTCCTGGATGAGATCGGCAACCTGCCGCTCGCGGGGCAGGTGAAGCTGCTGCGCGTGCTGCAGACCGGCGAGTTCGAGCGGCTCGGCTCCAACACCACACGCCGCGCGCGCGTGCGCGTCATCGCCGCCACCAACACCAACCTGCGTCAGGCGATCCGCGACGGCACCTTCCGCGAGGACCTGTTCTACCGCCTCA
>DASSIS010000098.1:0-5538 GCA_035691665.1 Gammaproteobacteria bacterium | reverse complement strand
AAGCCATGCGCTCATACACCTTGGGGTCGAAACGCTCCATCATCCGCTCCGGCGCCGTGAGGGGCGTGAAGCCGAAGGCGGCGTAGACGCCGTGGGCGTCCTTGGTGGCGAGGGTGAAGCGGCGCAGGTCCTGCAGCTCCGGGTGGGACATGACGCATTCCACCATCCAGTGCCCCAGGCCCTTGCCCCGGTGCGCCTCCAGCACATAAACGTCGCAGAGGTAGCCGTAGGTGGCATGGTCCGTCACCACCCGCACGAGCCCCACCTGTTTCCCGTCATGGTAGAGCCCGAAACAGAGGGAGTTCTCCAGGGCCTTCTCCACCACGGCGAGGGGAATACCCGGTGACCAGTAGGCCGTGGTGAGGAAGGCGTGTACCGCCGCGGGATCCAGCTTCGCGGGATCCGTGGAGATCAGGTATTCCTCTTGGCGTGTCTCGTAATGCTTGCCCATCCGACGCTCCCCGTGGCCGCTCGCTTATCTCATTTATGTTTATGACCGAAGAACCGGCTGACCCAGATGCCCTTGATCGGCTTGGCCTGCTTGGCGTGGCCGATGGGCTTCAGGTGATACATGTCCGTGAGGGTGCGCAGCACCGAGTAGTGGTCGATCTTCTGGTCGTACTTCCCGGGCTTCACGTCCTGGCCGACGATGAGGGTGGGGATCTGGTTGTTCTGGGTGCCGTCGTCCTCGTCCCAGGTGACGATGAGGACGCCGTGGTTCTTGAGGGCCCACTGCACGTAGCCGTCCAGATTCTGCTTCAGCCAGGCGTCCGCCTGGGGTACGGTGCCGTCGTGCATGTCGTCCATCATGTTGGGCACCACGTAGGCGACCGTGGGCAGCTTGGAGTAATCCGCGGGGAAGGCACTGAAGGGCTGGTTGGCCTCGGTGGGCACCGAGGCGAAGTTCGGCACCGGGTTGTGCTTGCGGCGATAGAGCTTGTCGAGGGTGCCGCAGTCCGCGAAGCCCTCCTGGGGCAGGCTCTCGGAATAGAGGGCGAACCCCAAGCCTTTGGCCGTGAGCGCATCGGCGAGGTTGGCGCCGGTGTAGCTATGGGGGCAGGAATCGTCCGTGAGCCCCTCGGTGTCGCCGGCGAAGAGCGCCAGGTAGTTGGGCTCGCTCGGGTGGGTGATGGCGAAGGACTGGGTGAAGAGCGCCCCCTTCCCGGCCAGCTCGTTGATATAAGGAGCCTCTTGGCTACCGATGATGGTCTGGAAGGAGCGGTTCTCCTCGATCACCAGCACCACATGGGTGGCACGAGGCGGCGCGGCCATCGCCACGCTGGAGAAGATGGCAAGAGCAAGGCCTGTGGCATTCAGGAAAAACGAACGCATGATTTACCCCTCTATAAAGAAAGCGTGATAACGCAAAGCCGTCTCAGAAGCGTCGCGAGCGAAGGGCGCGGTGCACGCACCACGCGGGCAAACAGGGATGTTTGCCCTGGGCCATGAGCGTAGCAGGAAGCGCAGCCTCGCGTGCGAAGGCGCCGTCGTCTTGGCGGCGGCCGAAGGCCGCACCTATTCAGACTGGATTCCGGCTTTCGCCGGAATGACGGGTCGTCATGCCCCACCGCTTTCCCAGGAGTTGGGTGAAGAACCTTTTATTTGTGCAGCAGTTTGAACGCGTGGTCCCAGGAACCCGTCTGGAGACCGTGATGCACCCACAGCATGCACATGGGTTCCAGGAGACGGGCCCCTTCCATGCCACCCGCGTCCACCACACCCCAACCGAAGCTCTTGCAGATGCCGGCCACCACCTGCTTGGCCGAGGCATCGTTGCCGCAGATGAACATGTCGGGAGGGCCGCCCGGGAACTTCGGGTCCACCATGTGGGCGCTGCCCACGGTGTTGAAGGCCTTCACCACCTTGGAGTGGGGCAACCAGCGCTGCACCTGTTCGCCGCCGGAATCCGAATAGCCGAGGGCGAGGCGGGGAGGATGGTTGGTCTCGAACAGCAGGGGGTTGGTGACGTCCATGACCACCTTGCGCGCCAGGTTGCCGGGATCGGCGAGCCGGAGAGCGGATTCGGTGCCGCTCCAGAGGGTGGCGAGCACCGCCAGGTCCGCGAAGCGGGCGGTGTCCTGGAAGGTGCCGGTGGAGGCTTTCTTCCCCGCCTTGGCGAGCCAGGGCCGGAGCTTCTCGGACTCAGGCTCCCGGGTGCCGATCTTCACCTCGTGGCCCAGCTTGGCGAACCCCAGCCCCAAGGCCTGGCCCACCCCGCCGCTGCCTAATATGCCCACCTGCATGGCCATACCCCCAAGTGAATCCGGGTCACTATACCAGCGGCCTCATGGCCGGCTGATGACCTTGCGGCGCCTGGCTTTCAGGGGGCTTGACAATTAATCAATCGTATGATTAAATATAATTATGAACACCAACACTCCAAAACCCAAATCCACCCGCCGCCCCGCCGCTTCCAAGGCCGGCCGCCCGCCCGCCGAACGGGACCTGGCAGTGCGCCAGCAGCTCCTGGCCGCGGCCCGCAGCCTCTTCGCCAAGCACGGCTATGACGCGGTATCCACCCGCGCCCTGGCGGAAGCGGCCAAGGTGAACCCGGCCATGATCAGCTACTACTTCGACAACAAGCAGGGCCTCTATGAGGCCATGCTGGCCGATACCTTCCAGCCCCTGATGCAACGCCTCGGGGAACTGATGGGCTCGGCCGCGGGAGGTCCGAACCCGGTCCGCGGCTTCCTCGAAGCCTATATGCGCACCCTGGGCGCCAACCCCTGGATGCCGCCACTGATCCTCAGGGAAGTGGTGGCGGAAGGCGGCCGGCTGCGGGGTTGGTTCATCCAGCAGTTCGCGTCCAAGGGCGGGGGGCTCCTCACCCAGCTCATGGCCCGGGAGCAGGCCGCCGGCCGGCTGCGCGCCGACCTCGATCCGACGCTCGCCGCCCTCTCCCTGGTGAGCATGGCGGTGTTCCCCTTCGTGGCCATGCCGGTGGCGAGCGAGGTCTTCGGCATGCGCGTGAAACAGGACTACCTGGACCGGCTCATCGCCCACACCGAGCGGGTGTTCCTGCAGGGAGTCTCCGCATGAAGACCCGCGCTCTCCTGCTGCTGCCCGCCCTGGCGCTCCTGCTCAGCGCCTGCGGCAGCGACGACGCCCTGCCCCTGCCCGGCACCCTGGAGCGGGATCGCATCGAGCTCGTGGCCGAGGACCAGGAACCCATCGTCAACATCGCGGTGCACGAGGGCGACCAGGTGAAGGCCGGCCAGCTCATCCTGCAGCTGGGCGACATCCGCTACCTCGCGCTGCTGGGCCAGGCCCAGGCCGCCCGGGACCAGGCGGCGGCGCGCATCCCCGGCGCCCGGGCCACGCTCGCGGACGCACAGAAGGAATACGACCGCACCGAGTCTCTGGCGCGGCAGCACAATGCCAGCCAATCCTCTCTCGATCAGGCCCGTGCGACGCTCGACAACGCCCAGGCCGATCTCAACGCCGACCTGCATGCCCAGAGCCAGGCGCAGGCCTCCCTCGCCGACACCCAGATCAGCCTGGATCGCTTGAGCGTGCGCGCGCCCCGGGACGGCACCGTGGACTCCCTGCCCTATCACCTGGGCGAGCGCCCGCCCATGCACGCGGTGGTGGCCGTGCTCTTGGATGCGAGCACGGCTTACGCCGAGATCTACGTGCCCGAACCCCTGCGGGCCCGCATCCAACCCGGACTCGCCGCGAGCCTGCGCTTCGACGGCGTGGACAAGCCCTATACCGGCACCGTGCGCTTCGTCTCCCAGGATGCGGCCTTCACGCCCTATAACTCCCTGACGGAGCGCGATCGCAGCCGGCTCGCCTATCTCGCCAAGGTCTACCTGGATCCGGCCGAGGTCGCGTCGCTCCCGAGCGGCCTGCCGGTGGAAGTGGACTTCCCCTCCCTGCGCCGCTGAAGCCATGTCCGAACCCTACGCCATCCGCACCCAGGGACTCACCCGCCGTTTCGGCAACTTCACCGCCGTGGCCGGGGTGGACCTCGCCATCCCCCGCGGCAAGGTCTACGGCTTCTTAGGCCCCAACGGCGCCGGCAAGTCCACCACCATCCGCATGCTCTGCGGCCTCCTGGAACCGAGCGCCGGCGAGGCGGAAGTGCTGGGCCACCGCATGCCCCGGGACGCCGAGGCCCTGCGCCGCAAGCTCGGCTACATGACCCAGAACTTCTCCCTCTACGCCGACCTCACGGTCAAGGAGAACCTGGAGTTCATGGCGGAGATCTTCACCCTGCCCCGGGCACTGCGCGAGACGCGAATCGCCGCGGCCATGGAGCGTTATTTCCTCACCGACCTGGCCCACCGTCGCGCCGGCAGCATGAGCGGCGGGCAGAAGCAGCGCCTGGCGCTCGCCGCCGCCACCCTGCACGCACCGGAACTCCTGTTCCTGGACGAGCCCACCAGCGCGGTGGACCCCCAGAGCCGTCGCGACTTCTGGGACCGGCTCTTCGAGCTCGCGGCCGCCGGCACCACCATCCTGGTCTCCACCCATCTCATGGACGAGGCGGAGCGCTGCCACGGTCTCGCCATCATCAGCCGCGGCAAGCTCGTGGCCGAGGGCACGCCCAAGGCACTGATGGAAGGCATCGACGCCCTGATACTCGAGATCGAGGCGCCGGATCCCCAGCGCGCCTCCCAGGCGCTGCGCGGCGAGCCCTGCATCAAGAGCGTGACCCAGCTCGGCACGCGCCTGCACGCGCTCTTGAAGCGCGACACCCCGGCGCCGGTGAAGAAGATCGCGGAGTTGTTGCACCGCGCCGGCATCGAAGCCCAGGTGCAGCAGACCCCCGCCAACCTGGAAGACGTGTTCGTGGCCGCCACCTCCTTCGAGGGCGACGAGCGGGTGGCGCCCCGTGCTTGACGCCCTGCGCCGCATCGGAGCCATCTCCGGCAAGGAAGTACGGCAGCTGCTGCGCGACAAGCTCACCTTCGCCATGATCGTGGGATTGCCGCTGCTGCAGATCGTGCTCTTCGGCTACGCCATCAACACCGACGTGCGGCACCTCAAGGCCGGCGTGGCGGACCAGTCCCAGACCCAGCTCTCCCGCATGCTGGTGGCCCAGGCCCAGGCGAGCCAGGTGGTGGACGTGACCGAGCAGGTGGCCAGCGCCGCCGAGCTCAAGCGTCTGCTGGACGAAGGTCGCATCTCCGTCGGCATCTACCTGCCGCCGGACTTCGAGCGCCGCGCGGCCACGGGCGCCCAGCCCGCCGCCCAGCTGATGGTGGACGGTTCGGATCCGACCTTGCTCGCCGTGACTCAGGGGCTGGCCGCCATGCCGCTCCAGGTCCGGGACCTGGCGGCGGCGCCCACGCCGCTGTTCGAAGTGAGGAATTACTACAACCCCGAGCGCCGCTCCGCCGTGGACATCGTGCCCGCGCTCATCGGCGTGATCCTCACCCTCACCATGGTGCTGTTCACCGCCGTCGCCCTGGTGCGAGAGCGGGAGCGCGGCAACCTGGAGCTGCTCATCACCACGCCCGTCAGCACCGTGGAACTCATGGTGGGCAAGATCGGACCCTACATCACCATCGGTCTCATCCAGGTGACCATCGT
>DASSIS010000097.1:0-3687 GCA_035691665.1 Gammaproteobacteria bacterium | reverse complement strand
CCGGGCAGCCATAACCTCTATGGTGTCGGCATCGGAGCCCACCAGGCCTACAACCCGGATACCTCCTTCTACATCGACGCCGGCTTCTACCGCGACCAGCTGTCTGCGACCCTCGGCAGCGCCGTGGACGACTTCTGGCGCGTCAACTACGGTCTGCGCTACAAGCTCACCACCGCCATCGAACTGGATGCCGCCATCTTCACCGAGCGCAGCACCGACTTCGGCCGGCGCCCCTTCGGCGAGTGCCTCGGACTCGGTGTCGACCTCGGGCCCATCGTCCTGCAGGCGGCGGGCGAGCACACCGCGGACGGGAACCGTACCGAAGTCTCCCTGAGCTGGGCCTACCGTTAAACCCGTGAACGGGACGCCGTGGACCCTCCGGCGCCGTCCTCCATGAGACCCCTGCCGATCGACGCCTTGTTGCCGGAGGTGCGCCGCGAGTTGCGCGCTCGCGGCGCGCTCGTGATCCAGGCGCCACCGGGCGCCGGCAAGACGACGCGGGTACCCCTGGGGCTCCTGGACGAACCCTGGGCAGAGGGCCGCAAGCTCGTGATGCTGGAGCCGCGGCGTCTCGCCGCGCGCAGCGCCGCGCGCCACATGGCGGAGGAGCGGGGGGAGAACGTGGGTGGCACCGTGGGTTACCGGGTGCGCATGGATACGCGCGTCGGACCCGCCACCCGCCTGGAGATCGTCACCGAAGGGGTGCTCACGCGACTTCTGCAGGACGACCCGGCGCTCTCCGCCTACGCCGCAGTGATCTTCGACGAGTTCCACGAACGCAGCCTGCAGGCGGATCTCGCTCTGGCGCTGGCGCTCGAATCTCAGGCGGCGCTGCGGCCCGACCTCAAGCTCATCGTCATGTCCGCCACCCTGGATGCGGCACCGGTGGCACGGCTCCTGGGCGAGGCGCCGGTATTGACCAGCGAAGGTCGCCTGTATCCGGTGGAGACGCGCCATCTCCCGCCCCGGGATCGGGAGCCGCTGCTCCCTCACATGCAACTCAGCGTAGAGCGGGCGCTCCAGGAAGAAGCGGGCAGCCTCCTGGTGTTCCTGCCTGGCACGGGCGAGATCCGCAAGTTGCATCAGCGCCTGCAGGAGCGGGTGGGAGCCGAGGTCTCCATCGCGCCCCTCTACGGTGACCTGGACAACCGCGCCCAGGACCAGGCCATCGCCCCCGCCTCCGCGGGCCGGCGTAAGGTGGTGTTGGCCACCTCCATCGCCGAGACCAGCCTCACCATCGAGGGCATCCGCGTAGTGGTGGACGGCGGGCAGATGCGGGTGCCGCGCTTCGATCCCGTGAGCGGCATGTCGCGTCTGCTCACCACACGGGTCTCACGCGCTTCCGCCGACCAACGCCGCGGCCGTGCCGGGCGCCTCGAGCCCGGGGTGTGCTATCGCCTATGGAAAGAATCGGAGAGCCTGGCGCCCGCCAACCTGCCTGAGATCCTGGCGGCGGACCTCGCCGCCCTGGTGCTGGAGCTGGCGCGCTGGGGCGTCACCGATCCTGCAAGCCTGCGCTGGCTGGATGCGCCGCCGGCCGCCGCCTATGCCCAGGCGCAGGAGCTCCTGCAGGAGCTCGGTGCTCTCGACGGCGCAGGGCGCATCACCGGCCACGGCCGCGAACTCCTGAAGCTGCCCCTGCACCCGCGTCTCGCCCACATGGTGATCCGCAGCAAGGCCCTGGGCTGGGGCGCGCTCGGCTGCACCCTCGCGGCGCTCCTGAGCGAGCGGGATCCCTTGCGTCTGCCGGGGGGCGAGATCCAGGCGGACGTGCATCTGCGCCTGCAGCTGCTGCGGCGCGACGATGCTGAGAGCCGCAAGCGCAGCAAACTAATCTCCACGGCGGCGGCCGATCTCCGGAAGACCATCGGCGTGGCGGCAGGCGATCGGGAGACGGGGGATGAGGGCGTGCTGCTGGCTTTCGCCTATCCCGACCGCATCGCCCAACGCCGCGGCGGCGAAGCCCATCGCTATCTCCTGGCCAACGGACGCGGCGCACTGCTGCAGGATGGCGACGCGCTCGGCAAGTCTCCTTGGCTCGCAGTGGCGCAGCTCGATGGAGAGGCCCGGGAGGCACGGGTGTTCCTGGCGGCGCGCCTCGCCCGGGAAGACATCGAGGCGCATTTCCCGGAGCAGATCACCGAGGTCGAATCTGTCAGCTGGGACGAGGCCAACGGTGCTGTGCTGGCGCGCCGCCAGCGTCGTTTCCATGCCCTGGTGCTCGCTGACGCGCCGGCGGCGAAGGTGTCGCCGGAAGCCATCGCCGGCGCGCTCCTGGAGGCCGTCCGGCAACGGGGCCTCGCAGTGCTGCCCTGGACGCCCGCCCTGCGCAACCTGCAGGCGCGCATCCTGTTCTTGCGCCGCGTACTAGGAGAGGAGTGGCCCGACGTTTCCGATGCGGCGCTGCTGAAGGACCTGGATGCCTGGCTCTCACCCTGGATGCAGGGGATGAGCCGTTTCTCCCATCTCGAGCGTCTGCCCCTGGACGAAGCCTTATTGGCCGGTCTCGATCACCACCAGCGCCGTACCTTGCACGAGCAGGCGCCGGCACAGCTCAAGGTGCCGAGCGGCTCCGAGATCAAGGTGGATTACACGGAAGGGGAGACTCCGGTACTGCGGGTGCGGCTGCAGGAGATGTTCGGCCAGGCGGACACCCCGCGGCTCGCCCAGGGGAAGGTGCCGGTGATGCTGCACCTGCTCTCGCCGGCGCAAAGGCCGGTGCAGGTGACCCAGGACCTCAAGGGTTTCTGGCAACGCACCTGGCCGGAAGTGAAGAAGGAATTGAAGGGGCGGTATCCTAAGCATGCGTGGCCGGAGGATCCCACCACGGCGCCCGCCACCCGCGGCGCGCGGAGAAGGCGTTAGATCGAAGCGCTCAGTGGAAGAGCTTCTTCCACAGGGAGGTATCACCATCCTGCTTCTGGTTGATGGAGATGTGGATGAGGTAGCCGGAGTCGTCCTTCGACTCTTCCAGTCCCTTGATCACGCCTGACAGATAGAAGGGCTTGCGGTGGCCCTCGAGGTGCAGCAGCACTTCCACGTTCATACCCAGGGGCAGCTTCTTGCGGGCGCGGATCCTGACGCTGTGGGCGTTGAGGTCCACGGTGGTGCCGTAGAACTTCGACACCGTCACATCCTCGCCCCCCACGTTCAGCGTGTGGATGATGGCCTTCTCTTCGGTCTTCATGGGCTGGGGCTGGACGCCAAGTCGGGGCTGCATGAAGTGTCGTCCTCCGGTTGGATGGCAGGGCTCACGGCCGGGATTCTAGCAACAAAACAGGTGATTCCCCGATAGACGCTACATATGCAGGTGTGCATCTGCGGCTTGTCATATGACGCCACAGGCCCCGGATGGTTCCATCGCGGCCGTCGCATTAAGTGAAATGACCGATGTCCGTCTGGTAAAATCCCGCGCTTTGACCGCTGCAGCCCTCTTGAGGATCCCATGACCGTCCGTACCCGTTTCGCCCCGAGTCCTACGGGCTACCTGCACATCGGCGGTGCCCGCACCGCGCTGTTCTGCTGGCTGTACTCGCGCCACCACCAGGGGCAGTTCATCCTGCGCATCGAGGATACGGACCGGGAGCGGTCCACGGGGGAGGCGGTGCAGGCCATCCTGGACGGCATGGCTTGGCTGGATCTCCAGGCAGATGAGGGCCCCTTCTACCAGACGCAGCGTTTTGACCG
>DASSIS010000096.1:0-5039 GCA_035691665.1 Gammaproteobacteria bacterium | reverse complement strand
CGCATCATGCGGTAGATCTCGATCAGCGCCTCGCGCGGCGAGTGCGTCGCGTCCACGCGCAGGGTGTTGGAGATGAACGGGCCGCGGTCCAGGTCGTTCACATACAGCGTGCGGACCTGCTGCACGCCGGCCTTCATCAGGGCCTCGACCTTCTCCTGGGTCAGCTCGTCGTTGGCCTTGGCGAGCAACTCGCCCGTGGGACGGGTCACCACGTCATGCGCCAGGATCTTGCCCACCAGGTACACGGGCGGGACCGTGAGCGAGGTGATCTCGGCCTTCTCCAGCTCGCGGATGTGGCGCGCGGTCACGCGGCGCCCTTCCTCCACGATGGTCTTGCCGCGCACCTTGATGTCGAACGCGGCGGTCTCGCCGCGCAGGCGCTCGGGGATGAGATCGAGGTCGATCTTCTCCTTGGAGAGGTGGAAGGTGTTGGTCTCGAAGAACAGCGCCAGGATCTGCTCGTCGTTGTAGCCGAGCGCGCGCAAGAGCACGCTGGCCGGCAGCTTGCGACGACGGTCGATGCGCACGAACACCCCGTCCTTCGGGTCGAACTCGAAGTCGAGCCAGGAGCCGCGATAGGGGATCACGCGCGCGGAGAACAGCAGCTTGCCCGAGGAGTGGGTCTTGCCCTTGTCGTGGTCGAAGAACACGCCCGGCGACCGGTGCAGCTGCGACACGATGACGCGCTCGGTGCCGTTGATCACGAAGGTGCCGTTCTCGGTCATGAGCGGCAGTTCGCCCATGTAGACTTCCTGCTCCTTCACTTCCTTGGGGCGACGGTTCTCGACCGGCGCTTCCTTGTCGTAGAGCGCGAGACGCACCAGCACGCGCAGCGGCGCGGCATAGGTGAGACCGCGCATGATGCACTCCTTCACGTCGAAGGGCGGCTCACCGAGCTTGTATTCGACGTACTCGAGCGCGGCGTTGCCGGAATAGCTCGTGATCGGGAACACCGACTTGAACGCGGCATGCAGACCGATGTCGCCACGCTGCTTGGGAGTCTTGTCCTCCTGCAGGAACTGCAGGTAGGATTCGAGCTGGATGGCGAGAAGGTACGGGACCTCGAGCACGCTCGGACGTTTGCCAAAGTCCTTGCGGATACGCTTCTTCTCGGTGAATGAGTAGGCCATCTGAGCTTCCCTCGACGATCGCCGCGTACGCGGCGGTTTAACCGGTCAAACCTTCAAACCCGGCGCGGCGCCCGGAGTGCGGCGTCACGCCCAAACATGCGAAAACGGGAAAAGGCCGGTGGCCCCATGGCCACCAGCCGTTTTCCGGTTTTTCAGCGTGGCCCTAGGGACACGCCGTACTCTCGCGCCGCAGCGATTTACTTGACCTCGACGGTCGCGCCAGCGGCTTCCAGGTCCTTCTTGAACTTCGCAGCGTCGTCCTTGGACACGCCTTCCTTCACGGTCTGGGGAGCGCCCTCGACCAGGTCCTTGGCCTCCTTCAGGCCCAGGCTGGTGATGGCACGGACCACCTTGATGACCTCGACCTTCTTCTCGCCCGCGGCCTTCAGGATCACGGCGAACTCGGTCTTCTCCTCGGCAGCAGCAGCCCCGCCAGCGGCGGGACCGGCGGCGACGGCCACGGCGGCAGCCGCGGACACGCCGAACTTCTGCTCCATGGCGGAGATCAGATCGACGATCTCCATCACGGTCATCTTGGAAATGGTCTCCAGAATGTCGTCTTTCGAAACAGCCATTGTCATCTCCTCAAATAGGTTCTAATCGAATCGGTTTCAAGCAGCCTGCTTCTGATCGCGCACCGCAGCGACGGTGCGGACCAGCTTGGCGTGAGGTTCGGCCAAGGTACGCACGAACTTGGTGATCGGGGCCTTCATGACGGCCATGAGCGAGGCGATCGCCTGCTCGCGGGTCGGCAGTTTGGCCAGCCGTTCGAGGTCGGTCTTGGGCAGGAGTTTCCCGCCGAAGGCGACCGCGGTCACCACCAGTTGTTCGTTGTCCTTGGTGAAATCCTTCACCACCCGTGCGGCTGCGCCTGGATCCTCTTTCGAGAACGCCAGGATCAGCGGTCCCTTCAGAGCATCCTTCAAGCACTCGAACGCCGTGCCGGTGACGGCACGTCTAGCCAAGGTGTTCTTGACCACCTTTACGAAGACCCCGTTCTTGCGGGCCTGCATGCGCAGCTTGGTGAGCTGCTCGACGGTCATGCCGCGGTATTCGGCGGCGATGGCGGAATGCGCCTTCGCCGCGACCTCGGCCACCTCGGCGACGAGAGCCTGCTTGTCTTCAAGTCTCAGCGTCACGGATTACCTCCTGGTTTGTACCGTTATAAACAGGCGCTCCATCCTTGGAAGCACCCACCCTTGCCCGTTATCAGCGGGCACGGTGCCCAAACCAGGGAAACCTGATTCGGATGCCACCGTCTGCGTGAGCCGGTGTTGCCACCTATTAAGGATCCCGTCCAGTCCTGGACGGTCTCCGCTCACGGTCTTTGACGTACTAGGCTCGGGCCCTAGTCGCATCAAAACTTTGCATCGCCCATTGTCGGAGATGCGTCAAAATCGAGCGTCCCGGCGGACGCTCAGCACGCTGCTTAGAGAGTCAGCGTGCTCGTATCGATCACGATGCCCGGGCCCATGGTGGAACTCACGGTCACCTTCTGCATGTAAATGCCCTTGGCGGTCGCCGGTTTCACCTTGTTGATGTCGGCGAGCAGCGCGTGCAGGTTCTCGTTGAGGGCGTTGACCTCGAAGTCCGACTTGCCGATGGTGCAATGCACGATACCGGCCTTGTCGGCCCGGTACTGCACCTGGCCGGCTTTGGCGTTCTTCACCGCGCCCACCACGTCGGCCGTCACCGTGCCCATCTTCGGGTTCGGCATCAGGCCGCGGGGACCCAGGATCTGGCCCAGCTGGCCCACGATGCGCATCGCATCGGGGGTGGCGATCACGCGGTCGAAATCGAGCTGGCCACCCTTGATCTTCTCGGCCAGGTCCTCGAAACCGACCACGTCGGCGCCCGCCTGACGGGCCGCTTCCGCGTTGTTACCCTGGGCGAACACCGCGACCCGCAGGCTCTTGCCGGTGCCGTGGGGGAGCACGGTGGAACCGCGCACCACCTGGTCCGACTTCTTGGCGTCGATACCGAGATTGACGGCCACGTCCACCGATTCCTTGAACTTCACGGTGGCGAACTTCTTCAGGAGCGTCAGGGCCTCCTGAACCGGATACTGTTTGCCGGGCGGGAGCTGTTCCCGCGCCGCGCGCATACGCTTGCCGATTGCCATGTTAGAGGCCCTCCACGTCGACGCCCATGCTGCGGGCGCTGCCGGCGATGGTGCGCACCGCCGCCTCGAGATCCGCCGCCGTGATGTCCGGCATCTTGATCTTGGCGATGTCCTCGAGCTGCTTGCGCGTGATCTTGCCCACCTTGTTGGTGTTGGGGGTCGCGCTGCCCTTCTCGAGGCCGAGCGCCTTGCGGATCAGCACCGACGCGGGCGGGGTCTTGGTGATGAAGGTGAAGCTGCGGTCGTTGTAGACCGTGATCACCACCGGGGTCGGCAGACCCTTCTCGAGCTTCTGCGTCTGGGCGTTGAAGGCCTTGCAGAACTCCATGATGTTCACGCCCTGCTGGCCGAGCGCCGGGCCCACGGGGGGCGCCGGGTTCGCTTCGCCTGCAGGGATCTGCAGTTTGACGTATGCCTGGATTTTCTTTGCCATGTCCTACTCCTCGTGGGTGTTAGCGCCGGTTAGGGCTCCCCGCATTCCCTGCCTGATGACGCGGCGCATCCTGCGCCACGCATGAAAACCTTTAGGACTTCTCGACCTGCGAGAACTCCAGCTCCACCGGCGTCGAGCGGCCGAAAATCAGCACCGCCACCCGTAGCCGGTTCTTCTCGTAGTTCACTTCCTCGACCACGCCGTTGAAGTCGTTGAACGGCCCGTCGGTCACGCGCACCACCTCGCCCGGCTCGAACAGCACCTTGGGCTTCGGCTTCTCCACGCCTTCCTGCACGCGTTGCAGGATGGCGTCGGCTTCCTTGTCGGTGATGGGCGCCGGCTTGTCCGGGGTCCCACCGATGAAACCCATCACCTTCGGCACGCTCTTCACGAGATGCCAGGTCTCGTCGTCCAGCTCCATCTGCACCAGCACGTAGCCCGGGAAGAACTTGCGCTCGCTCTTCCGCTTCTGGCCCTCGCGCATCTCCACCACTTCCTCGGTGGGCACCAGGATCTCGCCGAACTTGTCGGCGACGTTGCTGCGCTTCACGCGCTCAGTCAACGAGCGGCGCACGCTCTGCTCGAAACCGGAATAGGCGTGTACCACGTACCAACGCAGCGCCATGCTCATGCCCCTTGCCCGGTGATGCCGCGCAGCGCGGCGAACAGGGCCAGGTCCAGCAGCCACATCAGCACACCCGTGATCAGCACCACCACGATGACGGCCAAGGTTGTCTGCAGCGTCTCTTCACGGGTCGGCCACACCATCTTGCGCACTTCGTTGCGCGAACTCAGGATGAACGCCAGCGTGTTGCGGCCGATCGCCGTCTGCCACGCCAGCAGCAAGGCCGCCACCACGCCGCCCACCACGTAGGCGCCGCGCAGGTACCAAGCCTGGTTCTCGAACCAGTAATAGGCGAAGAGACCGCCGATCACGAGCGCGATGGCGGCCGCGAGCTTGGCGGAATCGAAGCCGCTCGTCTGTATTGCTTCCTGTTGTTCGCTCATCTGCCCGTAAAACCCGTAGTGCCTGACCAGTCGTTCTTGGCAGGCCAGGAGGGAATCGAACCCCCAACCTGCGGTTTTGGAGACCGCCGCTCTGCCAATTGAGCTACTGGCCTGTGTTACTTAAAACTGCTCCCACCGTCCCTGATTAGCCAACCAGCCCGGACTTCCTGTCCGGGCGTCCGCCGTATACGGCGGACCCTAAAAACTGTTACTCGATGATTTTGGCGACGACGCCGGCGCCGACAGTCTTGCCGCCCTCACGGATGGCGAAACGCAGGCCGTCTTCCATCGCGATCGGGTTGATGAGCGTGACCACCATCTTGATGTTGTCGCCCGGCATCACCAT
>DASSIS010000095.1:0-10843 GCA_035691665.1 Gammaproteobacteria bacterium | reverse complement strand
CGCGAGAGAGTAAGCTGGATCCCTTGAACCGGGTCCGGCCGGCCGCATCTCTGTCGCTTATCCGTCAGTCATCCTGACACTAGGAAACACCGTGGCCGAAAACCGTCAATCCGATCTGCTCGAAGGCCAGCCGATGCTGGTGCCCGTGCTGCCGCTGCGCGACGTGGTCGTGTACCCGCACATGGTGATCCCGCTGTTCGTGGGTCGCGACAAGTCCATCAAGGCGCTCGATCACGGCATGCAGGCCGGCAAGCAGATCCTGCTCGTGGCCCAGAAGAGCCCCGAGGTGGACGACCCCTCCGAGAAGGACCTGAACAGCGTCGGCACCCTGTCCACCATCCTGCAGCTTCTGAAGCTGCCGGACGGCACCGTGAAGGTGCTGGTGGAGGGCGGCGACCGTGCCCGCATCCAGCAGATCACCGACGGGCCGTTCTTCTCTGCCATGGTGACCACTATCCGCCCGAGCGCGCAGTACGACGAGCGCGAGGCCGACGTGTTGATGCGCTCGGCGCTGTCGCTGTTCGACCAGTACGTCAAGCTCAACAAGAAGATCCCACCGGAGATCCTGACCTCGCTCGCCGGGATCGACTCCCCCGGCCGCTTGGCGGATACCGTGGCCGCCCACATGCAGCTCAAGCTCGAGGAGAAGCAGAAGATCCTCGAGATCGACGACGTGCGCGAGCGCCTGGAGCATGTCATGGCCCTCATCGAGGGCGAGATCGACGTGCTGCAGATCGAGAAGCGTATCCGTACCCGCGTCAAGCAGCAGATGGAGAAGAGCCAGCGCGAGTACTACCTGAACGAACAGATGAAGGCCATCCAGAAGGAGCTCGGTGAGCTCGAGGACGCGCCGAACGAGCTCGAGGAGCTGGAGCGCCGCATCCAGAAGTCCGGCATGGCCAAGGAGGCCAAGGAGAAGGCCAACTCCGAGCTCAACAAGCTCAAGCTCATGTCGCCCATGTCCGCGGAAGCGACCGTGGTTCGCAACTACATCGACTGGCTGGTGAACGTGCCCTGGAAGCGCCGCACCCGCGTGCGCCATGACCTGGCCGGTGCCCAGAAGGTGCTGGACGAGGACCACTACGGGCTGGAAAAGATCAAGGAGCGCATCCTCGAGTACCTGGCGGTGCAACACCGCGTGCAGAAGCTCAAGGGCCCGATCCTGTGCCTGGTGGGCCCGCCCGGGGTGGGCAAGACCTCGCTGGGTCAGAGCATCGCCCGGGCCACGAACCGCAAGTTCGTGCGCATGTCGCTCGGCGGCGTGCGCGACGAGGCCGAGATCCGCGGCCACCGCCGCACCTACATCGGCTCCATGCCCGGCAAGATACTGCAGAACATGTCCAAGGTGGGCGTGCGCAACCCGCTGTTCCTCTTGGACGAGATCGACAAGATGTCCATGGACTTCCGCGGCGACCCCTCGTCGGCACTGCTCGAGGTGTTGGACCCGGAGCAGAACACCACCTTCAACGACCACTACCTCGAGGTGGACTTCGACCTGTCGGAAGTGCTGTTCGTGGCCACCGCCAACACCATGAACATCCCGGCTCCGCTGTTGGACCGCATGGAGGTCATCCGCCTCCCGGGCTACACCGAGGACGAGAAGCTCAACATTGCCCAGAACTACCTGGCCCCGAAGCAGATCCGCAACAACGGCATCAAGCCTGGAGAGCTCGCCATCAACGAGGGCGCGGTGACGGACATCATCCGCCACTACACCCGCGAGGCGGGCGTGCGCAACCTGGAGCGCGAACTCTCCAAGATCTGCCGCAAGGTGGTCAAGAACCTGCTGCTCAAGCCCAGCGACAAGCAGGTCAACGTCACCCCCAAGAATCTGGACGAGTACTTGGGCGTGCGCCGCTTCCGCTACGGCCGCGCCGAGGACCACGACCAGGTGGGGCAGGTGACCGGCCTCGCCTGGACCGAGGTAGGCGGAGAGCTGCTCACCATCGAATCCACCGTGGTCCCGGGCAAGGGCAAGCTCATCCACACCGGCCAACTCGGCGCGGTGATGCAGGAATCCATCCAGGCAGCCATGACCGTGGTACGCAGCCGCGCCGCGGTGCTCGGTATAGACGCCGACTTCCACCAGAAGTACGACGTGCATATCCACGTGCCCGAGGGGGCGACCCCCAAGGACGGTCCTAGCGCCGGCGTTGGCATGTGCACCGCGCTCGTCTCAGCGCTCACCAAGATCCCGGTGCGGGCGGACGTGGCCATGACCGGCGAGATCACCCTGCGCGGCGAGGTGCTGCCCATCGGCGGCCTCAAGGAGAAGCTGCTGGCGGCCCACCGCGGCGGCCTCGGCACCGTGGTCATCCCCCAGGAGAACGAGAAGGACCTGGCTGAAATACCCAAGAACATCAAGGGTGCACTCGATATCCGGCCGGTGCGCTGGGTGGACGACGTGCTCAAGATCGCCCTGCAGAACATGCCCGAAGCCAAGCCCGTGGTACCTCCTGAGCCGGCGAAGCAGCCCGCGGAGGTGGCCGGCGGCAAGACCGAGACCGACGGCGTACGGGCGCACTGAGCGGCTGACGTTTTACTTAAGTCGGCGACGGGTCCTGGGGTGGCGTGGCCTTTTCCAGCCTCGTCAGCCACTTGCCGCGAAGTCGGAGAAAGTGTTTACGCCGTGTTCAGAGATGGTTTGGAGCGAAAAATTTTCCGGTTGACATGCCTTTTCCGCGCTTGGTAGCTTGGTGCGGGCCCGGTGCGTGGATGGGGTTCATCGCCGGGCCAAACGGTAAGACTCAATAACGGCCGCCTACGCGGCAGGAAAGGGACGCGTTTTCGGCCCCCCGCTTGGGGGTTAACCATTGCATGCCCAAGGCAACCTTTAAGGGATACGAACATGAACAAGGCTGAACTGATTCACGCTGTGGCGGAAGCTACGAAACTGTCCCAGGCCGATGCGGACCGGGCCGTGGCCGCAGTCCTCGGCGGCATCACCGCCGCCCTGCAGAAGGGCGAGCAGGTGGTCCTCGTCGGGTTCGGCACTTTCACCGTGAAGCAGCGCGCCGCCCGTACCGGCCGCAACCCGCAGACCGGTCAGACCATCCACATCGCTGCGAGCAAAGTTCCGGGCTTCAAAGCTGGTAAAGCCCTGAAAGATGCCGTAAACTAGCGCGCTCTCTTCCGGCTAGGGGTGCTTAGCTCAGCTGGTAGAGCACCGCCTTTACACGGCGGGGGTCGTGGGTTCGATCCCCTCAGCACCCACCATCGCAGCGGAGCGGTAGTTCAGCTGGTTAGAATACCGGCCTGTCACGCCGGGGGTCGCGGGTTCGAGTCCCGTCCGCTCCGCCATTTGTCTCAAAAAAGCGAAGAAGGGCGCCAGACGGCGCCCTTCTAGTTTGGAGGCCGCTCAGAAACTGCTGCGCTTGGCATGACTTTGTTGCACGCCCGCTCGAAATCCTCATGTACTGGTGTGTACACTCCGGTTTCTCGCGGCTGTGCGCCTCGTCCTGCCTACGCTCGCGACGTTTCTGAGCGGCCTCCCGTTCCGGTTAACTATCCTCGAGGTTGACGAGCCATGGTGATTCAAGCGCTACGCGACAACTTGCCGAAGTGGATCACTGCGGTGATCCTGGTCATCATCATCGGCCCCTTCGCCCTATGGGGCATCAACTCCTACTTCACCGCCTCCACCGACAGCTCGGTGGCCACGGTCAACGGCGACGAGATCTCACCGGGGGACTTCGAACGCGCCTACCAAGGGCAGTATGAGCGCCTGCAGCAGTTCTACGGCGCCAGCTTCCAGCCTGGCATGATCGACGAGAAGGCCCTGCGCCAGCAGGTGCTGGACCAGCTCATCAACGAGACCCTGCTCAACCAGCAGGTCGAGAAACAGCATTACTCCGTTGGCGACCAGCAGCTCGGCGACGCGATCCGCAAGATGTCCGCCTTCCAGGTAGGCGGCAAGTTCTCCGAGCAGCAGTACGTGACCGCGCTGTCCTCCTCCGGCATGACCCCGGCGGAGTTCGAGCGCCGCGACCGCCAGGGTATCGAGGTGGGACAGGTGCAGGATGCCATCCAGGGCAGCGCCATCGCCACTCCCGCGGCCCTCGCCGCCGCCGTCGCGGTCCGCGGGCAAGAGCGTGAGATCGCCTATCTCGAGGTGCACACCGTGAGCCTTTTGGGCGCCCAGCCGGTGAGCGACGACGACGTCGCCGCCTACTACACGGCCCACGGCAAGGAGTTCATGACCCCCGAGAAGGTCACACTCGCCTACGTGGATCTGGATGAGGCGAACCTGGCCAAGGATGTGAAGCCCACCGATGCCGACCTGCAGGCCCTCTATCAGCAACAGCTCGACAGCTACAAGCAGGGCGAGACCCGTGAGGCGCGCCACATCCTCATCGCCGTGAACGGCAACGATCCGAAGGCGGACGCCGCCGCCAAGGCCAAGGCCGAGGACGTCCTCAAGCAGCTAAAGGCGGGCGCCGATTTCGCCAAGCTAGCGAAGCAGTATTCCGACGATCCTGGCTCCAAGAACCAGGGCGGCGACCTGGGTAAGGTCTCACGCGGGGTGATGGTCAAGCCCTTCGAGGAAGCGCTGTTCGGCATGGCCAAGCCGGGCGACATCGCCGGGCCGATCCGCACCCAGTTCGGTTATCACATCATCCAGCTGGAGGGCATCGATGCCCCAGCCGTGAAGTCCTTCGCCGAGGTGAAAGCCCAGCTCTTGGCCGACTACCAGAAGAAGAAGGCCGACGACGAGTACTATAACCTGGGCGACCAGCTCGCCAACCTGGCCTACGAGCACCCCGAGTCCCTGGACGAGGTGAGCAAGCAGCTCAACCTGCCGGTGCAGACCGTGGACGGTGTCACCCGCGACACCGGCACCGGCATCGCCGCCAACGCCGATGTGCGCAAGGCCGCGTTCAGCGACCAGGTGCTGGCCCAGGGAAACAACAGCCAGCCTGTCCAGCTCGGGCCCAACCACGCGGTGGTGGTGAGGGTGAAGGGCCACGTACCCAGCGAGCCACTCCCGTTGGAAGCCGTGCGCACCCAGATCTACAACATCCTGAAGCAGCAGCACGCTGCCCAGCAGGCTTCGGCCCTGGCTATCAGCCTCACCGAGCAGGTGAAGAAGGGCGCGGACCCGGCCGCCCTCGCCAAGGTCGACAAGGCCAAGGCCGTGAGCTATACGGCCCCGGCCTTCGTGCAACGCAGCCAGCAGAAGGTGCCGCCGCAGCTCCTGAGCTCGGCCTTCGTGGCTCCGGATCCAGCCACGGCCGGCAAGAGCGTCCAGACCGTGGCGCTGGATAACGGCGACCAGGCGGTGCTGATCGTGTCTGCCATGAAGCCCGGCGATGCCGGCGCCCTCAAGGACCCGGACCGGCTGAAGCAGCTGCAGAGCCTGTCCCGCGAGCAGGGCAGCGCCGAGTTCGGCGCCTATCTCGCTTACCTGCGCCAGCAGGCGAAGATCAAGATCAACACCAAGAACATGGAGCAGTCGGACCAGTAAGGGCGACTCGTTCCGAGGAAATAAAAAGGCCCGCGTCTAGCGGGCCTTTTTATTTCCAGTGATGGTTATGTCTCAGCTGAAATTCATGCCCACGTGGCTGTAGCCCGCGTCCACGTACAGGATCTCACCGGTGATGCCGGCGGCGAGATCCGAGCACAGGAAGGCGGCGGCGTTCCCCACGTCTTCGGTGCTCACGTTGCGGCGCAGCGGGGTCTGGGTCTCCACGTGCTTCAGGATCTCGCGGAAACCGCTGATGCCGGCCGCCGCCAGGGTCTTGATGGGGCCGGCGGAGATGGCGTTCACGCGGGTACCCTCGGGACCCAACGAGAAGGCCAGGAAGCGCACGTTGGCCTCCAGGCTCGCCTTGGCGAGGCCCATGACGTTGTAGCTCGGCAGGGCACGCACCGCGCCGAGATAGCTTAAGGTCAGGATAGAGCCCTGGCGGCCCTGCATCATGGGGCGCGCCGCCTTGGCGAGGGCCGCCAGGCTGTAGGAGCTGATGTCGTGGGCGATACGGAACCCCTCGCGGGTCACCACATCGGCGTAGCTGCCTTCCAACTGGTCGCGGGGGGCGAAACCCACGGAGTGCACCAGCACATCGAGATGCGCCCAATGTTTCTTCAGGCCGGCGAAGGCCGTGTCGATCTCCGTATCGCTGGCCACGTCCATGGGATAGACGAGGTTGGAGCCGAACTCCCTGGCCATGTCGATGACGCGTTCCTTGAGGCGTTCACCCTGGTAGGTGAACGCCAGTTCCGCACCCTCGCGGTGGAACGCGGCGGCGATGCCGTGGGCGATGGAACGTTCACTGGCGAGGCCCACGATGAGCGCACGCTTGCCGGTGAGGAAACCCATAGATGCTCCTGATCGAGTGTGGATGCGTTCAGCTGCTGGAGGCCTGGTCGTCGTCACCGTCGCTCACGAGCTTGCGGCCGCGCCAGATGACCAGACGGTCACCCTTGTGCAGCACGTGGTTCTGGCCGAGCTTGTTCCAGTGGCGGATGGCGGTGACGGTCACGTGGTAGTGCTTGGCTATGGCCCACAGGGACTCGCCATCGCGCACCTTGTGCACGATGCGCCCACCGGGAAGGTGCATATCGCTCATGCCGGCCACCCGCGCCTCAGCGTGCAGGGTGGCGTCGGCGAGGGTCTGCCGGGCCACGGGCACGAGCAGCATCTGGTTCACATGCAGCAGGTTGCTGTGCAGACCATTGAGTTCGCGCAGCACCGGTACGGTGGCGTGGTATTCCTTGGCGATGCCGCCGATGGTGTCGCCCTTCTTCACCTTGTGGCTGGCCCACTGAACCCGGTCATGGGGTGGCAGGGATGCGAGGGCCTGCTGGAAGTCCCCCTGCACGGTGAGCGGCACGAACAGGGTGTAGGGGCCGTTCGGGTCTGTGGCCCAGCGGTTGTAGCCAGGGTTGAGCAGGTACATCTGTTCGGTACTCATGCCAGCGAGTTTAGCGGCGGTGGCGAGGTCAATCTGCCCGCCGGTGTCCACCTGCACGAGGTAGGGGGAGTTGGGGATGGTGGAGAGGTCCACACCCATGTGCTTGGGGTCGGCCACCAGCTTGCAGATGGCGAGCAGCCGCGGCACGTAGGCGCGGGTCTCGGCCGGCAGGTCCAGGTGCCAGAAGTCCGTCGGCTCGCCGTGGCGCGCGTTCACGTTGATGGCGTGCTGCACGGTGCCGGGGCCGGAGTTGTAGGCGGCGAGCGCCAGCAGCCAGTCGCCGTTGAACTCCTCGTGTAGGGTCTGCAGGTAGTCCAGGGCAGCGCGGGTGGAGGCGGCCACGTCGCGGCGGCCGTCGTACCACCAGTTCTGCTTGAGCTCGTACATGTGGCCGGTGCCAGGCACGAACTGCCACAGGCCTGCGGCACGGCCGTAGGAATAGGCGAAGGGGTCGAAGGCGCTCTCCACCACCGGCAAGAGCGCGATGTCGAGCGGCATCTTGCGGGTCTCGACTTGCTGCACGATGTAGTAGAGGTAGGGGCGGGCCCGGCCCGCCACCCGGTTCAGGTACTCACCGTGGGCCGCGAACCAGTCGAGTTCGCCTTGGACGCGTCCATCCCCCTGGTCGGCGGGGAGGGTGAAGTGCTGGCCCAGGTATTGCCACAGGTCGTCGTACTGTGGCTCGGCCGCCGACATCTCGAGATCGCTCCACTCGACGTCGGCCGCGTTGTCGCTGGAATCGAGGTCAGGGATCGGAGTGGCGGCATCTGTCATGGCCGGATTGGAGGTGGCCGCTGCGGGCGTCATGGATGTGGCGGCGGCGGGCGCGGCGGTGACGGGGGCACCGGTCTTCACCGGATGACCGGCACAACCCCAGAGCAGGAGGCTCGCGGCCACGGTGCAGGCGATGGCATATCTCGAAGGTCGCATCATCCGGTCTCGCTTCAGCTAAACCCATCTTTCCAGGCGCGGATCACCGCGAAGACTTCCACCGCATCCGCGGGGGCATGTCCCGCCTTGTGTCCCGCCGCGGCCACCACCCCCGCTTCCCGGCAGCGGAGGAAGGGGTTCACGCGGCGCTCCCGGCCGAGCCGTCCCGGCAGGGTGGGTTCGCCCCGGGCACGCTTGGCGGCGCATTCCTGCAGGTACTCCGCCACGTCCCGGTTGTCCGGTTCCACCGCCGCCGCGAACTTGAGGTTGGCGACGGTGTATTCATGTCCGCAGCACACCAGGCTGTCGTCCGGCAGGGCGGCGAGCTTGGCGAGGGAGTCGCTCATCTGCTGAGCGGTCCCCTCGAAGAGCCGGCCGCAGCCGGCGCTGAAGAGGGTATCCCCGCAGAGGATTATACCGTGCCCGTAATAGGCGATATGGCCGGCGGTGTGGCCCGGGATGTCGAATACCTGGAAGCGGGCTGGAAGCGTGGGCAGCGCCACCTCCATGCCCTCCCGCAGGGGCCGGTCCACGGCCTCGATGGCTTCGCCGGCGGGCCCGTAGACCGGGCAGCCGTGCTCTTGCGCCAGGGTCGCGGCACCGCCCATGTGGTCGGCGTGGTGATGGGTGACGAGCACCGCGGCGAGCGTCCAGCCACGCTCCTGCAGCACACGACGTACCGGCGCCGCGTCACCCGGGTCCACCACCGCGGCCGCACCCGACGCACCGGCCAAGAGCCAGATGTAGTTGTCGTCGAACGCAGGCACCGGGACAGGCGTGAATTCCATGGGAGCATCCTAGCGGAGGGTGGGCGTGCGACCAACCGCCGTTGCCCGGCTCCCGTAGAATACGGCCCATGAGCGACGTATCCGCCGTACGGAAGGACAGGGACGCCTGGTGGCAGACCAAGATCGGCGCCTACCTGTTGAAGCAGGAGTGCGCTGTGCTCAAGGAGATCCTGCCCACGGTGTTCGGCTACTACCTGGTGCAATCCGGCTGCTGGGGTCCGCCCGGGGCGCTCATGGAAACGAGCCCGATCCGCACCCGGCTCATCGTCGGTGACTGTGGTGCCGAGGGCGCCGGCATCACCGGTGATCCCTGCTATCTACCCTTCACCAGCGATGCGGTAGATGCGGTGCTCCTGCCCCATACCCTGGAGCAGGTGACCGAGCCCGAGCAGGTGCTGCGCGAAGCGGAGCGGGTGCTGCGGGGCGAGGGCCGGGTGCTGGTGCTGGGCTTCCATCCGCTGGGTCCCTGGGGCCTGATGCGGCATTTCCGCCGGCGACCCGAGTGGGACGGACGCTTCCTTAGCGTGGGCAGGCTCAAGGTCTGGCTTGCGGTGCTGGGCTTCGAGGTCGTGGACGTGAAGCATCTCGTGTATCGTCCGCCCTGGCGTTCGCGGCTCATGCTGGTGCGCAGCGCCTTCTTGGACCGGCTCGCCTGGCGCGCCACCGCCGGGGTCTACCTCGTGGTGGCGAAGAAACGCGTGTTCGGCATGACGCCGTTGCAGAAGCGGCGCACCCGCCCGCAGCCTTCCTTCAGCGGCGTGGCGAGACCCACCACCCGGAGCATGCAGTGAGCGGATTCGAGGTCTACACGGACGGCGCCTGTCGCGGCAACCCCGGCCCCGGCGGTTGGGGCGTGCTCATCCTGGAGGGTGGACGGGAGCGCACCCTGAACGGCGCCGAGGCGGATACCACCAACAACCGCATGGAACTGATGGCGGCCATCATGGCCCTGCGAGAACTGCCCGACGGCAGCGCGGCGGACATCTATACCGATTCCAAGTACGTCATGGACGGGCTCAATGACTGGCTTCCCACCTGGAAGCAACGTGGCTGGAAGACGGCCGCCAAGAAGCCCGTGAAGAACCAGGACCTGTGGCAGGCCCTGGATGCGGCCAGCACGCGGCACCGGCTGCGCTGGCATTGGGTGAAGGGTCATGCGGGCAACGCCGGTAACGAACGGGTGGACCGGTTGGCGAACGAAGCCATCGATGCGCTGCTCGGCGGGAGGCCTTAAGCCATGCGCCAGATCGTGCTCGACACCGAGACCACGGGGCTCGAACCCTCCCAGGGGCACCGCATCATCGAGATCGGCTGCATCGAGATATTGGACCGCCGCATCACCCGCAGCTCCTTCCACCAATACATCAACCCGGATCGGGAAGTGGAAGCGGGGGCGCTCGAGGTCCATGGCATCGACAACCGTTTCCTGAAGGACAAGCCCCGCTTCCCCGAGGTAGCGGAAGAGTTCCTGAAGTTCGTGGACGGCGCCGAGCTCGTGATCCACAACGCCGCCTTCGACGTGGGGTTCATCAACCACGAACTGCGCAAGATGCAGAACCCGGTCACCGACATCGCCTCCGTCTGCGGAGTGCTGGATACCCTCGATCTCGCCCGCCGCCAGCACCCGGGCCAGAAGAACAGCCTGGATGCGCTGTGCAAGCGCTACAACGTGGACAACTCCGGCCGTGAATACCACGGTGCACTCCTGGACGCCCAGTTGCTGGCCGAGGTCTACCTGGCCATGACCGGCGGCCAGGCGGCGCTGGTGTTGGACGCGGAGGCCCGGAACGGCGCCTTCGGCGCGGCACCCGTCCGCAAGCTCGAGCGCCGGGGACTGAGCCTCACGGTGCTGCGCGCCACGCCGGAGGAGCGCGCCGCCCACGAGACCAAGCTCAAGGAGATCACCCAGGCCAGCGGCGGCAAGACCCTCTGGCCCGCCGAGGAATGACGGTATCGGGTCGGGCAGCTTATGTCCGGGCGGCGATGTGCCGGACGGGGTGCTTCCGGCTCCGCTTGCCGGTATCCTCCACACCACGGCCCGCCAACAGGAGACCGCGAGATGAAGGCAGCGATATCCGGGTTACTCGTTCTCTTAGCCCTGGCTCCGGGACTCGCCCGGGCCGACGGCAACGGGCCCGCCGATCCCTTCGATTACAGCGTGGTGAGCGTGGACCACCTCGGCATCCGTTCGGATTTCTTCGCCGACCGCTC
>DASSIS010000094.1:0-22247 GCA_035691665.1 Gammaproteobacteria bacterium | reverse complement strand
CGTCGCCGGCATAGGCCACCTTGAGGGTGGATTTCTGCATGTCCCAGGCGGCGGTGGGGCAGCGCTCGGCGCAGAGGCCGCAGTGCACGCAGTGGTCCTCGTCTTTCACCATGACCCGGCCGGTCTGCTTCAGGGGCTCCGATATATAGAGAGGTTGCTGCAGGTTCTGGGCGGGGGCCTTGAGGCGCGTGCGCAGCTCCGCCTCCTCCCCGTTCTGGGTGATGGTGAGGCAGTCCGTGGGGCAGACGTCGATGCAGGCGTCGCACTCGATGCACTTCGGGGCGAAGAACACGGTCTGGATGTCGCAGTTGAGGCAGCGCTCCACTTCCACCTGGGTCTCGTCCGCGGTGAAGCCCAGCTCCACCTCGATGTTGATCTTCTTGAAGCGCTCCTTGAGGCTCACGTGGGGCATCAGGCGCCGCGCCGAACCGTCGTAGCTGTTGCTGTAGCTCCACTCGTGGATGCCCATCTTGGTGCTCGTCAGCGCCATGCCGTCCTTGGGGCGCTGGGCCATGTCCTGGCCCTGGCAGTACTTGTGGATGGAGATGGCCGCCTGGTGGCCGTGCTCCACCGCCCAGATGATGTTCTTGGGGCCGAAGGCGGCGTCGCCGCCGAAGAACACCCCGGCGCGGGTGGACTGGAAGGTCTTCACGTCCACCACTGGCACGTGCCACTTGTCGAGCTCTATACCCAAGCCGTCTTCGATCCAGGGGAAGGCGTTCTCCTGGCCGATGGCGAGGATCACGTCGTCCGCCGGCAGCAGTTTCTCTTCCAGCACCCGCGACTTGAGCTTGCCGGCCTCTTCGTAATACTCCAGCACCTCGAAGTGCATACCCGAGAGGCGGCCGTCTTTGATGACGAAATCCTTCGGGCTGTAGCACTCGATGATGTCCACGCTCTCTTCCTTGGCGTCTTCCAGCTCCCAATCGGAAGCCTTGAGCATGGACATGGGTTTGCGGGCCATCACCTTCACGTCCTTGGCGCCGAGGCGCAGGGCCGTGCGGCAGCAGTCCATGGCGGTGTTGCCGGCGCCGACGATGATGACTTTCTCGCCGACCTTCTTGATGTGGTCGAAGGCCACGGACTCGAGCCAGTCGATGCCGATGTGCACGTGGTCCTTGTCCTCGTAGCGGCCCGGCACGTCCAGGTTCTTGCCCCGGGGCGCGCCGCTGCCCACGAACACGGCGTCGAAGCCTTGGCTAAGGAGCGCCTTCATGCTCTCGATGGGGGTGTTGAGGCGCAGCTCCACGCCCCGCTCCACGATCTGGGCGATCTCGTCGGCGAGCACCTCCGGCGGCAGCCGGAAGGAGGGGATGTTGGTGCGCATGAGCCCGCCGGGCTCGTGCTGCTTCTCGAAGATCACGATCTCGTAGCCGAGCGGGAGGAGGTCGTTGGCCACCGTGAGGGAGGCGGAGCCCGCGCCGATGCAGGCGATGCGCTTGCCGTTCTTCTGCTTCGGCGCCTGCGGCAGGAGCTTGCGCACGTCGTCGCTCAAGTCCGCCGCCACGCGCTTCAGGCGGCAGATGGCCACCGGCTTCTCGTCCACCCGGCCGCGCCGGCAGGCGGGCTCGCAGGGCCGGTCGCAGACGCGCCCCAGGATCCCCGGGAACACGTTGGACTCGCGGTTGAGCATGTAGGCGTCGGTGTAGCGCCCCTGGGCGATGAGCCTGATGTACTGGGGCACGTCGGTGTGGGCCGGACAGCCCCACTGGCAGTCGACCACTTGGTGGAAATACTTGGGATCGGAGACGTCGGTGGGCTTCATGTCCCCCCTCCGGTTGCACTGCGCCCCGGCGTGCCGGAACGGCCGCCGCACTCAAGGCCCGATGCGATATCCAGGGTGGACATGCGGGCTTAAGCATACTCTTTATGAGGAAGATGGGGAGATGCCCGGCCGTCAAACCGCCGTCGCTTCCCGGCGATATACTCCGTGGCCGGTTGCGATGCCGGAATAGGACGGGCAACGGATGCGGCTTTCGGGCCTGCTACTCTCGGTCGGGATACTCATGGGGCTCGGCGCCTGCGCCGGCGTCCCCGCGCACCATCCCGTGCCGGAAGCCGAGGCCTCGAAGGCGGTGGTCGAGGGCTTCCCGGCGAACATCCGCTTCTGGGCCGACGAGAGCCCCGCCTTCGCTGGGACCATCGTCGGCGAACGGCTCGACGAATACCGCGCCGCCAACGCCGACTACTTCAAGGCCCACGGCAGCTATCCGCCGCTCAACTACCTCGCCATCTCCGGCGGCGCCAACGACGGCGCCTTCGGTGCCGGCTTCCTCTCCGGCTGGTACACCAGCGGCACCCGCCCCGACTTCGAGATGGTCACCGGCATCAGCACCGGCGCGCTCATCGCGCCCTACGTGTTCGTCGGCGCCCAGGACGAGGACCGGCTCCGCAACCTCTACACCAACACCTCCACCACCGGCATCTTCCAGAGCAGCCTGTTCAGCGTGCTGGAGGGCCTCTCCGGGGGCCTCGCGGTCACCGACAACGCTCCGCTGGTGAAGATGATTGACGCCAACGTCACGCCGGAGCTCGTGACCGCCATCGCCGCCGAGCAGAAGAAGGGCAAGCGGCTGTTCATCGGCACCACCAACCTGGAGGCGCAGCGCGGCGTGATCTGGGACATTGGCGCCATCGCCAGCAGCGGCAACCCCAAGGCCCTCGACCTCATCCGCGAGATCATCCTGGCCTCGGTCTCGGTGCCCGGGGTGTTCGCGCCGGTGTTCATCCACGTGCAGGTGGGCGACAGGCATTACGACGAGATCCACGCCGACGGCGGCCTCGTCTCGCAGGTGTTCATCTACCCCTTGAAGCTGAAGCGCAGCGTGATCGACGAGTTCGATCGCTACCACCTGGAGCGGCGCCTCTACGTGCTGCGCAACGGCAAGATCGTGCCGGAGTACGACCCGCAGAAGTTGAGCCTCTTCGGGCTTACCAGCCGGTCCCTCGAGACCTTCACCAAGTACCAGGGCCTCGGGGACCTCTACCGCCTCTACATCGCCTCCAAGCGCGACGGCATGGACTTCAACCTGGTGTATATCCCCGATTCCTTCGACGCGGTGTCCAAGCAGCTCTTCGACCCCGCCTACATGCGCAAGCTCTACGACGCGGGATACACCCTGGGGCTGCAGGCGGACAGCGCCTGGAAGAAGCAGCCTCCCGGCGTCGAGTACGAGCCCGAGACGACAGGTGACAGCGACCAGCAGATGGACAAACCGTCACATGAGAAGTAGCTTCGGTAGGCAACAATCACGGCCCGGCAGGATGCACATGAAAACCACATATATCCCAGCCCTATGTCTATACGTCTGGATACTGGGCGCGGTTGCGTCCACTCCGGAACTCAGCGTGACGCCCGTAGCCCCCGGTTCCGGCAATTCGCTGACGGGTAAGGGCATAACCCTGCTCGGCGGAGATGGATACGACGATTCACGCAACGCGATCTGTGATACCCAAGGCGCATGTACGCTCTTCGGCTTCACCAACAAGAGCTTCGGTGACAGTACCGACTACCTGATCATCCACCTGACGCCTTCCGGCGCACCGGACTGGGCGCGCACCTACGGCGGCACGAACCGCGATGAATTGCGTTACGCGATCCCCGCCAGCGACAAGGGTGCTTTGCTGGTGGGCATGAGCCAGAGCCTCTTCTATACCTCTCTCAAGATATTCTCGCCCAGCAAGCCCCCGCGCCCCTTCTTGTTGCGGGTGGATGCACAAGGCAACGCCCAATGGGCCATGACGATGGATATCGGCGGCGTGGGATCGTCGCTGCTGCAGTTCAACCAAGGCACGCAGACTCCGGATGGCGGCTTCATCCTGGACGGCATCTACGAAGTGGGACCCAGTGCCAGCATGCGCGTGGCAGCGGAAAAAGCCTGGACATGGAACGGTACCGCCCCCGATTTTGGCGACAAGGGGTATTCCACGATGGCTATCGCACGCTTGGATGCCGATGGCCATTTGGCATGGCTGAAACGCTATTCGGTGGCCAACGGCACCACGGCCGCCTGGGGCGTACGGGCGGATCCGGATGGGCATATCCTGGTGCTTGCCCACGTGTCCGGGAAAGACAACCTGTTGTGGATGCACCTGGATGCTGATGGGCACGTGCTGAATGCCCAGGCGATGACAGACCCGTTGGTAGCGGTGCCGAACATCATCCCGGCCCCTGATGGTGGAGCGGCGGTCATCGGTTGGTCCCGGCCTGCGCCCACTGGGCCGGGTGGGCTCTACGCGGCGCGATATTCCGCCACCGGAGAGATCAGATGGGCGCGTGAATATGCCTACTCCGCCCCTATAGCCTCCATGGATGCCGCCTTCGCATCACCGGACGTCCTGTGCGTAGTCGGCCGGCTCAACGGAGGTGATCAATCCCGGCCCTTCGCCGTCGCGCTCGATGCCACGGGCAAACTGAACGCCGCGCTCACTTTCGGCGAGAGCAAGCCTACTGAACTCACCGGAGTCAGCCCGCTTCCCAACGGTCGATGTCTGTTGGTCGGAGACACTGCCGACTATGGTGCCGAGCATATCAACCTCCTGATCTCGGCCTGGGATCCTAGCCACGATCAAAACGGACTCGCGGCGAAATTCACCCAGACGGCCTTCACCCCGAAACTCGAATCCATCAACGTAGTGGAAGCCACGACCGATACCAAGGATTTGCACTTGCTTCCGCTCACGCAACTGGCTGTCGAGACGATACAAGTGCCCCCTGCCGGCGGGGATACCAAGAAATGAACCCGTGACCGTCCGACCGTGAGCGACAGGAATCGGCCATGCTGAAGGACGCCCCCATCCGCGCCTATCTCCCCGCCACCGACGTGAAGCGGGCCCGGGAGTTCTACGAGGGGGTGATCGGGCTTGAGGCCAAGGAGACATACGCCGGCGGCGTGGTCTACGCCTGCGGCGGCGCCGAGGTCTTCCTCTATCCCACGCCCAACGCCGGCACCTCCAAGGCCAGCCAGGCCTTCTGGCAGGTGGCGGATGTGGCGGCGGAGGTACAGGCGCTGAAGGCCCGCGGCGTGAAGTTCGAGGAATACGAGTTCCCGGGCTTCAGGATGGTGGACAGCATCCTCAGCGGCGGCGGCGCCAAGACCGCCTGGTTCAAGGACACGGAAGGCAACATCCTCGCCATCAGCCAGCGGGTGTGAGCCGGGCGCGAGCCTTCGGCTACACTCCTGCACCTACAGCCTGCCATCTCTATTAAGAGGATTCCATGAAGCGCCTGAGCCTGCTCCTGTCTTTCGGCTTCGTTCTCCTGCCGGTCCTGGCCGCTGGCGCCGACGCGCCCGCCGCCCCCAAGCCCTTCCAACCGGAAGACCTGAAGCGCATCGCGAACCTCTCGGATCCCCAGATCTCCCCCGATGGCCGCCACGTGGCCCTCATGGTCTCCCGCCCCAACTGGGACGAGGACAAGAGCGACAAGGAGATCGACTTGGTGGACGTGAAGTCCGGCGAGGTCCGGCCCCTAACCTACAAGCGCAGCGGCTTGGGCTTCATGCGCTGGTCCCCCAGCGGCGACCGGCTGGCCTTCATCGCCCAGGATCCGGACACCAAGGAAGGGCAGCTCTACGTGATGTCCATGGTCGGCGGCGACCCGGTGCGCCTAACGGACGGCAAGCAGGGGGTCGATTCCTTCAGCTGGAGCCCGGACGGCGAGACCCTCGCCTTCTATAGACAGGACCCGGAGGACGAGGAGGCCCAGAAGCATCACCAGGACGCCCTCAAGGTGACCGACAACCACTTCCTGACCCGCGAGGCCGTAGAGCCCTGGCATGTGTGGACGGTGCCGGCGGCGGGCGGCAAGGCGGTGCGCCTGACGGAAGGCAGCTGGAGCGTGGAGACCGACCAGCAGACGGGCACGCCCCTCGCCTGGAGTAAGGACGGCGCGCGCATCGCCTACTGCAAGTTCCCGGATCCCTACTTCGGCAACGCCTACCTCGGCGGCATCGAGGCGGTGAGCTCGGATGGCAAGCACACCGAGACCCTGGTGGCGAACGAGGGCGCCGTGGAACCCGAGTTCTCCCCCAAGGACGGCGCGCTCGCCTACCTCCGCCCCCGCGGCGGCGACCAGAACAACGGCAACGCGGTCTATATGAAGACCGCCACCGGTTCCCGGGACGTGACCGCGGCGCTCGCCCAGAACGTGAACGACTACGCCTGGCTGCCGGACGGTTCCGGTTTCCTCATGCAGGGCGAGTCCGGTTCCCGCTCCCTGCTCTGGCGCCAGCCTCTCACGGGCAAGGCCCAGGCGCTCGATCTCGGCGACGTGGGCGTGCGCGGCTACAGCCTGGCCGCCGACGGCAAAGTCGCGATCGTGGGTTACACCCCGGAGCATCCGCCGGAGCTCTACGTGCTGGACTCGCTGCGCGCCAAGCCGCGCCTGCTCACCCATTACAACGACTTCGTGTCGGAGCTCGACATCGCTAAAAGTACCGCGGTGGAATGGAGCAACGGCGGCTTCAGGGAAGACGGCGTGCTCACCTATCCCGTGGGTTACGTGCCGGGCAGGAAGTACCCGATGGTGCTGGAGATCCACGGCGGCCCCGAGGAGGCCACGGTGCTGGGCTTCTCGGCCCTGACGCAGATGCTGGCGGGCAAGGGTTTCCTGGTGTTCCAGCCCAACTACCGGGGCAGCACCAACTTGGGCGATGCCTACCAGCACGCCATCTACCGGGACACGGGCGAGGGCCCGGGCGAGGATGTGATGGCCGGCGTCGCGGCAGTGGTGAAGCTCGGCATCGTGGACGAGAGCCGCATGGCCGTCACCGGCTGGTCCTACGGCGGGTACATGACCTCCTGGCTCAACGGCCGTTACCCGGACCGCTGGAAGGCGGCGGTGGAGGGCGCGGCCCTCAACGACTGGCTCATGGACTACAGCATCTCCTACTACCAGCACGGCGACCTGTACTTCTTCGGCGCCTCGCCCTACAGCGGCGACGAGAAGACGCGCCAGATGTGGCGCGAGCAGTCGCCCATCGCGCTCGCCGGCCAGGTGAAGGCGCCGACCCTGATCATGGGCGACGCGGGCGACAACAACGTGCCCATCATCAACAGCTACGAGATGTACCACGCGCTGCAGGACCACGGCGTGACCGTGGACTTCTACGTGTATCCGGCGGACACCCATTTCCCCGGTGACATCGTGCACGGCACCGACGTCTACACCCGCTGGGTCGGCTGGGTGAGCAAGTACCTGCAGTAAGGTTCGGGATATCGAAGGCAGGGACGGGCGAGCCAAGAGGCTCGCCCGTTTCTTTTCAGCTCTTTTGCCCGGCAGGGACGTCCTTGGCGCAGAACGCCACGATGAGCCCGAAGACCATCATGGCCAGCATGTTCTTCACGAAGTCGGCGTCGAAGGCGAAGTCCTTGATGAACACCGCGAGGCTGAACTCCTCCCGGAACGGCGCCGCCGAGAGCGGCAGCACGAGATACACCATCACGAAGTAGATGACGATGCCGGCGAGGATCCCGGTGGGTATCCAGCGCCGGCGCAGGCCCGGCAGTCGCGCGGTGGCGAGCACATAGATCGCGGCGATGAGCATGGCCATGCCCCACTGCAGCAGCAGGCCCAGGAGCGAGGCCGGCAGGCCGCCGTGGAAGGCGTCGCGCCCCAGGAGGCCGCTGGCGATGGCCCGCAGGGTCTTGAGCGGGTTGAGCATGCCGATGAGCGAGGCGGCGCCCACGTCCACGCTGCCGGCCACGAGCCCGGCGAGCATGACGGCGGTCAAGGCGGGATGTTTGTCCTTGAACATGCTGTGCCCCCTCAAGCCTTCGCCTTGCCGATGTCCTTGGCGAAGAAGCCGATGATGAGCCCGAACAGGATCATGGCGATGAGGTTCTCCACGAACTTGTCAGGCTTGAAGGCGTTCTCGAAGCCCTCGAGGCTGAACTTCGGCTTGAAGGGCGCGGCGGAGAAGGGCACCACCACGTAGTTCATCACGAAGAAGATGATGACGCCCGAGACCGTGCCGCTGAACACCCAGCGCCGGCGCAGCTCCGGCAGCCGCGACATCACGCCCACGTAGATGGCGGCGATGATGAGCGCCATGGCCCACTGCAGCAGCACGCCGGCCACGGCCGTGGGCAGGCCGCCCTTGAAGGAGTCCGCCCCCAGGAGGCCGCTGGCGATGGCGTGCATGATCACCACCGGGCTGTAGCCGTTGATGACCGCGGCGGAGCCGATGTCGATGCTGCCGCCGATGAGGCCGCCCAGCAGGATGGCGTAGAGCGCGGTGTCTTTCTGGATCTTCATGGGGACTCCTGGGGGTGCGTGGTGGCGGCTAGGCCGTGCAGGCGGGCATGGGTGCGCCCGCCTTGGCGGCTTCGAGCCAGGGTTTGAGGGAGAGGCTCCAGACGTTGGCGTTGCCGTTGTTCCAGCCATCCATGTCCCTCACCGCCTGCTCGGCCTCGGCGCGGCTGTGGGGCAGGGGCACGGGCAGGGCCCGGTCGGTGGCGAAGTAGAGGGTGGTCTGGTCGGGGCCGACGACCGCGTCGTCGTCGAAGGTGTAGCTGCCCTTGTCGTCGCCCGGGTAGCAGAGCGGGATCACCGGACCCCAGCCCGCGCCCTTGGCGAACACGATGTAGAGGTGCTCGTGGTCATCCTGGCGGGGGCCGCGGCCGATGCTGCTGAACACGAGGTAGGAGCCGTCGGCGGAGACGGCCGGGTCCACGTCGAGGGTCTTGCCGTCGCTGAAGGGGAGTGGCTCGGCCTGCGCGTACTTGCCGTCCCGGTAGCGGGAGCGGTAGAGGTGGAAGTTCTTTTCGGCGTCGCCCTTCGAGATGAAGTACACCGTGCCGTCGGCGGCGACGGTGGGTTTCCATATATGGGGGGTGATGTTCACCGTGTCTGGCAGTCGCTCCGGCGCGCTCCAGCCCGATGCTGTACGCGTGGATTTCCAGATGGCGGACACGGTGAGGCCCTGGTGCTTGGCCTTGAGCTCGGCGGCGAGGGCCGGCGTCGCCGGGCGCTTGGATTCGAACACGATGTAGGAGCCATCCGGTGCCAGCGTGGCCGAGCTGTCGGGATAGTCGCCGGAGAAGGGCGCTATCGTCGGGGTCGACCAGCCGGCACCGGCGGCATGCGATTCGAGGATGAAGCCCCAGGTGGGGCCGCTGCGGGTGAAGTAGAGGGTCTTGCCGTCGGGCGTGAAGGTGGGTGTCCAGTCGTTGCCGGGGCCGGAGATGCTGCCGGGGGCGAACAGCGTGGCTGCCTCGGGCGGCGGCACTTCCGCCAGCGCGGCCGTGGCGGCGGCGCCGAGCAACAGGGCATAGGCGATCTTCTTATAAGCGGAACCGGTCATCTTTCGCTCCCGAGGTGCATGGATGGATGGGGGAGAGGGACCGCCCCCGCGCCTCCGAGTTCCATGCGCGTCACCAGACTGTAGTCCTCGCCGTGGTCGCGGCGCAGCAGCGGGGCGAAAAATCAGAAATGAATCAGTTGCGTGCGCGCGTAACAAGTCGGCTCCGGCGCGGGTCCAGGTCTCATTGGCCTTTCCAGGTCCAACTGGCTAATCTAGCCACGGATGGCGCGTTTGGGCCGCCCGATTGAGGGATGAGGCGTGATGGGGACGATCGAGAAAGGCATCTTCCTGCTGCTCTGCCTGGGCGCCGTCGCGGGCGCGTCGGCCGCGGACCTCAAGGGCCACGTCACCCTGGTGAACGCCGACGCCGCGCTCGCCGACACCGGCGAGACGGTGGTGTTCTTCACGCCCGACGCCAAGGTCCGCGTGAAGCCGCTCGCCGCCGTGAGCGTGGTGACCATGCAGGGCAAGTCCTTCGCGCCCCACGTGCTCACCATCACCCAGGGCAGCACGGTGCGCTTCGCCAACGACGACATGATCCTGCACAACGTGTTCTCCACGTCGCAGGGCAACGACTTCGACATGGGCTTCTACGGCCACGGCGCCGGCAAGACCAAGACCTTCGAGCATCCGGGGCTGGTGCGGGTCTACTGCAACGTGCACCACGAGATGTTCGCCTACATCCTGGTGCTGGACACGCCTTACTACACCGACGTGGGCGACGACGGCGGCTTCGAGCTGCGCAACCTGCCCGCCGGTCCCGGCGAGATCACCGTCTGGAACCCGCGCAGCAGCCTCTGGCAGCAGCACGTGGATTCCGTGGCCGTGGCGGCGGTGGACCTCAAGCTCAGCCTGAGCCGCTTCTCGATCCCCGCCCACTTCAACAAGTTCGGCAAGCCCTATGACAAGGGCGCGAATCCGGGGTATTGAACCGATGTTCTCGCGCCTGAGCTTCACCGCCCGTCTGTTCCTCGCCTCGGCCCTGCTCGTGGCGCTGGCGCTCGCGGTCTCGGCCGCCGCCACCTACACCCGCGGCTACGCCATTGCCCGTGGCGCGGCCAACGACAGCCTCGACCACAGCCGCGCCGTGCAGCAGGACCTGCAGAAGCTGCGCTTCCAGCAGCTGAAGCTCATGTCGCAGATCATGGCCTCGGACCCGGCCTTCCTGAGCTACGTGACCGAGGCGGGCGGCAACGGCCTCGGCGGCGGCACGGTGGACGCGCGCTCCATCATGGACCTGCTCACCGAGCGCCAGAGCGAGATCGGTTTCGACTTCGGCATGGTACTGGACCCGAGCGGCGCGCTCATCGCCCAGAGCGGCAGCCCCGCGGGCCATGTGAGCCTCGCCGCCGACCCGGTGGTGGCGGGCGCCCTCCAGTCGCAGGCACCCCAGAGCGGCTACTGGCTGCGCGAGGGTCATGCCTACCAGGTGGCGGTGGCGCCGCTCGCCAACCGCGACGAGCTCGCGGGCTACCTGGTGCTCGGCCTCAACGTGGACCAGGCGCTGCTGCAGGACGTGAAGCAGGTGAGCGGCGCCGAACTCGTGCTGCTCGACACCGGCGCCGGCAACGGCACGGTGGTGAGCTCCACCCTCGATCCCCAGAAGCTGGACGCGCTGAACCAGGCGCTCGCGAGGCTCCACCCGCTGCCCAGCGGCCGCTTCGAGCTCAGCGCGGGCGGCGAGCAATGGCTCGCTTATGCCGAGCCGCTTGGCGCCTCCGGCACCGCCCTCACCATCACGTCCCTCGACCAGGCCATGGGCGGTTTCCGCGCCATCCTGGTGGAACAGCTCATCACCGCGCTCGTGGCCTTGCTCATCGCCGTGGCGCTCTCCTGGTGGCTGTCGCAGCGCCTCGGCGGCCCGCTGCGGGAGCTGGCGGACGCGGCCCAGTCCGCCGCCCACGGCGAGTTCGACCGGCGCTTCACCGCCAAGGGCACGGACGAGATCGCCAAGCTCACCCAGGCCTTCGATTCCCTGCTCTCGGACCTGCGCGAGAAGAGCGAGATCGAGAACTACATGGCGGACCTCGCCAAGTACCAGCCGGAGGCGCTCGCGGAGCACACGCCCGGCTTCGGCGGCATGGCGGCCTCGCCGGAGAGCGTGGGCGGAGCGTTCCTGGCGGTGCGGCTGCACGACACCCCGGACGCGACCCTGGTGATGCCGGACAAGGCGCTGATGTCCTTCAACCAGTTGCTGCGCAACCTGGAGGTCCCGGCGCGCCTGAACGGCGGTCGGCTCGCCGCCGCCGCCGGCAGCACTGCCTTCCTCACTTTCGAGACGCCGGAAGGCGCGCTCGTCACCGCCGGCCACATCCTGCAGGGCGCCGCCACCCAGGGCCGCAAGCTCGCGCTGGCGGCGGCGCTCGGCCAGATCATCACCGGCCCGGCGGAATGGACCGGCGGCGGCGCGGCCTCGCTGCTCGGCATGCCGGTGCGCCAGCTGGAGGAGCTGCTGCCGGACGTGCAGCCGGGCAGCTTGCTCGTGACCGCCGAGTTCGCCAAGGCGGTGGAGTCCCTGGGCAGCGCCGCGAGCGAGGTGCCGGGCGCGGCCACCGGCAAGCCGGTGCTGCGCATCGAGCCGCCCAAGCCCGTCGCGGCCCCGGCCGGCGACGGCGCCACCCAGGTGGGCACCCAGCCGCTCGCCGACAGCGGCGTGCTCAGCCTGCGCGCCGCGCTCAGCCCCGGCATGGTGCTCGGCAGCCGCTACGAGATCCTCGCGGAGCTCGGCGCCGGCGGCATGGCGGTGGTGTACAAGGCCCACGACCGGCAGCTCAACGAGGTGGTGGCCTTGAAGACCATCAAGGCCGAGGACAGCCGCAACACCGCGCTGCTCGAGGCCATGAAGAGCGAGATCCGCTTGGCGCGCAAGATCACCCACCGCAACGTGCTGCGCATCTACGACTTCGGCGACGCCGGCGGCGTGCCCTTCATCTCCATGGAATACGTGCGCGGCATGACGCTGCGCTACCTGCTGCAGAACCGCTCGCGGGTGCCGTTCGCGGCGGGGCTGCGCATCATGCGCCAGGTGTGCACCGCGCTCGCGGTGGCCCACGAGCAGTCGGTGTTGCACCGGGACATCAAGCCCGAGAACGTGATGCTGGAGCCCTCCGGCAACGCCAAGCTCATGGACTTCGGCATCGCGAGCACCATGCTGCGCGACGACGGGCGCGCCCACGAGCGCCTGGTGGTGGGCACGCCGCGCTACGCCTCGCCGGAGCAGCTGCAGGGCGACCCGGTGGACGAGCGCACCGACATCTATTCCTGCGGCGTGATGATGTACTACATGTTCACCGGCAAGCTGCCCTTCAACGAGCGCAACCTGGAGCGCCTCATCGAGGTGAAGAACCACGAGGAGTACCTGGTGCCGGCGACGCTGGTGCCGGGTTTCCCCGAGCCCCTGGCGGTGCTCATCGCCGCCTGCCTCAAGGCGGACCCGGCGAAGCGCCCCCAGAGCGCACAGGCGCTGCTCAAGACCCTGGACGACATGCGTGTATAAGCAGCTCCTCCTCACCGCCGTGCTCGCGGTCCTCCCCGTGCTCGCGTCCGCCGACGACCTGGACTTGGGTCCCGCGTCCCAGCCGAGCGCCGTCTCCTGGTCCGGCGACCTCCTGCTGCGCCAGGACTGGCTGCGCAGCTGGAGGCCTTACGGCGACAACGAGTCGCGCCTGCTGGCGCGCTTGCGCTACGGCCCCACCTGGCAGATCGACGACCAGTGGACCCTGGGCGCCGCGCTCAAGCTGAACGAGAGCAGCATCGGCAACGAATACCTGGTGGATTACAACGACAACCAGCGGCCCCGGGACTTCGCCTTGGACACGCTCTATCTGAGCTACGCGCCCACGGAGCACCAGCTCTTGGAGGCGGGCAAGGACGCGCTCCCGCTCAACCTCTCGCGCATGCTCTGGGACCCGAACCTGCGGCCCGCGGGTTTCTCGTATGCGCTGAAGGAACCTGTCGGTGACGCCAGCCTGCGCTTCGTGGCCGGCGCCTATCTCGCCCAGTACCTCTCCGGCGACCAGTCGCGCATCGGCGCCCTGCAGGCGGACCTGCGGCTGAACGAGCCCGGCGCGGTGCATCCGGAGTTCATCCTGAGCTACCTGCACTTCACCGATTTAGACAACCTGGTGCTCACCGGCGAGGACCGTGGCAACCCGGTGCTGCTGGGGCCGGGGCCCTGCACCGGCACCGGCTGCTTGAGCGTGGCGATCCCGGATCGGTTCGCGGACCAATACGAACTCGCGGACCTGCAGTTCGCCTTGCACGTGGACGGGGACGTGCCCTTCCGGATGTTGCTCGACGTGGACAAGAACCTGGGCGCCGTGGCCGGCGAGGACCGGGCCGCCCGGGCGGAGTTCGCGCTCGGCGACGGCAACCACGCCGGCGGCGACGAGGTGGGTCTCGCCGCGGAGCGCATGCAGCAGTCCGCCGTGCTCGGCGCCTTCAACAGCGACGAGTGGTGGTTCCATGCCGGTTCCCACGGCACCATGCTCTGGTACGCCTACGGCTGGTCGGACCGGGTGCGCCTCCAGGCCTCCTGGTTCCACGAGCAGCCGGACGGCGACTGGCACCACTGGAACCGCGTCCTGCTGGACCTCGCCTGGCAGCTTTAGGGAAGCTCTGATTTATTTAGAGCTTCCGCGGTGCAGGGATGCACCGCACGCGAATCAAGCACTTGAGTGCTTGATTCAGCGGAGGCGAGTCCGAGCCTGTATCGGACTCGCCGACTCTGAAAAATCCTGGGACGGATTTTTCAGAGTTTCCCTATGTGGTCCGCTAGTGGATGGCGGCGAGCTGCTGCTGCAGTTCGTCGGGGCTCAGGAACGCCAGCGGCAGGCCGAGCATGAGGTCGATGCGCTTCTCGAGGGCGGTGAAGGTGGCGGCGAAGGCCGCCAGCCGCTCGGCTTCCGAGCCTTCTGCCGCTGCCGGGTCCGGCAGGCCCCAATGGACCTTCACCGGCGCGCCGGGCCAGAGGGGGCAGGCCTCTCCCGCCGCCTGGTCGCAGACCGTGATCACCACGTCCATGTGCGGGGCCCCGTCGCCGGCGTAGCGCTCCCAGCCCTTGCTGGCGAGCCCGGTGGTGGGCAGGCCGCAGGTCTCGAGCACTGCGAGGGCCAGGGGATGCACCGCGCCCTGGGGGTGGCTGCCGGCGCTGTAGGCCCGGAACCTCCCCTCCCCCTTAACGTTCAAGATGGCCTCCGCCATGACGCTGCGGGCGGAATTGCCGGTGCATAGGAAGAGCACGTTCATGGCCCATGGATTATGGACCCGGGGCGACTTATACGGCGTCTGTAACCGCCATCCGCCGGCGGGGGCGGCGTTAGAATCTCGCTCCATCCGGCAACTTGTCCCCGTCCCGATGGTCTCTAGGAGGGTCTGAAAATCCCTTCCTGGAATTTTCAGACTCGGCGAGTCCGGTGCAAGCCCGGACTCGCCTCCGCCGGATCAAGCACTTGCGTGCTTGATCCGCGTGCGGTGCATCCTGCACCGCGGAAGCCCTGGATGAACCAGGGCTTCATCGCACCCCGCCAGGAGATTGCGCATGAAGCTCCGTCTCGCCTGCCTGTCCTTCCTCTTCGTCCTCACCGCCGCCAACGCCGCCGCTCCGGACCCCGGCCTCTACGGCGGCCTCCAGTGGCGCCTCATCGGCCCCTTCCGCGGCGGCCGGGTGCTGGCGGTCTCGGGGGTACGCGGCGACAGCAAGCATTTCTATTTCGGTTCCGTGGACGGCGGGGTGTGGGAGACCAAGGACACGGGCCGCACCTGGCAGCCCATCATGGATTCCATGCCGGTGGGTTCCATCGGCGCGCTCGCGGTCGCCCCCTCGGACCCCCAGGTGATCTACGTGGGCAGCGGCGAGGCGGACATGCGCTCCGACATCGCCTACGGCAACGGCATGTACAAGTCCACGGACGCCGGCAAGACCTGGCAGCACATCGGCCTCGAGGACAGCGACCAGATAGGCAAGGTCCTGGTGGATCCGAGCGACGCGAACACCGTCTACGTGGCGGCGCTGGGCCACGCCTACGGCCCCAACGAGATGCGCGGCGTGTTCCGCAGCCGCGACGGCGGCCAGACCTGGCAGAAGGTGCTCTATAAGGACGCGGACACGGGCGCCATCGGCCTCGCCTTCGGCGCCGACGCGCATACGATCTACGCGAGCCTGTGGCAGACCCGCCGTCCGCCCTGGAACACGTACCCGCCCTCCAACGGCCCTGGCAGCGGGCTCTACAAGTCCACGGACGGCGGCGACCACTGGACGGAGCTCTCGGGCTTGCCTACGGAAGGCCTGGGCCACATCGGCATCGCCGTAGCGCCGAGCGCCCCGAACACCGTGTACGCCCTGGTGGACGCCAAGCACGGCGGCCTCTACCGCAGCGATGACGCGGGCGGGAGCTTCAAGCCCGTCTCCGACGACAAGCGCATCTGGACCCGCGGCTGGTACTTCGGCGGCATCGCCGTGGACCCGAAGGACCCGGACGTGGTCTACGTCTCTGACACCTCCATGTACAAGTCCACGGACGGCGGCAAGACCTTCCTGCCCTTCCTGGGCGACCCCACCGGTGACGACTTCCACACCTTGTGGATAGACCCGGACGACGGTGAGCGCATGATCGCGGGCGTGGACCAGGGCACCATCATCAGCCAGAACGGCGGCAAGACCTGGACCACCTGGTATAACCAGCCGACCGGCCAGTTCTACCACGTGGCCACCGACCACCGCTTCCCCTATCACGTCTACGGCGCGCAGCAGGATTCCGGCGCCGCCGAGGTGCCGAGCCATTCGGACAACAAGTTCGACGGCATCAACATGACCGAGTTCCACGAGATCACCGCCGGCGGCGAGAGCGGCACCATCCAGCCGGACCCGCTGGACCCGGACACGGTCTACGGCGGCAACTACGGCGGCAGCGTGGACAAGCTCGATTTGAAGAGCCAGCAGACCGCGGACGTGGATCCGACGCTCGCCTATCCCGAGATCTACCGCAGCGTGTGGACCATGCCGCTGGCGTTTTCGCCCAAGGATCCGCACGCGCTCTACTTCGGCACCCAATACCTGTTCCGCACCCGGGATGGCGGCAAGCACTGGGCGCTCTTGAGCCCCGACCTCAGCCGCAAGACGCTCACGGTGCCCTCGAACCTGGACGCGACCACTGCCGCCGACACCGCGAATACCGGTCCGCGCCGCGGCGTGATCTACGCCATCGCCCCATCGCGCTTCAGCGCCGACGACATCTGGGCGGGCACCGACGACGGTCTTATCTGGCGTACCGGGGACGATGGCAAGCATTGGAGCGACGTGACGCCCCCGGCGCTCACGCCCTGGTCCAAGGTGGGCATCATCGAGGCCGGGCATTTCTCCGCCGACACCGCCTACGCGGCCGTGGACCGGCACCGCCTGGACGACTACAAGCCCTACATCTACCGCACCCATGACGGCGGCAAGAGCTGGAGCCTCATCACGGACGGCATCCCCGACGGCAGCTTCGTGAACGTGGTGCGCGAGGATCCGCTCAAGCAGGGCCTGCTCTACGCCGGCACCGAGCGCGGCATGTACGTCTCCTTCGACGACGGTGGCCACTGGCAGAGCCTGCAGCAGAACCTGCCGGTGACCTCCATCCGCGACATCGACGTGCATCACGACAAGTACAACGACGACCTCGTGATCGCCACCCACGGCCGCGCCTTCTGGGTGCTGGACGGCATCTCGGCGCTGCGCCAGGTCGACGCCGTGGACGGCGCCGCCGTGCTGTTCAAGCCGGACGACGCGGTGCGCCTGCACCTGCCGGGGTTCACCGGCACGCCCATGCATTCTGACGAGCCCGGCGCGGCGAACCCGCCGGACGGCGCGAGGCTCGAGTACTGGCTCAAGGACGATGCCACGGGTGCCGTGACCTTGGACATCCTCGACGCCCACGGCAAGCCGTTGCGCCACTACTCCAGCGCCGACAAGCACGAGGCGCCGGACCTGGGCGCGATCGACGCCACCGCCGAGTGGTACGCGAAGGCGTCGCCGCTCTCCGCGGCCCACGGCATGCACCGCTTCGTCTGGGACCTGCACTTGCCCGCACCCGCCGGCCTGGGCGGCGAAGGCATCTGGGCGCTGCCCGGCGACTACACCGTGAAGCTCACGGTGGACGGCAAGTCCTACAGCCAGCCGCTCACGGTGCTGAACGACCCGCGGGTGAAGGTGAGCGGGAAGGACCTCGCCCAGCAGCAGGCCCTGGCGCGGCAGATAGAGGCGCAGCGCGCCGCGCTCGCAGCGGCGGGCGATGCGGTGGGCGGCACCCTGAAGCAGTTGGAGGCGGCGGAGGCCAAGGCGCCCGTGGACCTGGCGGCCCGTCTCAAGGCCTTCGAGCAGCAGCTCTCCGGCCACACCGAGATGTACGCCGTGCCGCCCGGTTTCGGCCAGCCCGGCGGCAAGCCGGAGAAAGTGGGCAGCCTCGCCTACGTGAGCCAGGCCTTCGACGCACTGCAGAGCGCGGTGGAGGACGCCGACGGCGCCCCCACGCCCGACGCGCTCAAGGGTTACGCGGCGCAGAAGGCGAAGGCCGATGCGGCCCTCGCCCTGTGGCAGCACGATCAGGAGTCCATCCCGCCCCTGAACACGGAGCTGAAGCAGGCGGGCCTGCCGCCCCTGGACCCCAATAAGTGAACTGACGCGGGGGCGGGCTCGGTCCGCCCCCGCTTTGGGGCCTGCGCTATCATGGCGCGGTCATGTCCGACGCCGTCCACGACCTCAAGCCCGCCACCGCCCGCCGGCTCTTCCCCTGGCAGATGGCGTTCTTTGCCCTGCTGCTGGGCGCGGCGGCGGTCTCCAACGCCTACAGCACGGTGTTCGATTACGCGCGCGGCGGCGGCTACATCGATTTGTGGCGGCCCATGGTGTGGGAATCCAGCAGCTGCTTCTGCCTGTGGCTGCTCATCCCCGCCATGACCTGGTGGCTGGGCCGCTACCCCTTGAGCGGCGCCAGCTGGCTGAAGAACCTGCCGGCGCACCTGGTCGCGACCCTCCCCCTCTCCCTCGCCCACGTGGCAGGCATGGTGATCTTGCGCAAGCTCGCCTACTTCGCAGCCGGCCAGAGCTATGATTTCGGTGCCTGGTGGCCCAACTGGTTCTACGAATACCGCAAGGACCTCGTGGCCTACTGGCTGATCATGGGAGGCCTGCTGGCGTTCCGTTTCTACGGCCTGTGGATGGACGCGCGCGAGGCGGCAGCGGCGGAGACGTCGGCCACGGATACCGCCTCCCGGGACACGCCGCTGGAAAGGCTCGTGGTGCGCAAGCTGAACCGCGAGTTCATCCTCGACCTCGGCGAGGTGGACCAGATCGAGGCGGACGGCAACTACGTCGTGATCCACGCCGGCGGCCAGAGCTACCGCTTGCGGGAATCCCTGGAGGGCCTGGCGCGGCGCCTCGACGAGCAGCGCTTCGCGCGGGTGCACCGCGCCCACGTGGTGAACATCGACCGTATCCGGGAGATCCAGCCCTGGGATAACGGCGACTACCGCATCGTGCTGAAGGACGGCAGCTTCGTGAACTTCAGCCGCAGATATCGTAGTCGTCTGAACCATCTCTTCAACTGAAAGCTGCTGCGCTCGGCAGGGCGTTGTTGCGCTTCAGCTCGCAATCCTCACGTACATCAAAAGTACGCTCCGGTTGCTCGCCTCGCGCGCCTAACCCTGCCTTCGCTCGCGACGCTTTCAGCGTGGTTTCCGGTAAGACATCCGCACTTATTGTTCGGATCAATCGAGAGGCAGCTTCGCGATGAGCGGTGGCTGCAACTGTTCCTGGGGTGGCAGCTGCCCCGCGTCGTCGAAGCGGCTCCACTGGCTGTTGGCCACGAGATAGAGTTCGTTCCCCACCACCGTCGCGAGCGTGGGTTCGGGTGCCAGGGGGTCGGCGGAGTCCAGCACCTCCGCGTCCGTGATGGCGAGTCCGTCAGGGCTCAGGCGGAAACGCGTCACCCGCTGCGGCTCCGCGGCGTTCTGCACGGCCACGAGATCGTGGCCGTAGAGCACCATGCCGTCCACGTAATAGGGGTTCACCCCGTCGTTCACCTTCAGGCGTAGTAACTGCTTGTCGGCGAAGTCGAAGGCATAGAGTCCGCGCTCGTAATCCGAGATGTAGAGGTAGCGCCCGTCTGGCGACAGCGCCAGGCCCTGGGCGGACTCCAGCGCGCCCGCCGCGGTGAGCGCGACGAGCGCCTTCGCACCTGGGCTGAGCACGTAGACGCCGCCGTTGCCGTCGGCGGCGTAGACCGTGCCGTCCGCTGCCACCGTGAGGTCGTTGAGTTCATGGTCGGCCCCGTCCGCCGGCACGGGATAGCTCCCTTGCACCGCGCCGGTTTTCAGGTCGAAGCGATAGAGGGCGCTCTTGCCCTTGAGCGCGGTCCCGTAGCCCGTCATCTGGGGCAGGGCGCTGGTCACGGCCCAGAGTGCGCCATGGGCCGGGTCCGTCTTGATGCCCAGCACGCTCCACAAGCCCGCTTCCGGTCCGGCGAAGGCCGTCTCCTTGCCGCCGTGCACCCGCACGATCTCGCGCAGGTGCACGCTGGCCACGAAGAAATCTCCGCTGCCGGGATCGTAGGCGATGCCCTCGGGGATGAAGTCCGGTTCCGCCAGCCTGAATCCGGGGACCGCCTTGGCCAAGGGTCTGTGCAGTGCCGCGAACCGCGCCATGAGGGCCTGGAAAGCGGGCTGGTCCTTGAGCGCGGCGAAGTCGGCGATCGGTGCGAGGTCCACGTAGACGCCTGCCTCCACCACCTGGCCGAGGGCCTGAAGCGTGCCCGGCGTGTCGCCGCGATGGACCCGGGCCACGGCCAGCAGGTATTCGAGGCGCGGATAGCCGGGCCTGAGCGCCAGGAGCTTCTCTGCGTCCGTCTCCATGGCGGCGTAGTCGCCGGCCTTGTGGGCGGCGTTGAGCGCTGCCGCCAGCGTGGCGAAATCATCCGCCCCCAGGGCGGCCTCAGAGCAGAGGGCGCAGAGGGCGAGGGCCAGTAACAGGACACGGCGCATGGGATGATGGACCTCGCCGGCGGGCATTGATTCCATCGGGCTTGGTCCCGGCCGTCCCGCCGCTCGTCCCAGGGCGGCGCCGCTCGTCACTTTCGCCGTGGCGGGCCCGGAGGGCGGAGCCTAGAGTCTGGGCCGTCCTATCGAGGAGTGCCCCATGAACAGGATCCTGCTCTTTTGCCTTGCGACCCTCATGCTGGTCCCGGCCGCCGCCGCCCCCGAGGACGCCGGATGGTCCGCCTACGGCGGCGATGCGGGCGGCACGCGCTATTCCCCCCTGAAACAGATCAATGCCGCCAACGTGGAGGGCCTCAGGGTCGCCTGGATCTACCGCACCGGCGAGCTCGGCCAGGGCGTGAAGGACTGGACCCGCTCCGCCTTCGAGGCCACGCCCATCCTCTACCAGGGCAGCCTCTACTTCACCACCCCCGGTACCAACGTGGTGGCGGTGGATGCGGCCACAGGCAGGCTCCGCTGGCGCTTCGACAGCCATACCCGCAACGACCTGCATTACTCCGACGGCGTGTCCCGGGGTGTGTCCCTGTGGGTGGACGCCGCCACGCCCGCGGATGCGGTCTGCCACGCGCGTATCTACGCCGCCACCCTGGACAGCCGCCTGGTCGCTCTGGACGCCGCCACGGGCAAGCTCTGCGCTGACTTCGGCGCCGCCGGCGCCATCGACCTGCTCCAAGGCATGCATTCCAAGGACGAACCGGACAGCGAGTGGCGCGACTACCTCGTGACCTCGCCGGCGGTCATCCTCGGCGACAAGGTGATTATCGGCTCCTCCATCGGCGACAACCGCGCCGTGGAGCTGGAACTCGGCAGCGTGCGCGCCTTCGATGCCCGGAGCGGCAAGCTCTTGTGGAGCTGGGACCCGATCCCCCGCGATCCCTCCAACCCGGTGTACAAGGAGTGGAGCCCCGAGGCCGCGAAGATCACCGGCGCCGCCAACGCCTGGGCGCCGCTGTCGGTGGATGCGGCGCGGCATCTGGTGTTCGTGCCGACCGGTTCCGCGAGCCCGGATTTCTTCGGCGGCGAGCGCCCCGGTGACAACCGCTGGGCCAACTCCGTGGTGGCCCTGGACGGGGACACCGGCAAGCTCGTCTGGGGCCAGCAACTGGTGCACCACGACCTCTGGGACTACGACCTGGCCTCCCAGCCGACCCTGGTGGATTTGATGCACGACGGCAGAGCAGTGCCGGCGGTGATCCAGGCCACCAAGTCCGGCTTCCTCTACACCTTCGACCGGGAGACCGGTGCGCCCCTCTTCCCCATCCTGGAGAAGCCCGTGCCCCAGGACGCGGTGCCCGGCGAGATCCCTTCTCCCACCCAGCCCATCCCCTCGGCGCCGCCGGCCCTGGTGCGTCAGGCGCCCGTGACGCCGGATGATGCCTGGGGTGTGGCCTGGTTCGACACCCGCGCTTGCAGGAAGCGCATCGAAGCGGACCGTTCCGAGGGCATCTTCCAACCGCCCAGCACCAAGGAGTCCATCATGCTGCCGGGCAACGCCGGCGGCTCCAACTGGGGTGGCATCGCCTTCGATCCCGAGCGCCAGCTCGCCATCGCCAACACCATGGACCTGCCCTTCCTGGTGGCGCTGGTGCCGAGGGCTGACTACATGACGGAGATCATGGATCCGCAGTACGACCCCTATGAGTTCGGCCGCATGCGCGGCACCCCCTACGCCATGCGCCGCCGTACCTTCATGTCTTCCCTGGGCATCCCCTGCGTGAAGCCGCCCTGGGGCAAGCTCACGGCGGTGGACATGGTGCACGGCACCATCAAGTGGCAGATACCGCTCGGCGACACGCCCTTCATCCACATGAACCTGGGGATGCCAAACCTCGGCGGTCCCATGGTCACCGCCGGGGGCCTCGTGTTCATCGCCGCGAGCCTGGACGACCGGCTGCGCGCCTTCGACACCGA
>DASSIS010000093.1:0-50115 GCA_035691665.1 Gammaproteobacteria bacterium | reverse complement strand
CGATGCGGCCGTCGGAGTCGCAGGTGAGGTCCTGCAGCACCGCACGCCGGGTGGGCGGCTCGTCGAGGCGATGGACGGGCATGATGGGGAATATCTGGTCGATGGCCCACACGTCGGGCATGGACTGGAACACCGACATGTTGCAGAAGTACTTGTCGGCGAGCTTCTCGTTGATCTCGTAGATGGCCTCGGTCTGGGCGCGGCTCGTAGGTTTAAGGCTGTCGCGCACCTTGCGGCAGGTGGCGTGATAGATCTGCTCGGCGTGCGCACGCTGTTCCAGGGTCAGCACGCCGTGGGTGTACATGCCCTGGGCCTCGCTGTTCAGGTGCAGCGCATCCTGGTAGACCTCCAGCAGCGCGCGGCCTTCCTCGTTGACATAGTCCTCCCACAGGTCGGTGAGGATCTGCGGGTCATCCGGACCCGGCTGCACCGGGGTCTTCTCGGGGATGGACTCGAAGTCCACCACCTCGGTGAGCATCAGCGCGTGGTGCGCGGTCATGGCGCGGCCCGACTCGGTGATGATGTTCGGATGGGGCAGGTCGTATTCCTCGCAGATCTCCCACAGCGCGCGCACGATGGCGTTGGCGTACTGCTGCACCGAGTAGTTGGTGGAGCAGGAGCTGCGCGAGCGCGTGCCTTCGTAGTCCACGCCGAGGCCCCCGCCCACGTCCATGACGCGGATACCGACGCCGAGCTCCGCGAGTTCGGCGAAGCAGCGGCCCGCTTCCTGCATGCCACGCTGCACATCGCGGATGTTGGCGATCTGCGAGCCCAGGTGGAAGTGCAGGAGCTGCAGTGAACCCAGGAGCTGCATCTGCTTGAGGCGCTCCACCGCTTCGAGGATCTGCCCGGTGGAGAGGCCGAACTTGGATTTCTCGCCGCCGGTATGCTCCCACTTGCCGCGACCGGTGCTGGCGAGACGTACGCGGATGCCGATGGTCGGCTTCACGCCGATGTCGGTGGCTTCCTTCAACAGGTGGTCGAGCTCGGAGAGCTTCTCCACCACCACGTACACGCGGTGGCCGAGGGCCTGGCCGATGAGCGCGAGGCGCAGATACTCGCGGTCCTTGTAGCCGTTGCACACGATGGTGGAACCGGGTGGCGCGAACGCGAGCACCGCCATGAGCTCGGGCTTGCTGCCGGCCTCGAGGCCGACGCGGTCGGCGCCGTGCTTGAGGATGTCCTCCACCACCACGTGCTGCTGGTTCACCTTGATGGGGTAGACCGGGGTGTAGTGCCCCTTGTACTCGTGGTACTGCCGCGCTTGTTCGAAGGCTTCGTACACCCGCGACACGCGGTCGCGCAGGATGTCGCCGAAACGGAACAGCACCGGCAGGTTGAGTCCCCACTTGCTCACCTCGGTGGCGAGGCGGTGCAGGTCCACGCAGCCGTCTTCGCGCTTGCGGGTGGGATAGACCACCACGTGTCCTTCGGCGTTGATGTCAAAATAGCCGTCGCCCCAGCGGAGCACGTTGTAGAGCTCGCGGGCGACCTCGACGGGGTTCTGGCTCATGTCTCTCCGGGTTCGGCTGGGGGCGGGAAATCGCGCAAGAGTAAGGCAATAGGCCGGCCATGAAAAGGTGCTCCTGAGCCCGGTTTTCCCAGCGGCGGCGAGGCTAGGAAGCGGGGCCGCGCACAGCCGGTATAATCGCCTGAATATGCGTGCGGGAGCCTAGATGAAGCTCGATGGCGACTGGTTCAGCGAGATCGCGCCGGAGGAGGGCATGGCCCTCTCCCTGGGCGGGGCGCGCCGGCTGCACGCCGAGCAGACCGCCTGGCAGACCATCGAGGTCTACGAGACCGGCACCTTCGGCACCCTGCTTGCCATCGACGGCTGCGTGATGCTCACCGACCGTGACAGCTTCATCTACCACGAGATGCTGGCCCATCCGGCGCTCTTCGCCCACCCGGCCCCGCGGCGCGTGTTCATCTTCGGCGGCGGCGACTGCGGCACCCTGCGGGAAGTGCTGCGCCACCGGAGCGTGGAGTCGGTATTGCAGGCCGAGCTCGACGAACGGGTGACGCGGCTCGCCGAGCTCTATTTCCCGGAGCTCTGCGAGGCCAACGGCGACGCCCGGGCGAACCTCTGGTTCGGCGACGGGGTGCAGCGCATCGCCGTCACCCCCTCCGAGAGCCTGGACGTGATCATCATCGACAGCACCGACCCCGTGGGCCCCTCAGAAGGGAGCTTCTCCGAGGAGTTCTACCGGGATTGCTGGCGCATCCTGCGTGCCGACGGGCTGCTGGTGCAGCAGACCGAGTCGCCTTTCCTCTACGAAGACACCATCGTGGATACCCACCGGACGTTGCGGGCGGCCGGCTTCGCCGACAGCCGTACCCTCACCTTCCCGCAACCCACCTTCCCCTCGGGCTGGTGGTCGGCGACGCTCGCCAAGAAGGACGGGAGGCTGAACAGCTTCCGGCGCCGCGAGGCGGAGGAGAAGGCTTTCCCCACCCGCTATTACTCCGCCGCCATCCATGAGACGTCATTCGTGCTGCCGCCGTTCCTGAAGGAGGCCCTGGCCCGTATCCGTTGATTCAGTGGTTGGAGCTGGAGCAGTTCTTGTCGATCTGATCCTGTAAATCCTGCTCTTGCTTCGCTCGGTCGCTGTCGGAAACGTAGTTCTTGTTGCCCTGAGCATCCACCGTCGAGACCCGCGCGCTCTGTTCCAGCACCTGCAGCCGCTGTTCCAGGAAGTCACATTCTTTCTTCTGTTGCGCCTGCTGTTGCTCGGCTGCCTGATCCTTCTTCTGGGCGTCTTGGGCCTGCTTATCCCGATCCTGGTTCTGCTGGGCGAGCTTTTGGTCGTTCTGCAGGCCGGTGGGGTCAGGGGGAGGGGGGTTGATGTTCAGGGTCTGGGCATTCACCCCGGTGCTCGAAGGTGGTGTCTGGGAATAATGGACGTGGCCGTCCTTGTCCACCCAGCGGTAGACCTGGTCGGCGCCGGCCGACAGGCTGAAGGCCGCGATGGCGATCGCGGCGGATATCGAAGCAGCGAGACGGATGTTCATCATTGGCCTCCACCGCCAGGGCTACATGCCTGGCGTACATATCCACGAGCGTCGTCGAGGGCCTTCTGCATGTCCTCTGCTGAGAGCTTCTGCTTCCGGCCGCTGGGATCCACCTGGTAGAGCGAATCCGCGTGCAAGTACTTGAAGAGCCGATCGCGTCCCGCCTTGCAGGCGGGCGAATCCACCGGTGTCGGCATCACGAGTGCCGCATCGGTTGCAGCGCTATTGGTGGCGCCGGCGGGCGCCGCGGCGGTGCTGGGGTTCGGTAGGTTGCCCGTATTCACGATGTCGATGGGCTTGGCGTTGCTGTCGTGGGGCACGGTGCTGTAGTGGGTCACGCCTTGGGCGTCCACCCACTTATATATAGGGGTGTCGCCCCAGGCGGTGCCGGCGAGGCTCAAGGCGATAGCGGCGATGATGATCTTCATGATGCGGTCCTCGTCGCTTGGGCTAGAGCGCCTCTGCACCGGTCTCGCCGGTGCGGATGCGGATGGCCTGTTGCAGCTCGTAGACGAATATCTTGCCGTCGCCGATCTTGCCGGTCTTGGCGGCGTTCATGATGGCGTCGGTCACCCGGTCCAGGAGCTCGTCGGGTATGGCGAGCTCGATCTTCACCTTGGGCAGGAAATCCACCACGTATTCCGCGCCCCGGTAGAGCTCGGTGTGGCCCTTCTGGCGGCCGAAGCCCTTCACCTCGGTCACGGTGATGCCCTGCACCCCGATGTCCGAGAGCGCCTCGCGCACGTCATCCAGTTTGAAAGGCTTTATCACCGCAGCGACCATCTTCATAAGCGCCCGAACCCCGGTTGTTAGGCGGAAAACACCCGTTTTTGCCTTGTGGATACAGTCTAACACCCCGCCGCCGGCAGGCTTCCACGGTCCTATATACTGATAACATAAGTCATAACGCCGCCGCAGGGGCCGCCGATGACGCTCGATCCCAAGTTGCTGGACGACCTGGCCCGCAAGCTCGCCGACGCCGTGCCGCCGGGGTTCAAGGACCTGAAGGCGGACCTGGAGCGCAACTTCCGAGCCATGCTGCAGACGGCGCTCGGCAAGCTCGACCTCGTGACCCGCGAGGAGTTCGACGTGCAGGCGGGCGTGCTGTCCCGCACCCGCAGCAAGCTCGAGGAGCTGTCGCAGCGCCTCGCGGAACTGGAGACCGCGCTCGCGGCCCAGGAACAGGAACGCAGCAACAAACACTAGGATCCAGTCTTCACCGCTGCAGGGGTTTGCGGGGATGCTCGCGAAAATCTTCAGTCGGGCACAAGCAGGCGTCGACGCACCCGCCGTGACGGTGGAAGTGCATCAATCGAACGGCTTGCCCGCGCTCAACATCGTCGGCCTGCCCGAGGCGGCGGTGCGGGAGAGCAAAGACCGGGTGCGCAGCGCCCTCATCAATTCCCGTTTCGATTTCCCCGCCCGTAAGCTGACCGTCAATCTGGCCCCGGCGGACCTGCCCAAGGAGGGCGGCCGTTTCGACCTGCCCATCGCGCTCGGCATCCTGGTCGCTTCCGGTCAGCTCCCCCCCGAGCCCTTGGCCGGCATGGAATTCCTGGGTGAGCTCTCCCTGAGCGGCGAGCTCCGGCCCGTGCGTGGCGCCCTGCCGGCGGCGCTCAAGGCCCGGGCCGCCGGCCGCGCCCTGCTCGTGCCCCTGGAGAACGCCGACGAGGCGGCGCTCGTCTCGGGCGTCGCGGTGTTCGGCGCACGCCATCTCCTGGACGTCTGTGCCCATCTCACGGGCCGGCAGCCGCTCGCGGCTCATGCTTCCGCGCTCGCGGCCCATCGCCCGCAGTATGAGGATCTCGCCGACGTGCGCGGCCAGCATCAGGCGAAGCGGGCACTGGAGATCGCCGCCGCCGGCGGCCATTCGCTCTTGTTCGTGGGCCCGCCGGGTACCGGCAAGAGCATGCTGGCGAGCCGTCTTCCCGGCGTGCTCCCGCCCATGACCGAGGACGAGGCGCTGGAAGCGGCGGCGGTGGCCTCCATCAGCGACACCGGCTTCAGCGCCGAACATTGGCGCAAGCGTCCCTATCGCAACCCGCACCACACCGCTTCGGCGGTCGCGCTGGTGGGTGGCGGTTCCTTCCCGCGCCCGGGCGAGATCTCGCTCGCCCATCACGGCGTACTGTTCCTGGACGAGCTGCCGGAGTTCGACCGCAAGGTACTGGAGGTGCTGCGCGAGCCCTTAGAGACCGGCGCCATCGTCGTCTCCCGGGCCGCGCGCCAGGCGGAGTTTCCCGCCGCCTTCCAGCTCATGGCGGCCATGAACCCTTGCCCTTGCGGCTATCTCGGCGACCCCTCTGGGCGTTGCCACTGCACCGAGGATCAGGTGCAGCGCTACCGCTCGCGCATCTCCGGGCCGCTCTTGGACCGCATCGACCTGCACGTGGAGGCTCCGCGGGTGGCGCGCGAAGCGCTGCGGCCCGACACGCCGCCGGACGGCGAGACGAGCGATACGGTGGCGCAGCGCGTCGCTGAGGCCCGGGTGCGCCAGCTCGCCCGCGGACGCAAACCCAACGCGCGCCTCACCACCCGCGAGATCAACCGTCACTGCAAGCCGGATGACCCGGGCCAGCGGCTCCTGGAACGGGCCATGGAGCAGCTCGGGCTCTCCGCCCGGGCCTATCACCGCATCCTCAAGGTGGCGCGCACCATCGCCGACCTGGGGGAGAGCGAGACGGTGATGAGCGCGCACGTGGCCGAGGCCGTGGGCTACCGGGTGCTGGATCGCCATAAAGCCCGGGCCTAGTGTCCGGGAGTGTCCGGTCGAAATATTTGTCGGCCGGGGCCCTATCCCATGAACCCTTGGCTTCCCTGACGCTCTAAATCCCCTGCCCGCTGTACCGCGGCGGCTCCTGCTTTCTCAAATCAAGTCCCAGGGGCCACTTTTACTAATCTTCTTCTTAAGGAGTAATCCCATGAATCGCCCGCAGCTACTCTGTATCCTGCTGCTCGGCCTCGGCGGCCCGGCGTTCGCCGCTGGCGATGGCGACGCCAAGCCCGCGGCCAGCATCGCCGATCAGGCATCCGCCACCCAGGGTTCCGTGACCGTGGGCGGCAAGACCATCGCCTACACTGCCGACGCTGGCCTCCTGGTGTTGAAGGACGACAAGGGCGAGCCCACCGCCAACATGTCCTACGTGGCCTACCTCGCCAACGGCAAGGACGCGGCCAGCCGCCCGGTGATGTTCATCTACAACGGCGGCCCCGGCTCCTCCACCATCTGGCTGCACATGGCTTCCTTCGGTCCGAAGCGCGTCGTGGTGGGCGACCACGAGCACACCCCTTCTCCCTCCTATCAGTTGGTGGACAACCCGTACAGTCTGCTGGATGCCACCGACCTCGTGTTCGTGGACGCCCCCGGCACCGGCTTCGGCCGCATCCTGGACAAGGACGCGGGTGGCAAGGGTGAGGCCAAGGACTTCTACGGCGTCGACCCGGATGGCAAGGCCTTCACCCAGTTCATCGAGCGCTTCCTCACCAAGTACGGCCGCTGGAACTCGCCCAAGTACCTGTTCGGCGAGAGCTACGGCACGCCGCGCTCGGCGGTGGTGTCCTATGACCTGCAGAACGACTCCGTGGACCTGAACGGCGTGATCCTGCTGTCGGCCATCCTCAATTTCGACCTCAACGCCGACAACCCCAACACCAACCCGGGTGTGGACCTGCCCTATGCGGTGAACCTGCCTACCTATGCTGCCGCCGCCTGGTACCACAAGAAAGCCGGCGTGGGTCAGGACCTGCCGGGTTTCCTGCACGAGGTGGAAGGCTTCGCCATGGGCGACTACCTGGCCGCGCTGCAGAAGGGTTCGGAGCTCTCCGACGCCGACAAGCATCAGATCGCCGAGAAGCTGCACACCTACACCAGCCTGCCTGCCGACTACTGGGTCAAGGCTGACCTGCGCGTGGTCGGACCGCAGTTCGAACAACAGCTGCTGCTCGAGTCCGGCGAGACCACCGGCCGCTTCGACACCCGTTACAGCGGCCCGGTGATCGATCCCCTGGCAGAGTTCGCCAACTACGATCCGCAGTCCGCGGCCATCGGCTCGCCCATCGTGTCGGTGTTCAACGACTACGTGCGCAAGGGCCTGAAGTTCGGCCAGGACCTGGTGTATCTGCCGGTGAACAACAGCCCCGACGTGAACAACTGGGACTTCAAGCACGCACCCCCGGGTCAGGGCCAGGCCCTGCCACAGACCACCAACGTGATGCCCGACCTCGCGGCCGCCATGTCCCAGAACCCGCAGATGAAGGTGCTGCTCAACGCGGGCTATTTCGACCTGGCCACACCCTATTACTCGGCGGTATACGTCATGCACCACCTGCCGATGGTGGACTCGCTGCAGAAGAACATCTCCTATGCCTTCTACCCGGCGGGCCACATGGTGTACGTGAACCTGGAGAGCCTGAAGATGCTGCACGACAACGTGGCGAAGTTCATCGACTCCAGCCACAAGTGAGACCTGCCTGATATAGTCCGGCCGCGCCCCGCGAGGGGCGCGGCCGGAGCTTTTCCGGGGGGTAGGCATGGGCTGGTGGGTCTACGTCATCGAGTGCGAGAGCGGGGCCTGGTACACCGGTGTCAGCAACGATCCGGCGCGGCGCTTACGCGAGCACGCGGCCGGCAAGGGCGCCAAGTTCATGCGCATGGACCGGCCCAAGCGCATCGTGGCGGCCGGGGCCTGCGCCTCCAAGGGCGAGGCGTTGAAGCAGGAGGCCGCTATCAAACAACTTTCCAGGGAGGAGAAGCGCTGCTGGATCGCGGCTCACCCCTATGCGAGGCCCGGCGCCTGAAGCCTCCGCTTCAGGACGGGCGTCGCAGCATCCAGGCGGCTGCGGACAGCAAGAGCGCCTGCACCATGAACACCGCGAAGAACGGCCCGAGCAAGAGCGTCCCGGCCGCGCCGCCCAAGAGATAGAACGCGCCCACTGTCCAGGCCACGAAGAGCGCTCCACGGTCACCGCGGCGCAGGCGCCACCAGCACCAGACCAGCAGCACGCCGAAGGCCAGCATGGTGCCGCTCACCCAGAACCAGATGAGTTCCAGGAGCGTGAACACCCGCGGTGCGACGCCGCCGAGTGCCTGGCTGACGTGGCGTAGCCATTGATCGCCGTGGCCGAAGGCACCGAGACCCACACTCAGGGCCACGAGCAGGAAGAGACCTGAGGCGAATCTACGGCCCATGGACGACTCCTTCATGGCTGCTGTGTCGCGGCGACAAACAGGCCCATCACGGTCGGCCAGCCGCGTTTCACGCCCTGACGTATGGCCTCGGCGCCCTCGCCGTGGCGCTCGAAGTGGCGGTGGATGAGCTCCACCCGGGTCTGTTTCGGCCCGAGGGCCGTGAAGCGCACCTCCACCTCGCTCGAGCGGCTGAGGTCCGGTTCATAGGCCCATTCGCCGTTGATCTGCCAGGCGAACACCAGCCGGGCCGGTGGCTCCCAGGCGAGGACCACACCCCAATCGCATTCCGAGCCGTCCACACCCTTCTCGTACAAGCGGCCGCCGAGGCGCGGCTCCATGAACGCTTCCTGCAGCGGTGCCTTGCCGATGTGATGCTCCCGCGGCCACCAGCTGTCCAGCTTGCGCGTGTACACCTCGAAGGCACGCTCCCGGGATACACCCACGGTCACGTCCACAGAGACATCGGTGTCGCGGCGCAGGGACTGGTTCATGGGGCCTCCGTATCCGTCTCGACCAGGCGCTTGAAAGCCGCCAGCGTGTCCTGCCATAGCAGCAGGTAGCGGCTGAAGATTTCGAAGCGGCGCGGCACTCCGTGCAGCCGGAATGGCAGCACGTCAGCCGGCCGTCGCGGCGGGCCCCTCACGGTTCCTGCTCCAAGCCTTCGGCGACGTCCTTGAAGGAGGTGAGGGCTTCGCTCCAGAACTGCTGGAAGTAATCCCGCATCTCCCCCAAAGCCGCCGGGTTCAGGCGATAGAGGCGCCGGTTCCCGGCCTTCTGATCCCGGATCAGGCCTGCGTCCTTCAGCACCTTGAGGTGCTGGGAGACGGCAGGCCGGCTCACCGGCAGCCCCTTGGCGATCTGCACCACCGCGAGCGGGCCCCGTTCCAGGCGCTCGAAGATGGCGAAGCGGGTGGGGTCCCCCAGGGCCTGGATTTGCTGCTTGAGTTTTAGGTTAGTTTTCACTTACGGTAAGTATACACTAACTTATCAGATATGCAAGGCCAGGGCATTCGGTCGCGGCGAGGGGGCCACACCCTAGCCGTGGGGCCGCCAACTGCCTTGCGGGCAGGGGGAATACCCCTTATTCTTTGCGACCTTCTATCTGTCTCGCGCATCTCCCTTCTTTATGGGCGCGGGCAGCCGGTCTGGAGTGATTCTTTAACGGATTCATTGGACGGCAGAAGGGAGGACGGCCTGGTCTTCCGGGTCCCGCTTTTGCCGTCTCCGGGATCGTCCGGCCGCCGCCGCTCCGGCTCAAGGCACATAGAACTCAATGCAATGAGAGAACCGCTTAGGAGAATGATGTGAATCACGTACGTCGCGCCCTGCTCCCCCTCATCCTGTTGGCGGGCATCCTCGCGCTGGTTGGCTCCGATGCGGCAACCTCCACGTTCACGAACACCCAGTTCAGCTTCACCCAAGGCGCGGCCTACCCGACCGGCGCCGCACCCGCGGGCGTCGCGGTGGGCGACCTGAACGGCGACGGCGTGCCGGACATCGTCACCGCCGATGCCGCCAGCAAGACCATGAGCGTGCTCATCGGCAACGCCGACGGCACTTACCAGCCCCGCACGGTCTATCCGGTGGGCCAGAACCCCAGCGACGTGGCGCTCGTGGATCTGGATCACGACGGCCACCTCGACGCCATCGTCACCAACAACGACGACAATACCGTCACCATCTGGTGGGGCAAGGGCGACGGCACTTTCGGTCCCAGCACGCTGCTCGCCACCGCCAGCGGCCCGCACCGCATCGTCACCGGCGACATAGACGGCGACGGCAACATCGACATCGCGATCGTGGATTGGACCGGCACCGCCGCCACCATCTTCTACGGCGACGGCAAGCGTCACTTCACCACCCAGACGCTCGGCAGCTGGGGTGCCCCGAGTTCGATCGCCATGGGCGACCTCAACGGTGACGGCAAGCCGGACATCGTCATCGGCGGCGAGCGCGAGACGGTGTGGGTCAACCAGGGCAACCGCCAGTTCAAGCAGGCGGGCAACTTCCAGCCCGGTTTCCATTCCGACAGCATCTTCATCGCCGACATCAACCACGACGGCAAGGGCGACGTGATCGCCGCCAGCCAGCATGAGCCGGTGATGACCATCCTCTACGGCAACGGCGATGGCACGCTGGACGACAACACCAACGACATCATCACCTACGGCCTGTCCGGCGCCGCCACGGACATGAAGCTCATCGACCTCAACAAGGACGGTTCGCTCGACGCCATAGTGAGCTACGGCACTTCCGGCACCCTCAGCGTGCTGATGGGCACCGCCGACGGCCATTTCCTGGCGCGCCAGGATTCCACCGTCGTCACCGGCGTCAACCGCATCGCCACGACGAAGTTCGGCAACGGCAACGTCGATCTCGTGGGCGTGAGTTCCACCACCGGGGCCGCGTTCCTGTTCTTTGGGAACCCGGGTATCGCGCTGGGCGCGCCTGTCACCTATCCGGTGGGCAATTCGCCCGCCGGCCTCGCCATCGGGGATCTGAACGGCGACGGCAGCCCGGACATCGTCACGGTCAACGGTGTGGACAACACCATCAGCGTGCTGCTCGGTTCCATCAACGGCGCCTATGGCTCGCGCAGCGACTTCAGCGTGGGAACCTCGCCGCGGCGCGTGCAGCTCGCGGACTTCAACGATGACGGCCGCCTCGACGCTGCCACGGTGAATTCGGGTTCCGGCAACGTGACTGTACTGCTCGGTACCGGCACTGGCATCTTCGGTGCCCAGAGCTCCATCGCCGCAGGCGTTAGCCCCACCGATCTCACCGTTGCGAATCTGAACGGTGCGAAGGACGTTTTGAACAAGCCGATCCAGGACATCGCAGTTGCCGACCCTGGCTCGGGCCAGGTGATCACGCTCATCAACTCAGGCACCGGCACGTTTACCGCCGGTACCAGCCTGGCGGTGAACGGTACGCCTTTCGCCATCGCGGCCGGCGACCTTGAGGGCAATGGCAACCAAGATCTGGTGGTCACCGAAGCTACTGGGAACAAGATCGCGGTGTTGCATAACGACGGCGCCGGCAACTTCAGCACGCTAGCCGAAATCGGTGTGGGCTTGAACCCTCAGTCCGTCGTCATCGCGGACTTCAACAACGCCAAGGACACGAACAATAACCCGATCTTGGACATCGCCGTGGCCAACTTCGGTGATAGCACGGTCAGCGTGCTGATGAACGACGGGAAAGGCAACTTCAAACTCGTCAACACCGTACCGATCGCCGGCAAGGGCAGCGCCATCACCAACCAGGCGTCTTCGGTGCAGCCGATAGCCATCACCGCTGCCGACATGAACGGCGACGGCATACTGGACCTCGTCACCACCAACAACGAAGGCTCCCTCTCGGTACTGGTCGGCGACGGCAAGGGCGACTTCCTGTCCCAGTCCACCATCGTGGATGCCAGCGGTCCGGCCCAAACCCAGGCGATGGACCTTAACGCCGACGGCCGCGTCGACCTCGCCACGGTGGACAAGACCCTCTCGGTGGTGGCGGTGCGCCTCACGAGCTCCACCAACATCCCGGTGGCGCTGGACGTGACCCTGGCGCTCGATGTCAAGAACTCCTCGTTCCTGACGGGTTCGCTCTCGGCCACGAGCCCCACCGGCGGCACGCTCACCTATCAGCTGCTGTCGCAGCCGGCCAACGGCACGGTCACCCTGGTGGACGCCACCGCCGGGACCTTCAAGTACACGCCGAACAACAAGTTCACCGGTATCGACACCTTCACCTACGAGGCCTTGAACAACGGTCTCGCCTCCAACCAGGCGACGGTGTCCGTGACCGTGAGCAACTCCGGCAGCGGAGCCTACAGCTGGCTGCTGGTGGCGGTGCTGGGTGCGTTCGCCGCCTATCGTCTGTTGGCCGCGCGTCGGCGCGCACTCGCCGCCTAAGGCCACACGTACCGTACGCAAGCCCGGATAACGGAGAACCGTTGTCCGGGCAATACGGCCCGCGGAAAATATTCTTGAGGCCCCTCTCGCGCCCCGCCGCTACAATGGCAGCATGGCGCGCACTTCCTCGGTCTCCCTGAACCATCTCAACCCCGCCCAGCGCGCCGCCGTCACCCACCTCGACGGGCCCCTGCTGGTGCTCGCGGGTGCCGGCAGCGGCAAGACCCGGGTCATCACCCAGAAGATCGCCTACATGGTGGGCGAGCGCGGCGTCGGGCCGCGCCACATCGCCGCGGTGACCTTCACCAACAAGGCAGCGCGGGAGATGAAGGCGCGGGTAGGGGAACTGCTCTCCGCCGAACGCGCCGAGGGGCTCACGGTCTCCACCTTCCACACCCTGGGTATGCGCATCCTGCGCGAGGAGCACGCCCGCATCGGTTACAAGAAGAGCTTCACGCTGTTCGACGTGGAGGACGGGCTCACGCTGCTGCGCGAGCTGCTCAAGAGCGACCGGGCCGAGAAGGCGGAAGTGCTGGAGCGGGCGCAATGGCAGATCTCCGCCTGGAAGAGCGCGCTCCTGGATCCGGAGACCGCGGTCAAGAAGGCGGAGGACGAGCATCAGCAACGCCACGCGCGGCTCTATCTCGACTACGAGCGCCACCTCAAGGCCTACAACGCCATGGATTTCGACGACCTCATCGCCCGGCCGGTGCAGCTCCTGGAATCGGACCCGGAGGCGAAGGAGAAATGGCAGAACCGGCTGCGCTACCTGCTGGTGGACGAATACCAGGACACCAATGCCGCCCAGTACCGGCTGCTGAAGCTCCTGGCCGGCCCGCGGGCGGCGTTCACGGCCGTGGGCGACGACGACCAGTCCATCTATTCCTGGCGCGGCGCCCGGCCCGAGAACCTGGCTTCGCTGCAGGAGGACTTCCCCACCTTGAAGGTGGTGAAGCTGGAGCAGAACTACCGCTCGGCGCGGCGCATCCTCAGGGTCGCCAACGGCCTCATCACCCACAACCCGCACCTCATCGAGAAAAAGCTGTGGAGCGAGCTGCCGGAGGGGGAGCCGGTGCGCATCCTGCCCTGTGCGGACGGCCAGGCGGAGGCGGAACGGGTGGCCACCGAGATCGCCGCCCACGTGCTCACCCAAGGCAGCCGGCACGGTGACTTCGCGGTGCTCTACCGCAGCAACCACCAGTCGCGGCTCTTCGAGAAGGCGCTGCGCGAGCAGAAGATCCCCTACGAGCTCTCCGGTGGCACCTCCTTCTTCGACCGGGCCGAGGTGCGGGACCTCGTGGCCTACCTGCGGCTGCTGGTGAACCCTGACGACGATAGCGCTTTCCTGCGCATCGTGAACCTGCCGCGGCGGGAGCTCGGCGCCGCCACCCTGGAGAAACTCGGGGCCTATGCCGGCAGCCGGCACGTGAGCCTGTTCTCCGCTTGCTTCGAGGCGGGTCTCCGGGAGCACGTGCCCGACCGCGGGGCCGAGCGCCTGCACGAGTTCGCCACCTGGGTGTCGCGCACCGCGGAACACGCCGAGAACGGCCCCGCCGTGGAGGCGGTACAGGAGATGCTGGGTGACATCCGCTACGAAGGCTGGATCCGTGACAACGCCAAGGATCCGGCCACCGCGGACCGCAAGTGGGAGAACGTGCAGGAGTTCCTGCAATGGCTGGGGAGGCCGGCCGACGGCGGGGAGGCGAGCCTCGCGGACACCTTAGGGAGGCTCGCGCTACTGGACATGCTCGACCGCAACGCTGACGAGAAGAGCGGCAACGCGGTGCAACTCATGACCCTGCACGCGGCCAAGGGACTCGAGTTCCCCCATGTGTTCCTGGTGGGCATGGAGGAGGAGATCCTGCCGCACCGCAACAGCCTCGAAGGGGACAACCTGGAGGAAGAGCGGCGGCTCTGCTACGTGGGCATCACCCGCGCCCGCCGCAGCCTGACCCTGAGCTACGCCGAGAAGCGCCGCAAGTACGGCGAGGACCAGGCCTGCGAGCCGAGCCGCTTCCTCAAGGAGTTGCCGGCCGACGAGCTGGCCTTCGAGGGCAGCGCTCCACCCTCGACCCCGGAGGAGCGGGTGGCCCGGGGCCGGGCCTATCTCGATTCGCTACGCGGCATGCTCACAGACCCCTGACCCCACAAAAGCAAAGCCCGCCTTGAGGCGGGCTTCCCGACATCAAACTGTGGTCCGCTTACTTGCTCTGGCCGACCATGTATTCGAGTGCGCTGACCACTTCCGCGTCCGTGAGAGCCATGTTGCCGCCGTGAGCGGGCATCTGGTTGAAGCCGTGCAGGGCGTGCTGCTTCAGCACGTCGAGACCCTTGGCGATGCGCGGAGCCCAGGCGGCCTTGTCACCGATCTTGGGAGCGCCCAGGAGTCCGCTGCGGTGGCAGGCGGAGCAAGTGCCTTCCCAGATCTCCTTGCCTGATTTCGGAGCACCGGAGGCGGCCGCCGTGGGGGCGGCGGCGGGCATCTGGCTCGCGGCGTTGCCGGAGATCTGCACGTCACCCACCGGCGCGAGGCGCTGGTCGATGAGCTGCTCCTCGGTGGCGCTGCCCCTCTCGTAGGCTCCCGGGGTCGCGTCGGCGATGCCGTTGGCGAGCCAGTACATGCAGACCGCGAAGGCCACCAGGATGCCGAGCACCAGCATGAAGGTGTCGTAGAAGTGCTGGTCGTGCTTGTCCTGGTGCTGTTTGTCTTCGTTGTTGCGCGCGGCCATAGGCTTTCCGGGTCCTGGTTGGGGCGCGGCTGGCCCGCGCGTGGGCGGCAATTATATAAGGTTTGAGCCGGGGGTGGGTACACCCCCGGCGGGAGGCAGACAGGCGGGTTCCGACTAGAACGTGAAGTTGTAGTCGAAGCCGATGGAGTAATCCTCGTAGCTCGTGTTGTAGCCCATCACCTGACGGTTGCTGAGCTGCTTGGCGGTGAACAACACGTCCCAGTTGCCGTAATGGAACTGCCAGCGCCAGGTCTGGTAAAGGAACAGCTTGGTGCCGCTGCTCACGGTGGTGAAGGTGCCGCCAGGCGCGTTCTGGGTGTAGAAGATCGGGTTGCCGTGGAAGTTGAACAGCGCCCCGCCCAGGCCATAGCCCGCCAGCCAGTAACTGTCGGTGTTGGGATATACCGGCCCGAGCCTCAAGTACACGAACGGCGCCGCGGCGAGGTAGTTGCCGTTGGCGCTCGACCCCTTGTCCTGGCCGATGATGGCGCTGCTCAGGGGGTTGAGCTGCTTGTCCACGCTCAGGTGCCCGTAGGTGCCGCCGATGTTGAAGCCGAGCACCGCATCGCCGTACTGCATGGGCATCTTGCCGATCACGTGCTCGGACCCGGTGAAGTCCAGGATCAGCGCGGCGCGGCCGTTGTCCGTGATCTGGGTCTTGGTGGTGCCGTCGGGGCTGGACATCTTGAAGGTGCCCTGGGCATAGCCGGCGCCGAGCTGGATGGACTGGCCCGACAGGTATTGGCCGATCTCGTCGGTGACGCTCTCGTCCGCCCAGGCGGCGGCGGGCAGCGAGGCCGCGATGAGGAGGGTGAAGCATGCGTTGAGTTTCATGGCGTTCCCCCCTTAGTACCAGTGATAGCCGACGAGGACCCGCACGTCGCTGCGGTCATTGGTGGACGACCAGCTGAACCCCTGGCCTTCGAGGGCGTTCCATTCCACCAGTACCGACCAATGGCCGTCCCCTTCCCAACCGGCCGCGAGGCCGAAGGCCGGACCGTAGCTGCTGGATTGCACGGTGCCGCCGTTGCGCAGCAAGAGATCGTGGAAGAAATACTGGGCACCGACGAACACGCCGCCGTCGAACCAGCGGCGCGCCTGCAGTCCGGCGATGCCGTTCACCACACTGAAGCCGCTGCTGCTGGTGTTCTCGAAGCTCATGTCGAGGTAGGGGCTTAAGGACCACTGGCTGTCGACCATGAGCTGCATGTCGGCACGCACGTCGCCACCGTGGCTGGTGCCGTAGAGCGAGGAGTCGTTGCTGTGGAGGGCCCCGACGTAGAGGCCGAAGCCGTTTTCCGGGGCCGCCTGGGCGAGGCCTGCCCAGGCGAGCAGAGCCCCCAGGGCGCACAGGCGCCGGGCGCAGATTGCCATCGAGCGGTTCCCCATAACCTTCCCCCTCAGGAACGTGGCTTCCAGATTATGTTAGCCTAAATCAAATGAATATCACGTTACAGACCTGAATATCCTACAAACCAAGGGGTAGCCCTGGGGAGGGTGCCATGGGATGCCGCAAACGTCTGCTCATGATGGGTCTCGCGGCCCTCCTGGTCGCGGCCTGCGCCCAGCAGGAGGTCTATACCGACCCCTACGCCAGCGTCGAGCCCCAGACCGGTACCGCTCCCCTGCCGGTCACCCTGAGCCTGAGCTTCACCGTGGACGGCAAGCCCGATGCCAAGCGCCGGCAGGAAATCCTGGCGGACTTGGGCGCTGCCGTGGAAGCCAGCGGCGCTTTCAAGGTGGTGGAGGCCGCCGCGGCCGTGGGGGAACTCAAGGTCGCCGTGGACGACAACAAGGGCGGCCCCAAGAGCTCCTTCCTGGGCACGATCGGTGCCAGCGTCGGCCACGTGCTCGTCTCCGAACCGGAGTTCACCCCCAAGGGCCGGCGCACGGCCCGGGAACTGCACGTCGAGATCAGCTTCGTCCCCACGGGCGGTACGGCCATCGACCAGAGCTACTCGGCCAAGCTCATCACCGTCACCAACAACACCCAGGATCCGACGGACCTCGTGTCCCTGCACGACCGTCGCCACGCGGAGCTCGCCCTGATCGGCAACGACCTGAACGGCTTCGCGGCACTCATGGCCAAGGATCGCACCCGCACGCCGTGACACGCATCGGGTTCGGCCAACGGTGCAGGCAAAAGGGGTAGCATACGGTCTCTCTTCGCGTCCCCACGCGACAACCTTGAGTGGAGACATCGCATGCGCAGCTTGACGAGCCTGTTCCTGTCGGCATTGGTGGCCGCGACCCTGACACTGCCCGCCCAGGCCGACGATTTCTGGCAACATCCGGCCATCAAGGACGGCGGCGCCGTGCATCCGCTGCCGGATGCGGCCATCCAGCCGGACCGCAGCCAGACCTACAAGGTCGTGTTCAGCGTCACCAAGGCCGCGAGCGATCCCAAGGACGTCAACGATGCCCTCGACCACGTGGCGCGGGCCGTGAACGTCTTCGTCTCCGCGGGCGTGCCCCTCGACCATCTCAAGTTCGTGGCCATCGTGCACGGCGGCGCGACGCCGCTGGTGCTGGACAATGTCCACTACCAGAAGCAGTTCGGTACCGATAACCCCAACCTGAAGCTGATCCAGGAGCTCAAGGCCGCCGGCGTGCAGATCGTGGTCTGCGGCCAGGCGCTGGCTGCGCTGAAGTACGACGTCTCGGAGCTGAACCCGGACGTCAAGCCGGCCCTCTCGGCCCTGTCCACCATCATCATCCTGCAGCAGCAGGGCTACGCCCTCATGCCGATGTAAGACGCCGTGGAGCTTCCGCGCTTCCCGTCGTCGCGGCTCGGCGCGCTCGCGCTGGCCCTGTTCCTGCTGCCGGCCGCGGCCGAACCGCCGCCGGTCGCCAGCACCGCCTTCCTGCCGCCCTGGAACCCGCCTCCCCGGGGCGGCGAACCCTTCACCGTGCCCGAGATCGACATCGTGGCCGACCTGCACGGCGACGTGGTAGACCCGCAGCTCACGGTGTTCTTCGCGGGCAACCAGTTCATGGTGGTGCATGACCTGATGCAGGCGTTCCGCGTCGCCCATCCGGAATACACGCGCCTCTTCGTGGAGACCCTGCCGCCCGGGGTGCTGGAGAAGCAGGTGGAGCAGGGCGCGCTGGTGATGGGCAACCTGAGGGTGGCGGCGCAGCCGGACGTGTTCACCGCCGGGGGCAAGCGCCTCGACGAGCTGCAGGCCGCGCACCACTGGTTCTCACGCAGCGAGGTGTATTGCCGCAACCGCCTCGCCATCATGGTCTACCAGGGGAACCCGCTGCATGTCGGCGGCCTCGCCGATCTCGGCCGCGGCGACGTGCGCGTGAGCATGCCGAACCCGCAGTGGGAGGGCATCGGGCGCAACATCGAGGCCCTGTACCGGAAGGCCGGCGGAGAGGCCCTGGACGACACGATCATGCACACCAAGGTGGCGGACGGCAGCACCTATCTCACCGTCATCCATCACCGCCAGACGCCGCTGCGCATCCTGCGCCACGAGTCGGACGCGGCGCCGGTGTGGTACACCGAGGCCTATTTCCAGCAGAGCATCCTGCATAACCCCGTGGCGCTGGTGGAGATACCCGCCGGAGAGAACATGGACGTGCCCTATGCCGCGGGCCTCATGCGGGACGCGCCCCATCCCAAGGCCGCGCAGGCCTTCATGCAGTTCCTGCTGAGCCCGGCAGGCCAGGCGATCTATCGCCGTTACGGCTTCGAGGCACCGTCGCCGTGAGGGCAGGCGCGCTTCTGTTCGGACTGCTGATGTCCGCGATCGCGCCGGCCTGGGGTGCCGACTCCGCCGCGCTGCTGGCCCGGGGTCAGACGCTCGTCACCGTGGGCGACGAGTCCCATGGCGTGCCCGCTTGCCGCGACTGCCATGCCGCCGACCTCGGTGGCACGCCGCCCTCCATCCCGGCACTCGCGGGTCTCGCCGCGCCCGCGCTCACCGCGGTGCTGCACGGGTTGCAGCAGCAGACCCCGACGGATGTGCCCTCGAGCGTGATGCATGCGGTGAGCCGGAACCTGAGCGAGGAGGACATCGTGGCGGTCTCCGCCTACCTCGCCGCGCTCAAGCCCGGCGAGGTTCCGGTCGAGTTGCGGCCAGGATACGACGCGGGTTACCACGCGGTCGCGCAGTCCCCCGACGACTTCACGCCGCCGCCGCTCACCGCGATACCCGCGGGACCTGAGGGCGATGTGATCTGGCAGGGTCTGCAGGTCATGAGCCACACCCGTGCCGCCGCCGGTGCTTACGTCGGCAACGCGCTCGATTGCGTGGACTGTCACCTGGACCAGGGGCGCGGTGCCGATTCCTCGCCCATGTGGGCTGCTTACGTGACCTACCCCAAGTACCGCGCCAAGAACCACCGGGTGGATAGCCTCATCCAGCGGCTCCAGGATTGCTTCCGCTACAGCATGAACGGCAAGCCGCCAGCGGCCGACAGCGCCGAGATGAACGCCCTCATCGCCTACTTCAAATGGCTCGCCACCGGCCTGCCGGTGGGGCTCACGCCCAAGGCGGCGGGTTACCCGAAACTGGCGCCGCCGCCGATCCCCGTGGACCGTACGCGCGGCGCCGCCGTCTACACCGCGGACTGCGCCATGTGTCACGGCGACGATGGGGCGGGGCGCAGCGCCCGGGGTGAACAGGTGTTCCCGCCCCTCTGGGGGCCGCGTTCCTATAACTGGGGCGCAGGCATGGAGCGCCTCAGCAACGCCGCCGCCTTCATCCATGCCGGCATGCCCTATGGCGCCGGCGGCATGCTGAGCGTACAGCAGGCTTGGGACGTGGCGGCCTTCGTGGACGGCCATCCGCGGCCCCAGGATCCACGCTACACGGGCAAGCTGGAAGAGACCCGCCAGCTCTATCACGCTTCGGACAGCTACTATGGCCAGACCGTGGACGGCCAGCTCCTCGGAGGACCGGGTTCCGACTGATGGCGATGCCAGGTTGGACGGGTCCCGGTCCTTGCGGTATCCTTCCGCCCCCTCAAAGCGCCCGTAGCTCAGCTGGGCGAGCCGGAGACGAAGCATCGCTTCGCCTCCGGCGAGCGACCGGGCAGGATGCCCGGGCTGGACATAACGCCAGGGATGGTCGGAACCGCAACTTAGAAAAGTTTTACAAGCGCCCGTAGCTCAGCTGGATAGAGCGTGTGCCTCCGGCGCACAAGGTCAGGGGTTCGAATCCCTTCGGGCGCGCCAAATAAAAAGCCCCCCGCCAAAGAGCAGGGGGCTTTTTATTTGGCGAGTTCAAAGGGGGATTCGAACCCAAGGGTTCGCCGTGCCGCTTCACGTCCTGCTCCGCGGCCCGGTCCAGCCCGCACATCCTGTGCGGGCGCTCGCCGCATGCGGCTCGCCCCTTCGGGCGCGAATGAAAGCCCCTGCCAAAGAGCAGGGGCTTATTTATTTGGCGAGTTCAAAGGGGGATTCGAACCCACGGTTCGCCGAAAGCTTCGCTTCCTGCTCCGCTTTCGGTCCAGGGCGGCCCGCTGCGCTACGCATCCGGCTCCGCTTGCGATCCAGGGCATACATCCTTGTATGCCCGTCCGAGGCCGTGCCTCGGACCCCTGGCCGCCCGCTCGGCGCAATGCGCCTCGCCTCTTCGGGTGCACACCTTAGATTCAGACAATGCCTGGACTTGATATAAGATGAAATGGCCCATACCAAAGAACGATAGGGAATAAAGGGGATAGAAATGGATGCACCTCGCGAGGGGCTCTCGAAGCTCTATAAGAACGTATCCAGCGTGATCCTGGGCAAGAAGGAGCCGGTGCTCCTCAGCCTGGTGAGCATGCTCTGCCGCGGGCACCTCCTGATCGAGGACGTGCCGGGGGTGGGCAAGACCATGCTGGCGCGGGCCCTGGCTCGCTCCACCAGCGCGGACTTCAAGCGTCTGCAGTGCACGCCGGACATGCTGCCCTCGGACGTCACCGGAGTGTCGATCTATAACCAGAAGACCCTGGAGTTCGAATTCCGCCCGGGGCCGGTGTTCACCAACTTCCTGCTGGCGGACGAGATCAACCGCACCACGCCCCGCACCCAGTCGAGTCTCCTGGAATGCATGGCTGAGGGCCAGGTGACGGTGGAGGGGCGCACCTATCCGATGCAGGACGTGTTCATGGTGATCGCCACCCAGAACCCGGTGGAGTTCGCCGGCACCTACCCGCTCCCCGAGGCGCAGTTGGACCGCTTCTTCATGCGTATCAACCTGGGCTACCCGGCGCTCAGCGACGAAGTCAGCATCATGAGCGCCCAGCGCGAGCATCATCCCATCGATAGCCTGCAGCCGGTGCTCGACAAACAGACGCTGGCGGCGCTCCAGGCCCAGGTCAGCAAGGTGACGGTGAGCGAGGACGTGCAGCGCTACATCGCCGAGGTGGTGCAGGCGACCCGCAATCACCCGGAGCTGGAACTCGGCGCGAGCCCGCGTGGTTCCATCGCCTTGATGAAGGCCACCCAGGCGGTGGCGCTCATCGGTGGCAAGAACTACGTGGAACCGCAGATGATCAAACAGGTGGCGGTACCGGTGCTGGCACATCGGCTCATCGCCCGCTCCCGCGCCCAGTCGGTCGGCAAGTCCGCCGAAGCGGTGGTGGGGGAGATCCTCGGCAAGGTTAAGGTCCCGGTAGCGGCCACCGCGGCAGGCTGAAACCGTGCCGCGTCAGTTCAGCCTCGGGGCGGCGCTGGGTATCCTCGCCGTGGTCCTGTTCCTGGTGGCCTGGAACCGCGGCATCGCGCTCCTCTACGGTATGTTCGCGCTGGTGGCCGCCACCCTCGCCGCCGGATATGCGGCACCGTGGTGGAACCTGCGCGGCGTCAGCGTGCGTCGCCTTCACGCTGCCAAGGTGCAGGCCGGTGAGGCACTCGAGGTCGCGCTGGAGCTCAGTCACACCGGCGGCAAGGCGCGTTACATGCTCGGGGTGCGGGATACGATCCCCTGCGCGGTGCCTGAGGACCAGGAGCCGCTCGCCTTCGTGGAACGGGTGGGTGGTAACGCGCCGACCCGGGTCAGCATACAGGTCCGCTGCGATTGGCGCGGTGAGCACGAACTCGGGCCGGTAACCCTGGAGACCGGCTTCCCGCTCGGCCTGCGCACCGCGCGGCGCACGGTGCCGGACAGCCTCACCCGGGTGCTCGTCTATCCACGACCGTTCCGCATCGGCTATTTCCCCTATCTCACGGCTGCGTTCCTCTCCATGGCCGAGACCAGCCCGGCCGCTGCCGCGGGCAACTCCACCGAGTTCCTGAACATCCGCGAATACGTGCGCGGCGACAATCCACGCTATATCCATTGGCCGCTCTCGGCCCACCGCGGCACCCTGGTGGTGCGCGAGTTCGAGAAGATCAGCCACGCGGACGTGTGCCTGTTGTTGAACCTAGACCGCAACGCCATCCACGGCCGGCAGCGAGATTCGAACTTCGAATACGCCGTCCGCATCGCCGCGTCGGTGGCGCAGCACGCGCTCGCCAGCGGCCATCGGGTGCGGCTGCTCGGCTACGGGCACACCCCATTGCTGGTGCCGCCGGGCAGTGGACCGGAGCAGCTGCGGCGCGTGCTCGAGGCGCTCGCCTGGGTGCAGCCCGGCGACAGCTTCACCTACGGGATGTCGGTGCAGCGGGCCCAGCACGAGCTGGGTGACGGCAGCCTGCTCGTCACCTTCGAGAACGCGGACGCTACCTGGGGTTCCATGGAACGGGGCGTCAGCTTCAGCCGGCGCATACGGCCGGTACGCGTGCTGTTCGATGCGCGCAGCTTCGACCGAGGCCTGCCCTCGGGCGGCATGGCGCGGCAGGAGCCGGACGCCCGCGAACCGGTCTACCGGGTGCGCCATGGCGACGACCTCGAGACGCTGTTCCGGGGGCCGCGATGAGGTTCCGGTATATCACCGTGTACGTGAGCCTGTGGTGCATGCTGATGGCCGCCGCCACCGCCCGGGGCAGCGTGAGCGACGGCCTGCTCGGCTTCCTCGCGACACTGCTGCTATGGGGCTCGTTCTATACCATCGGGCTCGCCTTCGGTTTCAGCAATGCCCAGAAAGAGAACCCGGCGCTGCAGCAACTCACCAACGGCGTGGCGGTGGTCGGCGTACTGGCCTTCGTCGCCATGCTGGCGCTGCAGGGGCTCGTGGCCGCGCTGCTCACCTTCATCCTGTTCATGCAGGGCGCGCAGAACTTCACCCTGAGTCGGCCCCGCGAGCTCTACTTCGCCCTCGCCATCTCCTTCGCGGTGATCCTGTTCGCGGCGTCCGAGAGCCGCAGCGCCCTGTTCATCTTCTGCATCGCGGCCTATGCGCTCGCCGGGGTGTGCACGCTCACGGCACTGCACTTCGAGCAACGCGCGGAAGGTGCCCATGGGGTCGCCATGAGCGCAGGACGCTTCCGCCTGCCCTCGGGCATGGGGCTGCTCACCGGTGTCATCCTGGCGCTGGCGGCGATCCTGTACCTCGTCACGCCCCAGCCCCCGGCCACCCATGCCGGGGGTTTCTTCGCCGGTGGCGGCCACTACTACCACCGCCAGGACTGGCAGGATGAAGCGGGCAAGGGCTTCGACAAGAAGCAACAGGAGGGGCAGAAGCAGTCACAGCCACAGGCGGCACAGGATACGGAACCTTCCAGCGCCGGCGCGGCAGTGGACGTGACCCCGACCTACAGTGGGTTCACGTCCAAGATGCCCATCGACAGCCCATCGGCTCAGGGAGGACGCGACCCCAACGCCATCGTCATGTACGTCCACGCCGACCGGCCCTTGTACCTGCGCGGCCGCGCTTTCGATACGTTCCAGGGCAATAGCTGGAGCGATAGCCGGCCGGAGACCGAGAAGCTCGACGTGGAGATCCACGACGTCAGGCTCCGGGAGCAGGACCGCCCGACCCTGAGCCACACGGTGGAGATGGCGGCCACGGTGAGCGACATCATCTTCGCCGCTTCCCAGGCTGACGAGCTCGACTTCCCCGGCACGGTGATCGCCCGCGACCGCGACGGCGGGTTGTTCGCGCCGCAGCCGCTGGAGAAGGGCACCGTCTATTCCGTCGCCTTCCATCAGGACTTCCTGGACGGTCATCCGCTCGGCGATCCCGCCGCGGTGGCTGACGACGCGCCCTACCTGCAGCTGCCAGACGACCTGGACCCGCGCGTGGCCGCGCTCGCCAAGCGGGTGGCGGCGGGGCGCAGCGGCATGGCGGCGGCCGAAGCCATCGAACGCTACCTGCGCGAGAACTACCAATACACCCTCGAGACCGCGGCGCAGCAGAACGACATCCCCCTCGCCGAGTTCCTGTTCGACACCCGCCGCGGGCACTGCGAATACTTCGCCACCGCCATGGCGATCATGTTGCGCACCCTCGGCATACCCAGTCGGGTGGTCACCGGCTTCTCGGTGCACGAACGCAACCCGGTGACGGGCTACTACGAAGTGCGGGGCATAGACGGCCACGCCTGGGTCGAGGCACGGATCGGTGACGTGGATTGGGTCACGTTCGAGCCGACATCCATCTATGCGCTCCCCGGGCAAGAGACCCATCCCCTGACGCCCGCGGCCGGGCTTGGGGACTACGTGGACGAACTCGCACGCACCGCCCAGCAGCTGGACCCCCGGGCGCTGCGCACGGAGGCGCTGCAGGTGCTGAAGCAGGCCTTGCAAAACGTGAAGCAGGCTGTCGAGAGCCTGCCCGCGCTGCTGCTCGTCTGGCTGCGCCGGTTCGGGCCCTGGCTTGTCGCCATCGCGATCGTGGCGGCGGGTACGGCCCTGTTGGTCCGTCGCTATGGGAGCCGCCTCCGGCTGCTGTTGCTGCGGGCGCAGGCGGTCCACCGCATCCGGCGGGCCCGCCGCGCCGGCGCCCGGGCACTCGTGCTCGCCTGCTACCTGCAGCTGGAGCGGCTGCTCGCTGCCCTGGGGCACCCGCGCCCCCCGGGCATGAGCGTGGAGGAGTACGCGACCGCGCTCGCCGCCGGGCCGCTCTCGGCCCAGGAGGAGGCGTGGCGGTCCCTCACCGAGACCTTCGGTCGCGCGCGTTACAGCGACGAGGAGATCGCTCCGGCCACGGCGGAGGAGGTCCGGGCAGCTTACCTCGCCTTGGAGAAAGGCCTGCTGGACAGCCGCTGAGTGCGTTTGGGGATTCAGCTCTCGGACGGCCGGGGCCAGCGCATCCCCACCTTGTGCGAGAACATCAACACCGACAGGTACAGGCCGACGCCGATGGCGCCGGTGGTGGCGAGGACGGTGCTCGGGAGCGTGAAGAAACCGAGCTGGTAGAAGATCGCCGGGACGCTGACGACGATGAACAGGCCACCGGCAATGTACCAGCCCATGGGCGTTTCCAGCAGCACCGCACGAGAAGGGTTGGCTGGGTCCACCGAAGCATGGATGCGTTTGGTGGTCTTGAAGATCTCTTCCAGCGGCTGGTAGACACCCGCCCTGTATTGGTTTATCGGGAACGGCAGGAGATCCAGGACAGAGATGCTCCGTCCCTGATAGGTCATGCCGCCGAAGCTGTAACTGTACCGGGCCCAGACCACACGCAGGTCCGAGCTCATGCGCTTCGGCGGCATGGTGATGCGGAGGTCTTCCAGTTGCGCTTCCACCCGTGTCCAGCGATCCACCGCATTCCGGTCCAAGAGCAGGCGCACGAGCTTGTGCAAAGCCATCAGTGCGATACCGACCACGGCTCCGAAGGCGATCTGGGTCTCGATATCCATATCAGCCGACGTCATGTCGTATATCTCCTTCAGTAGCTGGTCATGGAGTAGGGCCGGCTCGAGGGCTCCGTGGCCCAGAGCTTGTTGGGCGTCTCGCGCATCACGAAACGCAGGGTGCCGCCAGCCATGATCTCCTGGTGGGTGATGTAGCTCAGCTTCAGCATCCTGCCATTTAGGATCACCGAGCCCACGTACGGGTGGTCCTTGTCCAGGTTCTCGGCGGTGATGGTGAAGGTCTTGCCGTTGGGCAGGTGCAGCACCGCCTTGTCCAGGAAGGGCCGGCCGATCACGTACTGGTTGCTGGCGGGCGCCACGGGATAGAAGCCGAGCGCCGTGAACACGAACCAGGCGGACATCTGGCCGCAGTCGTCGTTGCCCGAGAGGCCGTCCGGCGTCGGCGCGTACTGGCTGTCCATGATCTGCTTCAGGCGCTCCTGGGTGCGCCAGGGCTGGCCGGCGTAGTCGTAGAGATAGGCGATGTGGTGGCTGGGTTCGTTGCCGTGGGCGTAGTAGCCGATCAGCCCGGAGATGTCCTCCACGTTGGCGAACTCCTTCGGGTCCACCTTGGTGTCGAACACGGCGTCGAGCTTGTCGACGAGCTGGCTGGCGCTGCCGAGCCCGTTGATGAGTCCGCCGATGTCCTGGGGTTCGTACCAGGAGTACTGCCAGGCGTTGCCCTCGGTGTAGTCGCTACCGTAACCCACGGCGGCGGGGTCGAAGGGCTCGTTGAAGCTGCCGTCGGTCTTCTTGGCGCGGATGAAGCCGGTCTTGGGGTCGAAGACGTTGCGCCAGTTCCGGGCGCGCTTGTAGAAGGTCTTGGCGGTATCGGCGTCGCCGGCGGCTTCCGCCATGCGGGCGATGGTCCAGTCGTCGAAGGCGTATTCCACGGTCTTGGAGGCGGCTTCCTTCTCCTTGTCGATGGGCACGTAGCCGAGCTGCATGTAGTACTGGAGCCCGTCGTAGGGACCGTAGGTGGCCGTGTCCTTCATGGCCTTCAAGGCGTCTTTCACGGAGTAGCCGCGGATGCCCTTCATGTAGGCATCGGCGATCACCGCCACCGCGTGGTAACCGATCATGCACCAGGTCTCGAGGCCCGCGTAGGACCACACCGGCAGCATGCCGTAGGGGCTCTCCTGCTGGAAGGCGATGAGGGAGTTCACCACGTCGTCGGTGCGCTTCGGCGGCTGGACGATCGTCAGCAGCGGGTGTTCGGCCCGGTAGGTGTCCCAGAGGGAGAAGGTGGAATAGAAGTCGAAGCCCTTGGCCTGGTGCACGGCGTTGTCCGGGCCCCGGTAGCGGCCGTCCGCGTCCATGTCCAGGGTCGGAGCGAGCATCACGTGGTAGAGAGAGGTGTAGAAGCTCTTCGTCATGTCCGGGTCGGCTTGCACGTCGATCACGTCCAGGACCTTGCGCCAGTCGGCGGCCGCGGCCGCGCGTACCGCGTCGAAGTCCCAGCCCTTCACGTCGCTGTCCAGGTTCAGGATGGCGTTGTCCTCGCTCACCGGCGAGATGGCCACCTTCACCAGCAGCGTCTTGTCCTTCAAGGCGCCGAAGTCGAACTGGCCTTCGAGGGCCTTGCCCTCGATCTGGGCGCGTTCCGTGGGGGTGTCCACCGCGGGCGTGGCGAAGCCCTTGTAGTCCAGGTTCTCTTCCCGGTCGTAGAGCGCGTGGCCCTGCATCGGCTCCGAGAAGCGCATGGCGAAATAGAGCTGCCGGCCCGGGGCCCAGCCGCGGGTCTCCCGGAAGCCGGTGACGGTGCCGTCGGGCCGCACCCGGATGCGGGACCAGAGCACCTTGCCCGGGTAGTCGTAGATGCTGGAGCGCATGTCGAGCAGCACGTGGGCGGGCGCGCCTTCGGGGAAGGTGTAGCGGTGCCAGCCCACGCGGCGGGTGGTGGTGAGCTCGGCACGGATGCCGTAGTCGGAGAGGGTCACGGCGTAGTAGCCGGGCGCGGCTTCCTCGCTCCCGTGGTCGAAGCGCGAGCGGTAACCGCTCAGGGGCTTGTCCGCCTCGCCCGGATCGAGCCGCACGTCGCCGGCGATGGGCATGATGAGCACGTCGCCGAGATCCGAGTGGCCGGTGCCGGAGAAATGGGTATGGGAGAAGCCGATGATGGTCGGGTCCTCGTAGCGGTAACCCGCCGCCCACTTGTAGCCCTGGTGGAAGCTGTGATGGTCCGTGTCGGGACTGAGCTGCACCATGCCGAAGGGCACGGTGGCGCCGGGATAGGTGTGGCCGCCCTCGCCGGTGCCGATGAAGGGATCCACCGCCGCATAGGCCGGGTCCGCCGGCGAGGCCGCATAGGCAGGCGAAGAGGCGGCCAGGAACGTGACGGCACCGAGTGCGCCGTAGGCCATGCGTCTGAGGAAGCGGGCGGAAGCGGCGCTGAGCATGGCATCGATCCTCTTATGTATGACGCAGGACGCAGTTTGAGAGCAGGGGCGTCCGATAATATAGTGCGGCGGCCCCGCCATGCCACAGGACAAGAAGCGCCATGCAAGACGCCCGCCCGCCACGCTACCGCCTCGCCTTCGGGGTGGTCACCGCCGTGTTCTTCATGTGGGGCTTCATCACGGTGCTCAACGACGTGCTGGTGCCGCACCTCAAGTCCGTGTTCGCGCTCGACTACAAGCAGATCATGCTCATCCAGTTCTGCTTCTTCGGCGCCTACTTCCTCGTGTCGCTGCCGGCGGGGAAGGTGGTGTCGGTGTTCGGCTGCAAGAACAGCATCATCATCGGCCTCGCGGTCTCGGGCGTCGGTGCCCTGGTCTTCTACCCGGCCGCCATCCTGCCTTCCTACGGCGTGTTCCTCACGGCGCTGTTCATCCTGGCCTCCGGCATCACGCTATTGCAGGTGGCGGCCAATCCCTACGTGAGCCTCTTAGGTCCCCCCCAGGGTGCGTCGAGCCGCCTCAACCTCTCCCAGGCCTTCAACTCCCTGGGTACGGCCCTCGCGCCCAAGTTCGGCGGGCTCTTCATCCTCAGCGCCGCGGTGCTGGGAGCCGCGGAACTCGGGAAACTCTCTCCGGCAGACCAGCTCGCCTACCGTCTGCAGCAGGCCCATTCCGTGGAGCTGCCCTACCTCGGCCTCGCGGTGATGCTGTTCCTGTTGGCCTTCATCGTCTATCTGTTCCACCTGCCGGCCATCGATGAGATCGAGGTGCCGGCCCAGACGGCCCATCCTTATAAGGACGTGCTGCGCCATCGGCATCTCTTCTACGGCCTCATCGCCATCTTCGTGTACGTGGGCGCCGAGGTCTCCATCGGCAGCTTCATGATCAACTACATCTCCACGCCCGGCATCGGCGACATGCCCGAGACCCGCGCCGCCAACTTCGTGGCGCTCTACTGGACCGGGGCCATGGTGGGCCGCTTCGCGGGCTCCGCGTTGTTGCGGTTCATAGACCCGCGCCGGCTCTTGGCCCTGTTCGCCGGCATCGCCGCGCTCCTGGTGCTCACCACCATGCTCAGCAGCGGCATGACGGCGGTGGCGAGCGTCGTGGCCATCGGGCTCTTCAACTCCATCATGTTCCCCAACATCTTCACCTTGGGGATAGAGAAGCTCGGACCGCTCACGGGCCGGGCTTCGAGCCTGCTCGTCATGGCCATCGTGGGCGGCGCCATCATCCCCCTCGCCCAGGGCGCGCTGGCGGACGCCTTCGGCGTGCACCACGCCTTCGTCCTGCCTTTGCTCTGCTATCTCTTCATCGTGTTCTACGCCTTGAACGGCTCCTTGACCGGCCGCCTCGCGCCTTTCGCCGGACGCGCCCATGGCTGAGCTCGTCTGCTTCGGCGAGGCCCTCATCGACTTCCTCGGCGAGCCCGAGACCGGGGCGGGTCCGCAGCGCTTCCAGCGTCACGCGGGTGGTGCGCCCGCCAACGCAGCGGTGGCCGCCGCGCGGCTCGGCACCGCCACGGCCTTCGTAGGCATGCTGGGCCAGGATGCCTTCGGGGACTTCCTCCTGGAGAGCCTGCGCTCGGCCGGTGTCTCCACCGAATACGTGGTGCGTACCGACGAGGCCAACACCGCGCTCGCCTTCGTCACCCTCGATCCTACCGGTGACCGGCGCTTCAGCTTCTACAGGCTGCCGGCCGCGGACCTCCTGTTCCGGCCCGGGCACTTCAAGCCGGAGTGCTTCGCCAAGGCCCGGTTCTTCCACGTCTGCTCCAACAGCCTCACGGAAGCGGACATCGCCGCTACCACCCTGGAAGGCGTGCGCCGGGCCCGGCAGGCCGGCGCCCTGGTGAGCTTCGACATCAACCTGCGGCCCAACCTGTGGCATCCGGAGACGGACCCCGCACCCCGGATCTGGTCGGTGCTGAAAGAAGCGGATGTGGTGAAGGCTTCGGCAGCGGAGCTGCGTTTCCTGATCCAGGGTCTGGGGAGCGAGCAGGCAGTGCTGGCCGAGCTCTGGCGGGGCCGGACCCGTTGGCTGCTCGTCACCGACGGCAGCGCGCCCGCGCGCCAGTTCACCCGCCGCGGCGAGGACATCCTGCCCATCTTCCCGGTACAGGCCGTGAACACCACGGGTGCGGGCGACGCCTTCATGGGTGGACTGCTGAGCCGCCTGGTGTCGGAGAAGGTGGAGGCGGCCAATCTCGACGGTTTCCTGGCGGATGCGGCCCGGGTGCAGAAGGCGCTCCGTTTCGCTTCCGCCTGCGGCGCCCTCAGCGTGCAGCGCCACGGCGCCTTCGAGGCCATGCCCACGCTCCCGGAAGTGGAAGCTTTCCTGGAAAGGCAGCCATGAGCGCACCCGACTTCCGTTCCCCCGAGTTCCTGCGGGAGCACATCGCCCACACCATGGCTTTCTATCACCCGCGCTGCATCGATCGCCAGGGCGGCTTCTTCCATTACTTCAAGGACGACGGCCGGGTCTACGACGCGAGCCACCGGCACCTCGTGAGCAGCACCCGTTTCGTCTTCGACTACGCCATGGCCTACCGGGAGTTCCGGGACCCGGAATATCTCGAGGCCGTGCATCACGGCATCAGATATCTGCGCGAAGCGCATCGCGACGCCGCGAGCGGCGGCTATGCCTGGACGCTCAAGGACGGCAAGCCTGAGGACCGCACGAACCACTGCTACGGTCTCGCCTTCGTGCTCCTCGCCTACAGCTGCGCCCATGCCGTGGGCCTGCCGGGCAGTGTCGGCTGGATGGACGAGATCTGGGAGCTCCTGCAGGCGCGCTTCTGGGATCAGGAGGCGGGCTTATATAGAGACGAAGCCTCGCCGGACTGGGGGTTCAGCCCTTACCGCGGCCAGAACGCCAACATGCACATGTGCGAGGCCATGCTCGCGGCCTATGAAGCCACGGGCACGGTCCGCTACCTGGACCGGGCCCATGTGCTCGCCGACCACATGACCCGCCGCCAGGCGAAGAAAGCCGACGGCCTCGTCTGGGAGCATTACGACGAGCGCTGGGAGCCGGACTGGCAGTACAACCGGGACGACCCCAAGCATCTCTTCCGTCCCTGGGGTTTCCAGCCGGGCCACCAGACCGAATGGGCCAAGCTGCTCCTGATCCTGGAGCGCCACCGTCCCGAGGCGTGGATGCTGCCCACGGCGCGGCAGCTCTTCGACACCGCGCTCGTCCGCGCCTGGGACGCCGCGCACGGTGGCATCGCCTACGGCTTCGCGCCGGACGGGCGCATCTGCGACGGCGACAAGTACTTCTGGGTGCAGGCGGAGTCCCTGGCCGCGGCCGCGCTGCTCGCCGCCCGCAGCGGCGAGGCGAAGTACTGGGACTGGTACCAGCGACTCTGGGAGTATTCCTGGCAGCACTTCGTGGACCACCGGTATGGCGCCTGGTACCGCATCCTCACCGCGGACAACAGGAAATACAGCGACGAGAAGAGCCCGGCGGGTAAGACGGACTACCACACCATGGGTGCCTGCTACGAAGTGCTGAGGCTGCTGCGCAAGTAGAGGAGAGCGGCGATGAAGCGAGGCAAGATCCTATCCGCGACCATCCTCCTCGGTCTGCTCGTCTCCGCGCCCGCCTGGGCCGCGGACGAGACCCCCGCGGCCACCGCCGCGCGGGTGAAAGCCGAGTTCCTCCACGGCTGGCAGAACTACGAGAAGTACGCCTGGGGCCACGACGAGCTCATGCCCCTGAGCCTGAAGCCCCACGACTGGTACGGCCAGTCCCTGCTCATGACGCCGGTGGACGCCCTGGATACCCTCGTGATCATGGGTCTCAAGGACGAAGCGGACAAGGACCGCGAGCTCATCGACACCAAGCTCGATTTCGACAAGGACATCTACGTCAAGAACTTCGAGATCACCATCCGGCTCCTGGGCGGGCTGCTCTCGAGCTATGAGCTCACCGGCGACAAGCGCCTCCTGGCGCTGGCCCAGGACCTGGGCACCCGGCTCATGCCGGCCTTCGACTCGCCCACGGGCCTGCCTTACCAGTTCGTGAACCTGCGCACCGGCAAGGTGAAAGGCGCCGTGAGCAACCCGGCGGAGACCGGTACCCTGATCCTGGAGTTCGGGACCTTGAGCAAGCTCACGGGCGACCCCAGGTTCATGGACAAGGCCAAGCGCGCCCTGGTGGAGACCTACCAGCACCGCTCCGCCATCGGCCTCGTGGGGGACGGCATCGATGTGGAGACGGGCCAGTGGACCAGCGCCGACTCCCACATCAGCGGCGGCATCGACTCCTATTACGAGTACCTCTGGAAATGCTCGGTGCTGTTTAAGGATCCGGATTGCCTCGCCATGTGGAAGACGAGCATCGCCGCCGTGGACCAGTACCTGGCGGACGACAGCACCGGCAGCCTCTGGTACGGCCATGCGGACATGCGTACCGGCAAGCGCACCACGACCGAATACGGCGCCCTGGATGCCTATTTCCCGGCGGTGCTGGCCTTCTCGGGTGACCTGGACCGCGCCCGCCGCTTGCAGGATTCCTCCTACAAGATGTGGGACCTCTACGGCATCGAGCCCGAAGTGCTCGACTACAAGACCATGAAGGTGGAATACCCGGGCTATGAACTCAGGCCCGAGATCGTGGAGTCCACCTATTACCTCTGGCATCTCACCGGCGACCCCGTCTACCGCGCCCACGCCCGCAAGATGTTCGACGAGTTCGTGGAATACTGCCGCGCGCCCCATGGCTACGCGGCCCTGAAGAGCGTCGTCACCAAGCAGCAGCGGGACGACATGGAGAGCTACGTCTTCGCCGAGACCTTCAAGTACTACTACCTCATCTTCTCCCCGGCCTCGACGCTCGACTTCGACAAGGTGGTGTTCAACACCGAGGCCCATCCGCTGCAACGCGATCCTGCCGTGAAGTGACGCCGCTGGTCTGACGTATCGGCGGCGCTAGACTTGTATCGAGTCAGTCCGTGGGTGTGAGCGATGGCTTGGAGTTCGGAACTCAGGGATGAAGGCCGCATCCTGCTGGATTGCTCCGTCGCGCGGCTCGACGTGCCCGTCATCGACGTCTACAAGCTGCCGGACTTCTATGCCGCCCACGGCATCTCACGCCAGGTCCACGCCGCCGTGCTCATGCCCAAGGACGCCTACCGGCGCGAGGTGTACCAGTTCTACGAAGACGTCTGCCGCAACCGCGGCTACTTCGTGAAGCTCTTCGAGGACGAAGCCGAAGCCTGGGAGTGGCACCGGGAGGGATAAACTCGATCCAAGGCATATTCCCGACCTTGAACTTGTACATGAAGATTCGATTTCCTCTCTGCCTTGTTGTTTCAAAAGATAAAAGCTTTTCTTGCGCGTTGTCTTACCCATAACTCTCTGGCAAAAATCCGATCGACGCTTTGTTTTCAAAGCATCTACATATTTGCGAACCATGGTCTAGACTTTATACGAACCATCAAGTGCCCAGGGTGGTTTGGTTCATGGGGTAAGCGGGCACGCATCTGACCGCCAGGGATGGGGGTATCCAATGAAGTTTTATATCTGCGCGTTCGCGCTTGCGCTGCTTTTTGCGGCGCAGCCCGTATTGGCTGACCAACCTCCAAACCAGCCGCCGTGTGTCCCCCCACAAATGGACCCGAATATCGGGGCACCTGATGCTGCAACTTATACGGTCGTGACCATTGCGCCTACCAGTACGACGGTCTTTACGCCTGCACCCACCGCAGCTAACCCCAAGCCGGCTTCGACCACCCTGCCTGTCTTTATCCCGCCCTCTTTATCGGCATGGTGCAAGAGGCAGGCGGATGCAAGCCTGAAGTGGGTCTATGTGTCGCAATACCAGCTCAACAGCAGTGATTCGGACGGTGGTGAACTGGTGTCGACGGGCGCGCCATCGCCGACCGGCAAATTCAACTGGTATAAGACCGTCGGTGGTGGGGATGCGGGCCCTTATTCAGACAAGGGCTGGGATCAGGTAGAAATCGGCCCGCTCGTCGCGTTCGATCCCTCACGAGAATATTGGAGCAGCGACGATGGGCAAAGAGTCATCGTCGCCTATATCGATTATCAGACCGGAGCCACATGCCAAGCTTTACCCAGCACGGGTCTTAAAGTCACCTTCAACGAGCAAGTCAGGCAGACGGACTTGACGCAAGATCTGACCACGCTGATAAAGCCGCCTTCTCTGGGCGGTGGCGGTTTGTATGGATTCAGGGTCGCCAGCGTGGCGGGCGTCCCCAAGCCGGTGTTCTGTCTTTACCCTGTTGCGTATACCCTCTCTCAGTCACGCGCGACATTGGCTATCACGGTCACCCCGGGCAACCAGGCGGTTGCGGCTACGGGCGAGGGGACGGTCAGTGCGAATGTGCTCACGGGTGATGCGGAACACTTCTTCTTCACCACCGACGTGCTGTACCAGCCGATGGCCTCTTTCATCGATCCAAGCGGGGGCGGCGTGCCGACCGAGAAGGACGTACCCAATAATCCTCTCATCGGATTCAATTATCTGATCGGCGACCTACACGACCCTACCATCGAGTGGTATTCGTACAAGCGCCTCGCCATCAAGGTGCTGGCAAGCCCGGATCACACCAAGAACCAGTATGGTGTCAGCTTGGGTTACATGATCCCCGGTAACCTGGTGAGCACCCCGGCAACCGGGAGCTTCATGGTATATGCCACACGCATGCGCTCCATCAGCAGTACCGGTAATAGAACCGAACGCTGGCGTTGGGGCATCTCATACAATCTCGCCACCTTCGGAAGTGGAGGGAGCGGCGGTGGCAGCGGTAGTGGGGGCGGAGGCAAGAACTGACGCAGCGACACAACGGAGGTTTCCATGGCACCTAAACGCAACCCTAATCTACAGCCGGCCACCATCCATTACCGGGAGCTGAGGCGCACCATCGGCCTGCTCGGCATGTTCTTCCCCTTCATCGTGGCCCTGGGAGGCAAGGCTTTCTTCTGCCTGAGCCTCAAGCCCTCCCTGAGCCAGTACTACTACTCGGACATGCGCGACGTGTTCGTGGGCCTGCTCTTCGCCATCGGCGTGTTCCTCTCCGCCTACCGCGGGTATGAACTTCGGGACCGTTATATCGGCCCTGCCGCCGGGGTCTTCGCCGTGGGCATCGCACTCTTCCCCATGCCTTTCAGCGATGCCCTGCCTTGCCCGCACCCCTGGGCGAGCTACGTGCATTACGCCTTCGCCACCGCCTTCTTCATCGTTCTGATTTACTTTTCGCTCTTCGAGTTCACCCGCACCAGCGGGGCCTGGACGCCGCAGAAGAGGATCCGCAACGGCATCTACCGGGCCTGCGGCTGGATCATGATCGTGTGTCTCATCGGCATGATCCTGAATTTCATCATCGAGGCGGCGGACTTCGAGCCACTCAAGACCTGGCTCGCGGCCATAAACCCCATCTTCTGGGGTGAGGCGATATCCATCTTCTTCTTCGGTGTGTCCTGGCTTGTGAAGGGGGAGACGGTGTTCAGGGATAGGTAAGCGCCGCTACTCTTTACCGAGAGCCTCGCACGTCGCCTCGCGCCCCGAGGTTAGCCGCCCATGCAGGAGGCTCAGCGTCTTCGGAAACGAGATAAGGAAATAAGCGGATTCACCTCGTCAATAAAGAAGGCCCACCACGAGGTGGGCCTTCTTCATGGGTATCGCGGCTCTTAGCGCAGCAGCGCGAAATATTGCGCCGCGGCTCCGTTCGGCTGGCTGGTGCCCGTCTGCACCACCATCACGTGTTTGCCGCTCGAGGAATGGAACATCGCGAGACCATAGCTCTGCACCCCTGCCACGAGTGGCAGGGGCAGGCCGCCCTGTGGGAGCAGCAGGCTGCCCGTGTAGAGCTGATACGACGCAGGATACGTATAGCTGCCGAACTGCGCCCCGGCCGTCTCGGCGAGCGCCACCGCTTCACCGGTGCCCGTGTCGTCGTCCACCGAGAGGATGGGCGTGTTGAGCCCCAGCGTGCTCACGTAGGTCATCCCACTGGACTTGAAGTAGGTGCCGGAGGCGGTGAAGAGCAGGCTCTCGTCGCTCGAGAGCCACATGGGCGCTCCCATGGGGTAGGTTCCCCAGTAGGGCGAGCCCGTGGTCCCGCTCACCTGACCGGTGCTCGAGCTGAGCGCCACGCTATAGGTTTGCACGGGGGTCAAGCCGTCGCTCACCACGAAGATCTGGTTGGAAGCGTCCGCGTAGGCCGCGTGCATGGTCCCGTAGAAGACCGCGCTGCCGGTGTAGCTCTGCACCACGGCGCCGGTGGCGGCGTCGAGCACCGTCATCCCCGGCGTGACCCACTGGCCGCCCGTCTGGCCGCCGATATAGATCAGGCCGGCGTTGCTGATTACCACGAAGGTCTGCGATCCGTTCGTGGCCCAGGAGTTCAGTAAGGTCGCGCTCGTGAGGTCGATCACGCTCACCACACCCTCGTGCAATACCGCGGCCTTCGTCCCGTCCGGGCTCACGCTGAAGTCCTTCACGGTGGCGGGCAGCGCCACGGCGAGGTCCGTCGCCGCGTTCGGGTCCACGATATGCAGCGCGTTCGGGTTCGCCGAGATCATGATCAGCTTGTCCGTGGCGCTGTTGTACTTCGACATCAGCGGCTCATAGGTCAGCGGCACGGTGCCTGAACCAGCGGCGAACGCGTTGATCGTGAGCTCGGCGATGGCGTCTGTCGTGCCGTTGTTCACCGTGAGGCTGATCGTGTAGGTGCCCGCCACGTCCGGCGTGAAGGAGAGCGACGCGGTGTTCGTCGCGCCGTTGATCGCGGCCGTGGAACCCGCCGGCGCGGCATCGATCGCCCAGCTGTAGGTGAGCGGATAGCCGTTCGGGTCATAGCTCAGCGCCCCCGAATCGGTCACCGTGCCGCCCAGCAGCACGGAGACCGGCGCCTGGCTCAGCACCGCCACAGGCGGGTAGGGGCCCACCTGCACGGTCACCGTGCTCACCGCCGCCGACGAGGCAGGGTCGGTCACCGTGAGTTGGATGGTGTAGGAGCCGTTCTCGTCCGGCGTGAAGGCGGTGTCCGCCGTGTTGGGGCTGGAGAGGCTCGCGGTGCTCCCGGCGGGCCGCGAGCTGATCTGCCATTGATAGCTGAGCGTAGCGCCGCCCATCTCGTAGCTGGCGCCCCCGTGCAGGATCACCGGCGCCCCGATGGACGACACCAGGCTGGGTCCGCTGGCCACCGCCACCGGTGTCGAGCTGCCGGAGATGATCGCGACCGGGCCCTGGTTCGCTTGCACCGTCATGGTGAAGGTGCTGCTGATCCCCGTGGTGGTGTCGGTCAAGGTCAGGGTCACGAGGTAGCTGCCGGCTACGTCGGGGGTGAAGTTCGTGCGCCAGCCGCTCAGGGCCGAGAGCTGGGCGTTGCTGCCCGCCGGCTTGCTGACCAGTGTCCAGACCGTGTTCACCCCATCTCCCACGGCGACCGAGCTACTGCTGCCGTCGAGCACCACGAGGTAGTTGGTCGCCGCCTGGATCGAGGCGGCCAGGCCCGTAGCAGAACTTACGGTCGCCACCACGAGCGCCGAGGGCGGCAGATCGGCCTGATAGACGTAATCCACCTCGTCAGAGGCACCGGTGGAATCGGTCGCGGTCACGTGGACATCGTATTCACCGACCACATCCGGGCTGAAGTGCACGGTGTTTCCGCTTGCCGGGAGCGTCACCGCGCTCGTGGCGGGCTTGCTCGCCAGCACCCAGCTGATCGTCAGAGTGCCGCCGCTCGCGGAGACCGAACCCGAGGCATCGAGCGTCACAACGCTGCCCACGTCCACCTGCTGGGTGGGCTGGGTGGTGATGCCGTTGGTGAAGGCCACCTGGGTGACCACGTTCGTGGTCGGGGGCACGCCGGTCACCTTGAAAGCCAGGTTCTGCTTCGACACCGAGCCCATGGCATCGGTGACCTGAAGATCCAGTGAATAATCGCCCATCTTGTCGGGGGTGAAGCTCGCCGTCACCGCAGTCGGGTGGGAGAGCGCCGCCGTGCTCCCGCTCGGGCGCGAAGCCACGCTCCATTGATAGCTCTTGATCGTGCTCCCCTTGTCGGAGCTGCTCGAGCCGTTCAGTTGCAGGGTGTGCCCTACCACGGCCTGCATCGAGCCGTTACCCCCGTTCATCGTCATCCCGCTGGTCACCAGGATTACCGCCGTGGCGGCCGACTGGGTCTGCGGCGTCGAAGGTGAACTCGATGTGGAGGGGGTACTGTTCGCGCCTCCGCCGCATCCGGTCATGAGGAGGGTAGCGACGGCGAGCACGCCGAGGAGGCGGTTACGGATCATGAGGAAACTCCCTTTGAGTCCTTGTCTTCTTACGCCCAGTTGCTGGGCTTCCTGCGAATGGTTTTGACGCGACGCGTGGGTAATAGTTTAAACAGCCTCCAGGGCGCAGGGAAGCCCGTCGAGCCCCGCTAAGTTGCTTATCCCATTGCTTTTTTCACGGAATACACCGCTTTGGCGGTCTCGTCGGCGAAGCGGCAGCGTGTTCTATCACGGGCGCGATATAAACCCTTGCACGCAGGAGCGGCCATGAACCCTATAGCAGAGCTTCCCGCATCGCCTCCTGCCAGAGCGCGTAGCGGCGCCTGAGCGCGCTGTTCTCCCCAGGCGTGAACGCCGCCTCGATCGCCGCCGCGGCGGGAGTGATTATCCCGCCCGTGAGGCGCGCGGCACCTAAGGCCGTGGCTTCATGCAGCTCCGGCCGCGCCAGGGGCAATCCGCTCAAGTCCGAGAGCCGCTGACACAGCGCGTCGATCTGTGCATAACCGCCCGTCGCCACGATCTGCCGGATGGGCGCCTCGGCTTGCTGCATGCGCGTGAGGTTCTCCATGAGCAGGAACACCACGCTCTCCAAGACCGCCGTCATCTTCTCCGGCACGCCGCCCCGGCCGATGAAGCGTGAGCGGAACAGCGGCCGCCAATAGGGCGCGCCGAGCCCGCCCACGCCGTTCAGGAAGAGCGGCGGTTCCCGCTCCGAGGCCAGCCAATCCGGCAAGAGACGCAGCGCCTTCTTGAGCGGGAACCGCGCCCGGGCCGAGGCCCAGGCCAACGCCGCGCCGGCACCGTTCACCGTGCCCTCCAGGGCATAGAGGCTCTCGTCCGCCGAGCGCTAGATCAGGCTGTGCAAGAGGCCGGGCATATCCGCGGCAGCCGGGCGTTGCACGAAGGCGCCGGTGCCGAGGTTTACATAGGCGGTGTCGGCGCGCGGCCTGCCGAGCGCGAAGAGGGCCGCCGGCTGGTCGCCCGTCACCACCGTGAGCGGGATGCGGCGTCCCCCGGCCACAAGCTGCCCGAAGGGATGAGCGTTGGGCACGCAGGCCGGCAGCACATCCTCCGGTACGCCGAATATCTCGCAGAGACGTGGCGACCAGGCGCCGCGCCCCACGTCCAGCAACTGCGTGCGGCCGCCGTTCACGGGATCCGCGACGCAGGGCTGCTCCATGAGCAGGTTCGCCACGATGAAGCTCGCCAAGGGCCCCGCGGCCAGCTGCCCCTGCCGCTGCGCCTGGCGCACCGGCGCCAAGTGCTTCAGGCACCAAGCGAGCTTGCTCGCCCCGTAGTGGGGCGAGAGCACGAGCCCCGTGAGTCCGCGTATCTCTTCAGTGTGCGGCGCGAGGGCGGCCACTTGGCCGAGCGCCCGTCGGTCCTGCCAGGAGATCACCGGCGAGAGGGCGCGTCCGTCGCGCCGGTCCCAGCAGGCGATGCTCGAGCGCTGGGTGGCGAGCGCCGCTGCGCTGATCTCGGCGCGCTTGGGGAGGCGGGCGAGGGCGGCCTCGGCTGCCTTGCGCAGGGAACTGAGCAGGATCTGCGGCGCATGCTCCACCCGCAGCCGGCCCTGGGTGCGGGTGTGGATCGTGCACTCCGCGCTCGCCCGAAGCCGCCCGTCCTGGTCGAACAGCAGGGCGCGGCTGGCGTGACCGCCTTGGTCGAGACTCAGGGTGTAAGTCTCTCCCTTCGCCATGCCGCTCATTTAAAAATGGCCCTTTTGCGGTGATACTTCGTTGCAGCCAAGCTCGGAATCCTCACATACACCAAAAGTATGCTCCGGTTCCTCACTCGTCTGCGCCTCGTCTGACCGCAAAATTCCTCATTTTTAGATGCGCTCAGACCAAAGCAATATTATTGGCGGTGGCTGCTGTGGATCGTCGGCACGATATTCGCGGCGGTGCTGGCGGGTTACCGGGTGAGGGTGCGTAATCGCAAAATGACTCTGACCCCTTAAACGGCCCTAAGGGCCGCGCCCAGGCGCGGCTTCGAGCTTGTCGCTTACCCGTATGACTGTTTGGGATGATCCGCCACAATAGTCGCCATTGCCGAAGCAGAAGCCTATGACGAAGTGAGTGATCTTCGAGAAGGCAGCGGGAGTCGGAGGCAGCTTGGCGTGTGCGACGGCATCGACTGCCGCTTTGTCGATCTCACTGGCGCCGCTGGTTTGCGTCACGGTTATGTTCGATGCTTTCCCACCCGTATAGTCGAAATCCAACAACACTCTTCCAACAGATGTCCCACCCGGATTGTGCGCTGCCGCGAAGATCGCGCGATGCAAGGCCCACGTATAAGCCTCCAGCGCCATCTGCATATGCACGTCCATCTGGAAGCGATGCGGCTCGACGTCCGGCGGGCCAGGCGGAACCGGGACATGGATCGCACCGATCTGGCTCTGGATCGCAGCGTCTACTATCTCCGAACCGCTGGATTTCACCACCTCAGCGTCCTGCAGTGCCCCGTCCGCGTAAGTGAATTGAACGGTGGCGTCGTGGTATTGGATCTTCGGGTCGATGTCCGCCGGAAGATAGATGCCCTGCTGCACCGCGTGGTACATCTCCGCCACCCATTTCCGGTCGTCCCAGTAATGCAGCGATCCCGCGCAGGCGGTGAGCACCAGGCCCAGCCCCGCCGCGAGACTCGCGCGAACGGTGGGCTTTTCCATGTAACCCCTTCTCTTCATGGGCGTATCCTGTGAAATTGCGGTCTGTCTCCAATTATTCCTGGAGTTTGGTGCGTCTTCGGTTCAGTAATGTCACGATCCCTAACTTGAACATCCCGACGAGGCTGACGAATATCATCATCAACGCTGCAGCCAGAAAAAAATTTGCATGGGGCTGGCTGTTGAGTTGCCTGCCGGCTTCAGCGAGATGCCCTCTCAGCAGCGCCGCCGCCGCGACCATCCAGATGGGCTCAAGGCGCATGGAAAGTACAGCATAGACTGCCCCGCCGGCTAGTAACAAAAGAAAATCCGATAAGGATTTTGGGCCATTCTTTAATCCTGGCTGGAGGGCATAGATCGCCGCCAACGAGGCGACGAATAGCATGATCACCACTTGGATCTTATTCACCATGCTTGTCGGGACACTGAAACCGACGATCAGCATGATCGCCACCAAAGAAACATTGAAGATGAAATCGAACGAACGGGTATCCCCCTCCAGTGCCGAGCTGAAGACTTGGCGGATCTCCCTATGTTCCGCGCCGCCTGGCATGAAGTCCGGGACTATCCGGGTGCCGGTGGCAAACCAACTCACTGGCAGCCCCGCGGTCGCCAGGAGGAGCGGTGGCACGAAGATGACCATGAATATCAGCAGGGCCGGAGACCACCCATAAGCGAATAGCAGGAATGTTGTGATGGTGAAACCGCCGATGCCAAAGAGCAGCAGCGCCACCCTGATTAGCGTCCAAGCGGGCTCCACAGGCGGGGCATTTCGCGACTGGTCATCCATGTTCTTCTGAATCTAGTCCTGGGGAGTGACTGTTCAATACTTTAATATAGATTTACTGATTGCTCAGCAGCTCGCAAACCAACTCCGGCGGGTCTATAACTATTCAGGGTGAGCCGCGAGAGCGGCGAACGACCGACCAGGGATGGTCGGGCTGGTCGGCGCATCAGGGATGATTCGGTGAGTGAGCAGAGAACCCAGAAAATCGTGGTCTGTACCCTATTATTAAGGCGGGGATGCAACAGTGACCGAAGTCTCTGTGTTCCGGCTCTACGTGATGAGGGTCGGCTACCTCGTGTTGTTCGTGGGGCTCGGATTATCGATATGGCCAGGTCTCATCCATCATGAGGGCTGGACTTCATCGCGCGCAGCCGCTTCCTGCCTGTTAGCTGCCCTATCGCTCCTGGCCGGTCTCGGGATCCGATATCCGCTGCAGATGTTGCCTCTGCTGCTCTTCGAATTCGTATGGAAGGCGATCTGGCTGCTCGCGATCGGGCTCCCGCACTGGCTTGCCCACGACATGGACCCTGATACTCAGCGGATGGCAATAACTTGCTTGGCAGCGATGGTCATCGTGCCGCTGCTGATCCCTTGGTCCTACGTGATCACGAACTATGTGAAGAAGCCCGGAGATAGATGGCGGTAAACCGCGGTGGTCTGTACCCCATTATTCCTTGGCCAGCCTGATTCTTAAATGTATTAAGTCAAGACCTGACCCCATTTCCCTTTTATTGGGTCCGTCCTCTGTTATTTCAAGTTTGAAAAGGAATGAGCAATGGGAGATCTATTCCGCGCATCAAAGGTCAAACTATCTAGGGCGCGCCAATTTATTGAAGAGGTTGATGCCGGATTGCAGGCTTATGATTCCAGCAATCCGACTACCGTGGAATTGGACTGGAAAGGGAGCATGAAAATTCATCGTAAAGAGGTTCCCCCTGTTGTGCTTGCAACACTAGGAGATGCAATCCACAACATGCGTGCAGCACTCGATTTAATGGCCGCAGAATTAGCGCGAGTCAATGGCAAGAGTGACAAAAAAGTATATTTCCCTTTCGCCGAATCTAAAGAAGAGTTATCAGCTCAGATAAATAGCAAGCATTTCGATAGGGCTGGAGATGATGCGGTTTCTCTTCTTAAAACATTTGAGCCACATAAAGGGGGGAACGAGAAATTAAGAGCAATCCACGACCTAGACATTCGGGATAAGCACATTAATATCCTCGTTACGCGGCTCGATACTAACAACTTGGAATTTTCTTTTAGAAGAGGTGAAGACATTAACAAACCTATTCCTACAAGCGGGTCTTACAGCCACAAGTTTCTAGACGGCGCGCTTGCCGGTCTGCCGTTAATCGAGACGTTGAAAGAGCTTGTGCAGCTTGTCGACGGAATTATTGAAGAGTTCGCGCGCATGGTCGAGCAGCGCGAAGCGAATAACGCAGTCAGCGGTAAAAGACCCACGATATGAAGGGAACATCGCCCACGTGATCGCCAACCAGGTAGAAGACTACACTGCTCTACTGGGACGACTTAGGACAGAGTCGAGAGATTTCAGATAAGGGTCTGACCCTTATTATCCGAAGCGGGCTCGCAAAACGGGCTTTGGAGGTCTATAACTATCCTGGGGTTTTTAGAGGGACGGGATGGCCATGGACGCGCCGGAATCAGCCAATCTTCCGCTTTGGGAAATCTATGCCACGCCGCTCTTTTATTAGAGCTGCTGCGCTTCTAACGTTTACATGGAGGGGATGTCATGCTGATTAAGTGCGGGGAATGCGGTAGAGAGATATCTGACCAAGCGATGGCATGCCCTGGTTGTGGGGCACCAATTGCAAAGGTTGCTGCAACTGGGAGCGCTGCAGATGAAGTCTCTAATGGCGTTCAAACCATCGAGCAAACGAGTAAGAAATGGAAGGCCTTACAGCTTGGAGCATCCGTTGCTATAGCTGCGGGCATCGTCTTCATGATGGCCGGTAACATGGGATTTGGAGCATTTCTGGCTTTCATTGGCATCATCACTTACATCTATGGTCGCGCTGGAGCTTGGTGGCAAAACGGCTAGACGCCACGAAGACCAGACTTCAATCCCGTTCAGTACGTTATGTTCTGTCAAGATTCCAAAGTAAAAGGGCTCTGACCCCCTAAACGTACTATCTACGGCAGCTCCAATAGAGGGTTATCAAGTCGTGACAAATAAACAAGCACATCTACAGCTTATTCAGGGCGTTATAAATCGCTTATCCAATAACTCTTTTCTTCTCAAAGGGTGGAGCGTCATTCTCGTGTCGGGATTATTCGCTCTTGCAGCAAAAGATTCAAAGGTTTGGTTTGTTTATCTTGCTTATTTTCCATGCGTGATATTTTGGATATTGGATGGTTATTTTCTATCGCAAGAGCGGCTCTTTCGAGCCCTTTATAACAAAGTTAGAAAGTTATCTGATAAGCAGATTGACTATTCAATGGATGTAACTTCATTCAAAGATGAGGCTACATGGATAGACGCAATACTCTCAAAGACTCTGGCCCTTTTCCATGGAACGGTACTAGCTGCGATTATCACAATAATGATTGTTCTTCTTAAGTAACCCGCTCACAAAATTAATTCAGATGCCAAGGAAAATCTTTTTCAGTTTTCATTATCAGCGTGATTCATGGCGCGTGAATCAAGTGCGTAATAGTTGGTTAACTCATGGAACTGCTAATAGTTTTATAGACGCTGCAGCGTGGGAGACAATTCGGAGAAAAGGAGCCAAATCGATAAAGGGCTGGATTGATCGACAACTAGAAGGAACATCGGTCACGGTGGTTTTAATAGGACAAGAAACCAGTGATCGCGAATATGTGCTTTACGAAATTGAGCGTAGCTATGACTTAGGGAAAGGGTTACTTGGCATTTATATCCATCAGCTGAAAAATGAGGATGGAGACTCAGATTTCTGGGCAGGAGCGAATCCATTCACAAAGATTGAATTAAAGCCAACCTGGTGGTTTGAAGAACTCTTTCCTCCAACTCTCGCTGACAGCATCCACACATATGATTGGGTAGACGATGATGGTTACGAAAATATGCCTGCATGGATTGAGAACGCCGCTTGCAACGCAAGGCGATAACGGAGGGAGCATGTCATGTCTAAGAAGAAAGTCTTTGTAAGTTTTGATTTTGATAATGATAAGGTTCTTAAAGATTTCATAATTGGTCAAGCAAAACACGATGATGCACCATTCGAAATTTCTGATGTCTCGTTGAAAGAAGCAGCTCCAGAAAGAGACTGGGTAGCTAAGGCGATCACGGCCATTAAGCGCGCAGACGTCGTAATTACTATGCTTGGTCCCAAAACTAGTAAAGCTCCTGGAGTACTCAAAGAAGTACAAATTTCCAATGAATTAAATAAAGAACGCTTCCAAATTATTGGATACCAGGAGGGCACCAAAGACTGGGCAGTTACAGGCGCTGGTCGAGTCTATGAGTGGAATTGGGAAAACTTAAAAAATCTACTAAGTTAGAAAATTTAAGCAAATGCCAAAAAATAGAATCTCAATTCCTGAAGATATTGCGGCAGGTATTCTTGTTGCCTCCGACAGTACATGTTGTAAATGTGAAGAACGTGGCGCTCCGATACAGATTCATCACATAGATGAAAATCCATCGAATAATGACCCTTCTAATCTCGCCGTTCTATGCATTAGCTGTCACCATGAAACCCAAATTTCGGGCGGCTTTGGTCGACATCTATCACCCAGTGTAGTACGCAAATACCGAGACCAATGGATAGGTAGGGTTATAAAGCGCAGAGCCGATGCTGATGCGATCTTGCTCAAAAAAGCATCGGGTGGGGAGCAGCCAATACCGCAAGAAGAATATAAGCCTTTAGAGCGGGCGGACGCGCTTGCATACATTGAAACTTTACCGGATATCTTGGCTATCGCATACAAGGAGGCACGCCCCGGATTTTCTGTCGGATCTACTCTTGAAGTCATCCGTGCTACTTACGGCATCAGTGAAGTAGTTAAAGGCATGTGGTTACGCTTAGCAAATGCGTTCCCTAGAAATCACTTTCTCGGAATCCCAGCAACCCGGTATTTAGATATGTACCTAAGACAGCGTTATCAGTGGCGGCGTGCTCTAGCAGAACCTTATGGCCCTGGTAAAGGAGGAACTATAGTAGGCGTGCTAACTGCGAGCGGAGTACTAAATGACCTCGAACTCACTGTCGTTGATACAGTGTCTTCTATCAGAGGTCTTTCTGATTATCATGATAAATGGCAAGCTTGGCTATCAAGATGGAATGAAGCTAAAGCTAAATGATGTGTCTAATTTTTATATCTGAATGTTAAGTAACAACTTTAGTTAGCGGAACCGATCTTGGATATCTGATAGTGCTTTTGATCCCGGACAAAGATCGGTGTAGCGGATGTCCCGTAGCGGACCCGCGACCGTATTAGAAACCTCGTGCATGTCCCTTTGGTTCTCGTCTATATAGAGCAACCCCGTCACGATCTCCCCCTTCTTCTGGTGGTCGTGGAGATAGCTATAGGCCTGGGCCCGGTTCTGGGGGTTGTAGTCCTTCGACACTTTCCTTAGGAGCACCGTGCTGCCGTCGTGCAGTTCCACGGGCATGGTCTCGCCCTCGTTGTAGGCGGTGCGGATGGGTTTCTTGGAGGGGATGAAGTCCGCGTGCACCGCCGGGTGGTAGAACTGGCGGGTGTGGGCGTAGCTCTTGGTGGAATCCTCGTGGTCGTTGAAGGTCACGCAGGGGGAGAGCACGTCCACGAGCGCGAAGCCCCGGTGCATGATGCCGGCCTTGAGCAGCGGCACCAGCTGGTCCTTGTCCCCCGAGAAGCTCCGGGCCACGAAGCTGCCGCCCATGGTCAGGGCCGTGATCACCGGGTCGATGGGCGGCTGCTGGTTCACCTCGCCCTTCTTGGCCTTGCTGCCCACGTCCGCCGAGGCGGAGAACTGACCCTTGGTGAGGCCGTAGACGCCGTTGTTCTCGATCACGTAGAGCATGTTGAGGTTGCGGCGCAGGGCATGGGCGAACTGGCCGAGGCCGATGGAGAGCGAGTCCCCGTCCCCGGACACCCCCACGTAGTAGAGCTCCCGGTCCGCGGCGTTGGCGCCGGTGGCGACCGAGGGCATGCGCCCGTGCACGGCGTTGATGCCGTGGGCATCCCCCAGGAAATAGGCGGTGGTCTTGGAGGAGCAGCCGATGCCGCTCATCTTCACCACCTGGTGGGGCTTGATGTTGAGCTCCCAGAAGGCCTGGATCAGGGCGGCGGTGATGGAGTCGTGCCCGCAGCCGGCGCAGAGGGTGCTCATGGCCCCCTCGTATTCGCGGATGGTGAGGTTTAACTCGTTCTTGGGGAGTTTGGTGTGCAGGACTTTGGGCTTGCTGATAAAACTCATGAAAGCACCCTCATGCCTGATCTCTCTCCCAGGCTAGAAGCCATCTCAAAACGTCGCGAGCGAAGATAGAGCGAGGCGCGCGAGGGTTCGGCGCTACGCCGAACGGGTGTATATGGAAGTACACCCTGGAGTTCCTGCCGCGCAGGATAGCGCGGTAAGGAACAGCCCCCGGAGTGTGCTCTTCTGCACATGAGGACGGCGAGCCGGAGCGCAACAAAGCTATACCGAGCGCAGTAGTTTTTGAGATGGCTTCTCATGCTGCCGCGCCCTTAGATAAGGCCTGGGTCACGCCGTCCACGATGCAGCGGCAGTCGATGGGCATGCCGCTGTAATGCAGGATGGAGTGGAGCTTCCTCCGGTCCACCTGGGTCTCGATCAGGAGCAGTGATTTGAGCTGCGCGTCCCGGTTCTGCTCCACCACGAAGATGCGCTCGTGCCTGTCCAGGAAATCCTCCACTTCCTTGCTGAAGGGGAAGGCCCGCACACGCAGGTAATTCACGTCCGTGCCCTGGCGGCTGAGGATATCCATGGCTTCCTTCACCGCGCCGTCGCAGCTGCCCAGGGAGATGATGCCGGTGCTCACACCCTTCTTCTGCTTCACCATGGGCGCGGGCACCAGGGTCTTGGCGGTCTCGCTCTTCTTCCTCAGGCGGTCCAGCACGTCCTGGTATTCCGCCGCGTCCTCGGTGTAGGCGCCGCGCCGGTTGTGGCCGGAGCCGCGCACGAAGTAGGCGCCCTTGGGGTGCACGCCCGGGAGCGTGCGGTAGGGGATGGCGTCGCCGTCCACGTCCGTATAGCGGTAGAAGACCTGCATGCCCTCGAGCTCTTCTTTGCTGTAGACCTTGCCCCGGTCCGGCTCGTAGCGCTCGTCCCATTTCACCTTGGGCACCATCCAGTCGTTCATGCCGATGTCCAGGTCCGAGAGCACGAACACCGGGGTCTGCAGCCGCTCGGCCAGGTCGAAGGCGGTGACCGCGAAATGGAAGCACTCCGCCGGGTCCGCCGGGAAGAGCACCACGTGGCGGGTGTCGCCGTGGGAGGCGTAGGCCGCGAGCAGGATGTCCGCCTGCTGGGTGCGCGTCGGCATGCCGGTGGAAGGCCCGACCCGCTGCACGTCGAAGATCACCGCCGGGATCTCGGTGTAATAGCCGAAGCCGATGAACTCGTTCATGAGCGAGATGCCGGGGCCGCTCGTGGGGGTGAAGGCCCGGGCGCCGTTCCAGGCGGCGCCGAGCACGATGCCGATGGCCGCGAGCTCGTCCTCCGCCTGCACGATGCAGAACTTGTTCTGGCCCGTGGCCTTGTCCACCCGGAGCTCCTCGCAGTATTCCTTGAAGGCGTCCATGAGCGAGGTGGAGGGGGTGATGGGATACCAGGCGCCCACGGTTGCGCCGGCATAGACGCAGCCCAGGCCCGCCATGGTGTTGCCGTCCACCATGATGTGGCCCGCGGTCTTGTCCAGGCGCTCGAGCTTCAAGGGCAGGGGGCAGCTGAAATGCTCCTTCGCGTAGTGGTACCCGAGCTCGATGGCCTGGAGGTTGCCGGCCACGAGCTTGGCCTTGTCCGCGAAGGTCTCTTTCAATAGCTCTTCGATCACCGCCATGTCGATGTCGAGGAGTGCAGCCAGCGCACCCAGATAGCAGACGTTCTTCATGAGGATGCGGGCGCGGATGTTCTCGAACTCCTTGTTCACCAGCTCCGCCAGGGGCACGCCGAGCAGCGTGATGTCGTCCCGCGCCAGTTGCTTGTCCCGGGGCCAGGTGGAGTCGTAGAGCAGGTATCCGCCCGGCGCCACTTCCGCCAAGTCCTTGGCGTAGGTCTGGGCGTTCATGGCGACCATCAGGTCCACGTGGCCGGAGCGGGAGAGGTAGCCCTCCTTGCTCACCCGGATCTCATACCAGGTGGGCAGGCCCTGGATGTTGGAGGGGAAGAAGTTCTTGCCGACCACCGGGATGCCCATGCGGAAGATGGCCTTCATGAGCAGGCCGTTGGCGCTGGCGGAACCAGTACCGTTGACGTTCGCTATCTTGATGACGAAGTCGTTGACGCGGCTGCTCATCAGGCCGCCCCCGTCTTGCGCAGCGGCGCCGCGGGCATGTCATCGTCGCCGGCATAGGCCACCTTGAGGGTGGATTTCTGCATGTCCCAGGCGGCGGTGGGGCAGCGCTCGGCGCAGAGGCCGCAGTGCACGCAGTGGTCCTCGTCCTTCACCATCACCCGGCCCGTCTGCTTCAGGGGCTCGGAGACGTAGAGCGGCTGCTTCACGTTGTCGGCGATGGCCTTGAGGCGCCCGCGCAGGTCCGCTTCCTCACCGTTGTGGGTGATGGTCAGGCACTGGGTGGGGCAGATGTCGATGCAGGCGTCGCACTCGATGCACTTGGGCGCGAAGAACACCGTCTGGATGTCGCAGTTGAGGCAGCGCTCCACTTCCACCTGGGTCTCGTCCGCGGTGAAGCCCAGCTCCACCTCGATGTTGATCTTCTTGAAGCGCTCCTTGAGGCTCACGTGGGGCATCAGCCGGCGCGGCGCGGCGTCGTAGCTGTTGCTGTAGCTCCACTCGTGGATGCCCATCTTGGTGCTCGAGAGCGTCATGCCGTCCGCCGGGCGCTGGCTCATGTCCGCGCCCTGGCAATACTTGTGGATGGAGATGGCCGCCTGGTGGCCGTGCTCCACCGCCCAGATGATGTTCTTGGGGCCGAAGGCCGCGTCGCCGCCGAAGAACACCCCGGCGCGGGTGGACTGGAAGGTCTTCACGTCCACCACCGGCACATGCCACTTGTCCAGCTCTATCCCCAAGCCGTCTTCGATCCAGGGGAAGGCATTCTCCTGGCCGATGGCGAGGATCACGTCGTCCGCCGGCAGGAGCTTCTCCTCCAGGACCCGGGACTTGAGCTTGCCGGCCTCTTCGTAATACTCCAGCACCTCGAAGTGCATGCCCTTGAGACGGCCGCCCTCGATGACGAAGTCCTTGGGGCTGTAGCACTCGATGATGTCCACGCTCTCTTCCTTGGCGTCTTCCAGCTCCCAATCGGAAGCCTTGAGCATGGACATGGGTTTGCGGGCCATCACCTTCACGTCCTTGGCGCCGAGGCGCAGGG
>DASSIS010000092.1:0-6201 GCA_035691665.1 Gammaproteobacteria bacterium | reverse complement strand
AAGCGATGCCGGAGACGACTCCTCAGTGCCCGGGGTTATTCCCTGCGGGCGCTTGTGAAGGAGCACTGGGCGGCGTGTTGGCGGGAGCCGGTGTGCTCTGCCCGGCCGGGGTCGCCGGCTGCTGCTGCGCCGCCTGCTCCACCACGCTCTGAGGCGCTGCCGCGTGACGCGAGGCATAGGCCATGCCGAGCGCCAAGGCAAAGAAGATCGCCGCGAGGATCGCGGTGGTGCGGCTCAGGAAGTTGGCCGAACCGGCGGCGCCGAACACGGTGCCGGAGGAGCCGCTGCCGAAGGCGGCGCCGGCGTCGGCGCCCTTCCCCTGCTGCAGGAGGATCAGGCCGATGAGCGCCACGGCGACGATCACCAGGGCGATGACGAGGACGTTGTACAACATTGAGATGTTCCGTTTGTCTGAAATTGAAACTCAGGCGGCTGCGCAGATGGCGAGGAACTCGCGGGCATCCAGGGAGGCCCCACCGACCAGTCCGCCGTCGATGTCCGGCATGGCGAAGAGCTCGGAGGCGTTGGACGCCTTGACGCTCCCGCCGTACAGGATGCGCACCGCGTCGCTTATTTTAACATCCCGGGCCTTGAGCAGGCTGCGGATGAGGGCATGCACTTCCTGGGCCTGCCCGGACTTCGCGGTCCGGCCGGTGCCGATGGCCCAGACCGGCTCGTAGGCCACCACCGCTGTTGCGAAGGCGGCGACGCCCGCTGTATTCAGCACCGCTTCGAGCTGACGCGTCACGACCTTCGGGGTCTCGCCCGCATCCCGTTCCGCCAGGGTTTCGCCCACGCAGAGGATGGGGACCAGCCCCGCCTTCTGGGCTGTCATGAACTTGCGGGCCACCTGGGCGTCGGCTTCGCCATAGAGGCTGCGCCGCTCGGAATGGCCGACGATCACGTAGCGGCAATCGAAGTCCTTGAGCATGGGGCCCGAGACTTCGCCGGTGTAGGCGCCATTGTCCTCGGCACAGAGATCCTGGGCGCCCAGGCTGACGCCGCTGTCCTTGAGGGCACGGGCGAGGTCGGCGAGGTAGACGAAGGGGGGGCAGAGCAGCACTTCCGCGGCGCTGCCGGCTTCCGTGCCCTGGGCCACGGCATTGGCGAGGCGCAAAGCGCCATCGCGGTTGCCGTTCATCTTCCAGTTGCCCGCCACCAGAGGCTGACGCATGTATTCGGTATCCCGGGGTATCCGGTTGAGGGGCAGGGTAATGCGGCGCGGAGCTTACTTGAGGGGCTGCAGGTAATCAAATCCCGGCGGCGGCCCGTACGGCGGCGGCAATGTCCTCGGCGAGGCCTGCCACGGCGGAGGCCTCCTCCCCCTCCACCATCACCCGCACCACGGGCTCGGTGCCGGAGGGCCTGAGCAGCACACGGCCGCGCCCGGCGAGCTTGTGCTCCACGGCGGCCACGGCTTTCTTGACCCCCTCCCCTCCCAAATCCACCCGCGACGGGGTCTTCACGTTCACCAGCACCTGGGGGTACTTGCGCATGGGGGCGCGGGCATCCGCCAGCGTCTTGCCGGAGACGTGCAGCGCCTGCAGCACCTGCAGCGCGGCGATGATGCCGTCGCCGGTGGTGGCGCGATCCAGGCAGATGATGTGGCCGGAATTCTCACCGCCCAGGGTGCCGCCGGACTGCTCCAGCATGGCGAGCACGTACCGGTCACCCACCGCGGCGCGCTGGAAGGAGATGCCGGCTTCGCCCAAGGCCTGTTCCAGGCCCAGGTTGCTCATCTGCGTACCCACCACGGGACCTTGCAAGCCGCCATCCGTCTTGCGCGACATGGCGATGATATAGAGCAGCTCGTCGCCGTCCACGATCTCGCCCTTGTGATCCACCATCAGCACCCGGTCGCCGTCGCCGTCGAAGGCGATCCCGAAGTCGGCATTGAGCTCCAGCACCTTCTGGCGCAGCGCTTCCGGATGGGTGGAGCCGCATTGCTCGTTGATGTTGAGGCCGTCGGGACTCACCCCGATGCAGGTGACCTTCGCGCCCATGTCGTCGAAGACCGCCGGAGCCACCTTGTAGGTAGCGCCGTGGGCGCAATCCAGCACCACCTTGAGGCCCGCGAGCTTGAGGCCGTAGGGCACGGAGGATTTGCAGAACTCCACGTAGCGCCCGGCGGCGTCCACGATGCGCTTGGCGTTGCCGAGCTGACCTGATTCCACGGTCTGGAAGGGCTTGTCGAGTTCCGCCTCGATCTCGGACTCCACTGCGTCCGGCAGCTTGCGGCCGTCGGCGGAGAAGAACTTGATGCCGTTGTCGTAATAGGGGTTGTGGGAGGCGCTGATCACCACACCCGCTTCCGCGCGCAGGGTACGGGTGAGATAGGCGATGGCCGGCGTCGGCATGGGACCGAGCAGGCGCGTGTTCACGCCCGCGGCAGAGAGCCCCGCCTCCAGAGCCGACTCGAACATGTAACCGGAGATGCGGGTGTCCTTGCCCACCAGCACCGTGCTCTCGCCGCTGCGTGCCAGCACCCGGCCGGCCGCGCGCCCGAGACGCAGCACGAACTCGGCATTCATGTGGGCACTGCCCACCCTGCCGCGCACGCCGTCGGTGCCGAAATACTTCCTGCTCATGACGCAGATTCTAACATTCAGCCGCGCAACGCCGATGTGACTTTAAGTGCGTCCACCGTGGGCCCCACATCATGGACGCGCAGGATGCTCGCGCCGTTCATGGCCGCCACCGTAGCCACCGCCACGCTGGCATGCAGACGCTCTTCCACGGGCTTGCCACCCAGGAGCGTGCCGAGCATGGACTTTCGGGAAAGACCCGCCAGCACGGGATAACCGTGGCGCGCCAAGTCAGGTAGATCCCTGAGCAAGCTAAGGTTGTGCTCCAGGGTCTTGCCGAAACCGAAGCCTGGATCGAGCACGATGCGGGCCTTAGGGATGCCGGTAGCCAAGCAGGCTTCGGCCCGCTCCAGCAGGAACTCGGTCACTTCCCGGGTCACATCCGTGTAATGAGGAGCCTTCTGCATACTGCGGGGCTCACCCTGCATGTGCATGAGGCACACGGCCGCGCCGGATTCCGCCGCCGCCTCCAACGCACCCGGCTGACGCAGGGCGTAGACGTCGTTGATCATCACCGCGCCCGCCTGCACCGCGGCGCGCATCACCTCCGGTTTCGAGGTGTCCACCGAGACCCGAGCACCCGGCACACTCGCGAGCCGTTCGATGAGCGGCAACACCCGCGCGAGCTCTTCCTCCACGCTCACCGGCGCCGCCCCGGGTCGGGTGGATTCACCGCCCACGTCCAGGAGGTCGGCGCCCTCCTGCAGCATGCGGCGAGCGTGGGCCAGCGCCGCCTCGAACTCCACGAAGGTGCCGCCGTCGGAGAAGGAATCCGGCGTACGGTTGAGCACGCCCATCACCCGCGGGTTCGAGAGATCCAGCCGTTCCTTCTTGAGCTCGAGATGCATCGCGGCTCCCATGAAAAAGCCGGCGTCAGGGACGCCGGCTTCCATTCTAAGGCCCTCGCCCAGGCACTCAGTGCTGGCTCGCGGGGCCTCCGATCTTGCCCTCGGGGCTCGGGGCCGTCTTGGCAGGCTCCCGGGCCACGACGGGCGCGCCGCCATTGTGGTCCGCGTCGGACCAACCCTCGGGCGGGCGCGGCTCGCGGCCGGCCATGATGTCGTCGATCTGCTCGGCATCCAGGGTCTCGTACTTGATGAGCGCCGCCGCCATGGTGTGCAGCTTCGTCATGTTGTCCTGCAGCAGCGACTTGGTGCGCTGGTAGTTGCGCTCGATGATCCCGCGCACTTCCTCGTCGATGCTGCGCTGGGTGTCGCCGGAGATGTTCTTGTGACGCGTCACGGAGTGGCCCAGGAACACCTCGCCCTCCTCCTCTTCATAAGAGAGCGGGCCAAGCTTCTCCGACAAGCCCCATTTCGTGACCATGCTGCGCGCTATGTGGGTGGCGCGCTCGATGTCGTTGGAGGCGCCGGTGGTCACCGACTCCACGCCGAAGATCAGCTCTTCGGCCACGCGCCCGCCGAACAGGCTGGAGAGCTGGCTCTCCAGGCGGCGTGTGCTGTAGCTGTAGCGGTCGTCCTCCGGCAGGAACATGGTCACGCCCAAGGCGCGGCCGCGCGGGATGATGCTCACCTTGTAGACCGGGTCGTGGTCCGGCACCAGCCGGCCGACGATGGCATGGCCGGACTCGTGATAGGCGGTGAGCTTCTTCTCCTCGTCGCTCATCACCATGGAGCGCCGCTCGGCGCCCATCATCAGCTTGTCTTTGGCCTTCTCGAACTCGTCCATGCCCACGGTGCGCTTGTTGGCGCGGGCCGCGAACAGGGCTGCCTCGTTCACCAGGTTGGCGAGGTCCGCGCCGGAGAACCCCGGGGTGCCGCGCGCGATGATGGCAGGCTTCACGTCATCGCCCATCGGCACCTTGCGCATGTGCACCTTGAGGATCTGCTCGCGGCCGCGCACGTCCGGCAGCGGCACCACCACCTGGCGGTCGAAGCGACCCGGGCGCAGCAGCGCCGGGTCGAGCACGTCCGGGCGGTTGGTGGCGGCGATGACGATCACGCCCTCGCTGCCCTCGAAGCCGTCCATCTCGACCAGCAGCTGGTTCAGGGTCTGCTCGCGTTCGTCGTGACCGCCACCCAGGCCCGCACCGCGGTGCCGGCCCACGGCGTCGATCTCGTCTATGAAGATGATGCAGGGTGCATGCTTCTTGGCCTGCTCGAACATGTCGCGCACCCGCGAGGCGCCGACACCCACGAACATCTCCACGAAGTCGGAACCGGAGATGCTGAAGAACGGCACCTTGGCTTCGCCGGCGATCGCCTTGGCGAGCAGGGTCTTACCGGTGCCGGGTGAGCCCACCATGAGCACACCGCGGGGGATGCGGCCGCCGAGCTTCTGGAACTTGCCGGGGTCGCGCAGGAACTCCACGAGTTCCCCGACCTCCTCCTTCGCTTCCTCGACGCCGGCCACGTCGCTGAAGGTGATCTTCACCTGGTCTTCGCCGAGCATGCGCGCCCGGCTCTTGCCGAAGGACATGGCGCCGCGGCCGCCGCCGCCCTGCATCTGGCGCATGAAGTAGATCCACACGCCGATGAGCAGCAGGATGGGACCGAACTGCAGCAGCGCAGTCAGCCAGATGGAGGGCTGTTCTGGCGGCTTGGCGTCGATCTGCACGCTGCCATTGTCCTTGCGCAGCTCCGTCACCAGCGGGCCGAAATCGGACACCGGACTGTAGGTGCTGAAGTTGCCGCCGTTGCTGAAAGCACCGGTGATGGTCTGGCCGTCGAAGCTCACGCTCTTGACGTTGCCGTCCTGCACCGCGGTCAGGAAATCGGAATAGGCGACCGGTTTGGTCTTGGTGGAGCTGGGGCCGAAGCTCTGGAAGACCACGAGCAGCACCACCACGATCACGATCCAGAGCAGCAGGTTTCGCAGGAAATCGTTCAAGACATGTCCCTCATGAAGCTTGCGGGGAAAGGCGCCGATAAGCGCCGAAACCCCATTTAGACACTACTACAGCCGGTAATTTCTCGCCAGCAAGTACAGCTCAGCGCTGCGGTTGCGGGAGGCACTGGGTTTGCGCGACGCGACCTTCTCGAAATCGGCCCGTAACATCCGCATATATTCCTGGAACCCCTGCCCCTGGAACACTTTCACCAGGAAGCTGCCGCCGGGTCGCAGGGCCTCGCGGGCGAACTCCAGGGCCAGCTCGGCCAGGTGCATGACCCGGGCCTGGTCCACGTCGCCCACACCGCTCATGTTGGGGGCGATATCCGACAACACAAGGTCCACCCGGGCGCCTTCGAGGCGTTCCCGCAGGGCCGCCAGCACCTCGGCGGAGGTGAAATCCCCCTGTATGAACTCCACCCCTTCCAGGGCATCCATGGGCAGGATGTCCAGGGCGACGATGCGCCCCTTGCCGGCCAGCACCTGGGCCACGTACTGGCTCCAGCCGCCCGGTGCCGCACCCAGGTCCACCACCGTCATCCCCGGCTTCATGAGCCTGTCACGCTGCTGGATCTCCTCCAGCTTGAACAACGCCCGGGAACGAAAGCCTGCGGCCTGGGCGCGCTTCACGTAGGTGTCGCTGAAGTGCTCCGCCAGCCAGCGGGAACTGCTCTTGCTGCGTTTTGGCATGGGCTCAGTGACCGCCTGTTACAATGCAGACCCGGAAAGCGATGCAGTCATGACAGCACTCAGCGAGAAACAGAAG
>DASSIS010000091.1:0-3128 GCA_035691665.1 Gammaproteobacteria bacterium | reverse complement strand
GTCTTTACAGTGACTACTGCTACTGCCCACTTCGGGCGCCTCTCATGACGATAGTGGCGCGGATGCTAGTCCGGGTCACAGAGGCTGTCAACGCTTTTTCACGTATGGAGGATGGCGGATCGGAAAGGATGTCGCCGGCATCCATCGGGATGCCGGCGACTCGCGGAGGGACCTCTCAGCGCCGGGTCTGGCCGCCGCCCGAACCGCCGGTGGTCTTGGCCTTGCTGCCCTTCTTGCCCTTGCGGGCCTTGCGGGTCTTGTGGACGGGCTTGGCCTTCTCGGTGCTCCGCTTGGCGGCGGGGGCCGCCGGAGCGGAAGCCTGGGCCTGGGGCGCCGGCGCGGCCGGAGTGGCATCGGCCGCCATGGCGGCCGTGCTGCCCAAGGCCAGCAGGGCGCCGAAGATGAGTGCGAGTGAACGTTTCATGGTGTGGTCTCCTGTGGTGGGTGGGGTGCGGCGTTTTCGCCGCCCTTGGGTACAACAACGGGATGCCCGTGCGGGCAGTTGACCTTGGGGTCACAGGTAAAAACCCTGCAAGGGTGTAAACCGCCGGGTAGCTAGGGCGTATACCCGAGGTTCGGGGCGAGCCAGCGTTCCGCGGTGGGCAGGTCCATGCCCTTGCGGATGGCGTAGTCCGCCACCTGGTCGCGGTCGATGCGGCCCACGGCGAAGTATTTGGACTCGGGGTGGGAGAAGTAGAAGCCGCTCACCGCCGCCGCCGGCCACATGGCGTAGCTCTCGGTGAGGCGGATGCCGGTGCGCCGCTCCACGTCCAGGAGTTCCCACAGCACGCCCTTCTCGGTGTGCTCGGGGCAGGCGGGGTAACCCGGCGCCGGACGGATGCCGGCGTACTCCTCGCGGATGAGCGCGTCGTTGTCCAGGTTCTCGTCCCGGGCGTAGCCCCAGAACTCGCGGCGCACCCGCTGATGCAGGCGTTCGGCGAGGGCTTCCGCCAGCCGGTCCGCCAAGGCCTTCAGCAGGATGGCGTTGTAATCGTCGTGGTCCGCCTCGAAAGCCTTCACCCGCTCCTCGAGCCCCAGGCCCGCGGTCACGGCGAAGGCCCCCAGGTGGTCCGGGAGCCCCGTGTCGCGGGGCGCCACGAAGTCCGCGAGACAGCGGTTGGGTTTGCCGGCGGGTTTCTTCTGCTGCTGGCGCAGGAAGCGGAAACTGGTGCGGCGCCGTTCCCGGTCCCCATCCGCGTACACGGCCACGTCGTCGCCCTCCACGGCGTTGGCCGGGAACAGGCCGAACACCGCCCGGGCCGTGAGCCAGCGCTCGGCGATGACCCGGTCCAGCATGGCATGGGCGTCCTGGAGCAGCTTGCGGGCGGTCTCGCCCTTCTCCGGGTCGTCCAGGATCTTGGGGTAGCTGCCCTTCAGCTGCCAGGCGTGGAAGAACGGCGTCCAGTCTATATAACGTCGCAACTCCTCCAGCGGATAGGCGTCCAGCACCTCGATGCCGAGGTCCCGGGGTTTCGGCGCCGGGTACCCCCGCCATTCCAGCGGGATGCGGTTGGCCCGGGCCTGGGTGAGGCTCAGGAGCTGTTCCTCCTGGCCGCGACTCAGGTGCTCGGCCCGGAGCTTGGCGTATTCCTCCCGGATCACCCGCTCCACCTCGGCGCGGTTGTCGCCCAGGAGCCCGGCCGCCACGCCCACGGCGCGGGAGGCGTCCTTGATGTAGGTGACCGACCCGGAATAGTTGGGCGCGATCTTCACGGCGGTATGGGCGCGCGAGGTGGTGGCGCCGCCGATGAGCAGCGGCACCGTGAAATGCTCCCGCTGCATCTCCTTCGCCACGTGGGCCATCTCGTCCAGGGAGGGGGTGATGAGTCCCGAGAGGCCGATGAGGTCCACCTTCTCGGCCCGGGCGGTCTCCAGGATCTTCTGGGCCGGCACCATGACACCGAGGTCGAGCACTTCGTAGTTGTTGCACTGCAGCACGATACCCACGATGTTCTTGCCGATGTCGTGCACGTCACCCTTCACCGTGGCCATGAGGATGCGGCCCTTGGAGCGGGCGCCACCCTGCTTCTCCTTCTCGATGAAGGGCGTGAGGTAGGCCACGGCTTTCTTCATGACCCGCGCGGACTTCACCACCTGGGGCAGGAACATCTTCCCGGCGCCGAACAGGTCGCCCACCACGTCCATGCCCGCCATGAGCGGGCCTTCGATCACGTCCAAGGGCCGCTTGGCCTGCTGCCGCGCCTCCTCCGTGTCCGCCTCGATGTAATCGGCGATGCCCTGCACCAGAGCGTGCTTCAGGCGCTCCGTCACCGGCGCCTCGCGCCAGGCGAGATCCTGGAGGGAGCGGCTGCCGGACTGGCCGAGGGTGGTGGCGTAGGTCAGGAGCCGCTCGGTGGCGTCGGGACGGCGGTTGAAGAGCACGTCCTCCACCTGGGTCAGCAGTTCCTTGGGGATCTCCTCGTACACCGCGAGCTGGCCCGCGTTCACGATACCCATATCCATACCCGCTTTGATGGCGTGGTAGAGGAAGGCCGCGTGCATGGCCTCCCGTACCGTGTTGTTGCCCCGGAAGGCGAAGGACACGTTGCTCACGCCGCCGCTGATGAGCACCCCGGGCAGGCGGCGCTTGATCTCCGTCACCGCCGCGATGTAGTCCTTGGCGTAGTCGCTGTGGGCCTCGATGCCGGTGCCGATGGCGAAGATGTTGGGGTCGAAGATGATGTCCTCGGCGGGGAAGCCGAGCTTGCCGGTGAGGAGCCCGTGGGCGCGTTCGCAGATGGCCACGCGCCGCTCGAGGCTGTCCGCCTGGCCCTGCTCGTCGAAGGCCATGACCACCACCGCCGCGCCGTGGCGGCGCGCGAGGCGCGCCTGGCGCAGGAACGACTCCTCCCCTTCCTTGAGGCTGATGGAGTTGACGATGGACTTGCCCTGCAGGCACTTGAGCCCCGCCTCCAGGATCTCCCAGCGGGAGGAATCCAGCAACACCGGCACCTTGGCGATGTCCGGTTCCGCCGCCAGGAGGTACAGGAACCGCTTCATGGCGGCCACGCCGTCCAACATGCCCTCGTCCATGTTCACGTCCACGAGCTGGGCGCCGTTCTGCACCTGCTCGCGGGCGACTTCCAGGGCCGTGGGATAGTCGCCGGCCAGCACCAGTTTCTTGAACT
>DASSIS010000090.1:0-30100 GCA_035691665.1 Gammaproteobacteria bacterium | reverse complement strand
TCGGCGAGGTGCAGAAGCAGTTCCCGAAGGAACAGACCAGCATCGCCGACACGTTGACCAAGCGCCTGGCCCAGCACATCGACGGCTTGCGCGACACCGACGCCGGTCTCGCTTACGACCTGTGGAACGCCGCCAAGTCCGCTTTCCCGGACAGCGCCGCCATCCTCAACCTCAAGGTGGCGCCGCCGGCGCGCCCCTCGAAGTTCGCGGGCCTGGGCCGCGACGCCATGAAGCAGAACGCGCTGACCAAGGCGCAGAACGACTACGACCAGGGCCAACAGCAGGAAGCCGGCAACCAGGATCTGGCACAGTTCGGCCAGACCCTGCAGAAGGCTCAGGCCGACGCCAACCAGTACTTCGTCGCCTATCAGCAGTACATGCAAGCCGGTCAGCAGCAACAGGCGCAGCAGTATCTCGCCGAGGCGCTGCGCCGCTGGACGGACAATGCCGCCTGGCAGAACGAATACAAGCGCAACTTCACGGCGTCGCAGCAGCCGACGCGCAGCGCCAACGGCGGCAAACCCTGCACTGCCGACCTCGCCGGTTACGGCAAGTCGGGACGCGCCGAGTGCTTCGACATGCTGGACGGCAACGTGCACGGGCCCACGCTCGTGGTGGTGCCCGCCGGCGGCCCGGCCAGCACCCCCTTCGCCATCGGCAAATATGACGTGTCGGTGAACGATCTCAATACCTACTGCCAGGCCACCGGGCAGTGCACCGCGCTCGCCGGCGACGGCGGCATGCCGGCTACCAATGTCTCCTACGCGACTGCCAAGGCCTACGTCGCCTGGCTGTCCCAGAAGAGCGGCGGGCATTACTTCATCCCGAGCTTCGAGCAGTGGCAGTACGCAGGTAGTGTCGGCGGCACCGACACCAACCGTGACTTCAACTGCCACGTGACCCTGGGCGACCAGGTGTTGAAGGGCCTGTCCGTCGTCCTCGCGACCACGGGCCGCGCCAACGCCTGGGGCCTCGTGAACTACGTGGGCAACGTGCAGCAGTTCGTGACCAGCGCTGGCGGCGTCGCGGCGGCAGGCGGCGATTACCAGGATCCGCTGTCGCAGTGCACCACTTCCCTGAGCCGCCCGAGCGATGGTTCAGCCGACCCCCTGACAGGATTCCGCGTGGCCCGGGATGTGAGCCAATGAAATCTTCACAGGTACGTGAACTGGCCCGGCGCTACGCCGCCGGTCAGCTTAACCAGGAGAGCTACCGCAGCCAACGGCGGGCGCTGATCGATGCCGTCACCGGCGGTCAGCAGACGCTGGTATACAAGGAGACCCAGGCGGCGAACTCGCTGCGGCGCGGCGGTGCGAAGCTGCTGGCGCTGGCGGTGGTCGCGGTGGTCGCCATCGGCATCGCTGTGAGCTTGGCGCTCAAGGGCTCGGGTGGAGCGCATGGCAACGCGGCCAAGGCCCCCGTCTCTGCACCAACCGCGCCGGCGGCTCCAGCCCCCTCACCCGGTCCGGCGCTGGTGCACACCTTCGTGGAAGCCAACGACTGGAACGACGGCAGCCTCGATACCTTCACGCACCGTTGGATAAGCTTGCCCACGGACGAACAGTCGAAGGCACGCGACAGCCTCATGTACCCGCGTCTCGTCTCGGAGCTCCGGGATCAGATCACCTCGGAGAAGGCGGTGTCAGGCGGCGGCGTGGATCCTCATCTCGCCACCTTGCAGAAGATGGCGAAAGCGCTCGGGGTCACCGGCGCGTCCTGAAGTCTGTCTGAACAGGGATTATTCTTCCGACCAGGTTTGCGGCACAGCCACGAACACCTGTACAGGATGTACAGGCTGGACAATTAGACGGGCAGGAATGCCCGGCTAATTGCGCGGCACAGCCGCGAACCCTCAAAGACCCTAATATCAGCTGTCTACTCTTCGCTCTGGAAGGAGATCGCGTCAGGAGACTCCGGCGCGAGCCGCTGCCCCAGACCGATGATGCCGTTACCCTTGATGGGATAGTTGTCGCGGCGCACGAACAGCTCCTCGCCGCCGCTGGTGCGCACGTACGTGCCGTTGATGCTCTGGTCCACCAGCACGAAGTTCCCTTTCCGGTATTCGATGCGCGCGTGCAGGCGCGAGATCAGCGTGTTCTTGACCACGAGGTCGTTCTCGTCGGCCCGCCCCATCACCACCGAGGAGTTCGATTCGTTCACCTCGACCGACTGGTCGCGATAGCGCAGCATGAGCTTGGCCTTCTTGGCCTCGGGGGAGGCGGGCTTGAAGGAGGTGGACATGCGCGTCACGTCCTCGCGCTGCCACAGGATCTCGATCATGTCGATCTCGTCCTTCTTGCCCTTCACCGCCGCGCGGTCGATCTGGCGGGTGGAAGCCTTCCAGGTGTCCGACATCTTCTCGACGGTGGAGGCGGTGGTCAGGATCTGACCGGCCTTGGCCTGGCCCGCCATGCGCGCGGCGGTGTTGACCGCGTCGCCGTAGACGTCACCGTCGGTCTCCACGATCACCGGACCGAAATGGAAGCCGACCCGGATGGCGATGCTCTTGCCCTGCACCACGAGGCCGCTGGAGATGCGTTCCTGCATGCCGCCGGCGGCATCGGCCGCGGCGCTCGGATCCTCGAATACCGACATCACCTCGTCGCCGATGGTCTTGACCACGCGGCCGGACTGGCGCTGGGTCTCCTCGCCCATGATGGAGACGCACTTCGCCACGGTGTCACGCGCGATGTTGTCCCCCAGGGTCTCGTACAGCTTGGTGCTGCCGCAGACGTCGGCGAACAGGATGGTGAGTTTGGTTTCTTTCATTTGGCCTTTCAAAGCCCTGGATCAGTCTTCACCGGCCCCCTCGGTGGGGCCAATTTACCAATATATGAAGCGCCGGGCCAGCCCGGTGGTCATTTCTCGGCCACTATATAAGCTATCCAGGCCGGGTCCGGATCGCCCCTGTCGGCCGGCTTGAACTCATCGGTCCCCTCGCCCGTCTTTGGGTCCGTCCCCTGCCAATAGACCGTATGGGTCCTGAAGCCCGCTTCCGCCAGCAATTCCCGCAATTCCGGCAGGGTCCACAGGCGCCAGTGGTAGCTGAAGGCCTGGTTGAGGCGCGAGCCGTCGGGGAAGGCGTAATGGATGTGGCAGGTGGTCGACGCGGTCACCGGGTCGTAATCCGCCTGGTCCCAGATGTACGTGAACCGCCCGAAATCCTCCCGCTCGCGCATCTTCCTGAAGGCGTCGTAGCCGCCGAAGGCATCCAACATGAAGACCCCGTCGGCATCCAGGGAATTCCGCACCTGCTCGAAATAGCGCCGCAGGCCGGCCCGGTCCTTGAACACCCAGTAGCTGAAATTGAAAGCCGCCACCACGTCCACCGCCGGCGTACGTGCCGTCAGCACGTCGGCCTGCAGGAGTTCGAGCCGTTGCGCGGCACTGCGGCCGAGCTTGGCGACATTGTGTGCGCGGCTCCAGGCCAGGACCTCGGGATCCAGGTCCACGCCGAAGGCCCGACGGTCCTTGTGGCTCTTGACCCATTCGCAGGCGAAGAGCGCGGTGCCGCAGAAATCCTCCCGCAGGCTGAGAGGAGCACGGCCACGCAGGCCCTTGAAGACATCGGTCATGAAACCGACCTCCCAGCTGGGATCCTGTACCGAGCGCTGATAGAGGTCGTAGCGGTCGGCCCGCTCCGCGAGGCTCGGACGCTTGCGCTGTTTCAGAGTGGTATTCGTCTTGCGGCGGGACAGAGTCTTGCTCACGGGGCGTGATCCGGTGCGTTGCGAGGGCAGGCGATTCTACCCGATACCCGTGACGGCGACGCGCTCATGCCGCCGCTTTCAGGGAATCCATCGCCTCATGCAGGACCGCGAGGCCGGCGCCGGGGCGCGTCGCTTCCTCGCTCAGGGCGCGCCGCCAGGCACGGGCGCCCGGGCAGCCGTGGAACAGGCCCAGGGCGTGGCGGGTCATGCGTGGCAGGGGGATGCCCTCCTGCAGCTGCGCGCCGAGATAGGGCAACCAGGCGCGCAGGATCTCGCCGCGGGACAGCACCGGCGCCGCCGCGGCGAAGAACCGCCGGTCTGCATCGGCGAAGAGATAAGGGTTGCTCACCGCCTCACGTCCCATCATCACGCCGTCGAAAGCGCCGAGATGCGACTCCATGGCCTCGAGCGTCTGCACCCCACCGTTCACCACCACGGTGAGCGCGGGGAAATCTCGCTTGAGCCGTGCCGCCACGTCATAACGCAGCGGCGGGATCTCCCGGTTCTCCTTCGGCGAAAGCCCTTTGAGCCAGGCCTTGCGGGCATGGATGATGAATACCCGGCAACCGGCGGCGGCCACGGTGCCCACGAACTCCGTGAGCTCCTCGTAGCTGTCGCGCTCATCCACGCCGAGGCGGGTCTTGACCGTCACCGGCAGCGCGCTGGCGGCGCCCATGGCCGCGACGCAGTCCGCCACCAGCTTCGGTTCGTTCATGAGACAGGCGCCGAAGCGCCCGGATTGCACCCGGTCACTGGGGCAGCCCACGTTGAGGTTCACCTCATCGTAGCCGTAGTCCGCGGCGATGCGCGTGCAGGCAGCGAGCGCCGCAGGCTCGCTGCCGCCGAGCTGCAGGGCGAGCGGATGCTCCGCCGCATGGAACTCCAGCAGGCGGCGATGATCGCCGTGCAGGATCGCCCCGCTCGTCACCATCTCGGTGTAGAGCCGCGTGTGGCGTGACATGAGACGGATGAAGTAGCGGAAGTGCCGGTCGGTGTAATCCATCATGGGCGCGACGCAGACCCGATGGGCAGCGCCGTGAGCCATGGCGGAAGGGGCGGTGGTCACGGGAACTGCCAGAGATGCTTCCAGACGCCGTCCTGGCTGAGATAACGCTCGCGCTCGTGCAGACGCCCGGGCCGTGAAGACCAGAACTCGATGGCATCCGGCTTGAGGCGGAAACCGGACCAATGAGGCGGCCGGGGCACGGGTTTGCCCTCGAACTTCCGCTCGAACTCGGCAAAGCGGCGCTTAAGCTCGTCCTTGTCGGCCATCTCGCCCGACTGCTGCGAGGCCCAGGCGCCGATCTGGCTGATGCGGGCGCGGGTCGCCCAATAGGCATCAGACTCCGCCACGCCGACGCCCGAGACCGCGCCCTCCACCAGCACCTGCTCCATGAGCGGCTGCCACAGGAAGCAGAGCGCCGCACGCGGGTCGGCCGCCAGCGCCCGCCCCTTGCGGCTCAGCTTGTTGGTGTAGAACACGAAGCCGCGCTCGTCGAAAGCCTTGAGCAGCACGGTGCGCACCGAGGGCCGCCCGTCCGCATCCACGGTGGCGAGGCTCATGGCCGTGGTCTCGGGCAGGTCTAGCTTGCGGGCGCGCTCGAAGAGCTCCTGGAATCGCTTCACGGCCTCGACGTATACGGCGTCCATCGGCACCCTCTGTTGTGCGGCTGGATCCTAAGCGACGCTCAGGCCGCTTCCGTGCTGCTGCGCCCCGCCTTGCGGCGGTCCTGTTCCTTCAGATGACGCTTGCGCAGCCGGATGTGCTGCGGCGTGATCTCCACGAGCTCGTCGTCCTCGATGAACTCCAGGGCTTGCTCCAGGGTGAAGCGCAGGGCCGGGGTCAGGATGATATTCTCGTCGCGGCCGGCGGCACGGATGTTGGTGAGCTGCTTGGTCTTGAGCGGGTTCACCGTGAGGTCGTTGTCGCGAGCATGGATGCCCACGATCTGCCCCTCATACACGTCCTCGCCCGGGCCCACGCACAGACGGCCGCGTTCTTGCAGCCCGAACAAGCCGTAGGACACGGCCTTGCCGGTACCGTTGGAGATCAGGGCGCCGTTGGCGCGCTGGTTCACGCCCACCTGTTTCGCCGGGGCATATTTGTCGAACACGTGGTGCAGCAGGCCCGAACCCGAGGTCAGGGTGCGGAAGGCGGTCTGGAAGCCGATGAGCCCCCGGGCCGGGATGGCGTAGTCGAGCCGCACCCGGCCACGGCCGTCAGGCCGCATGTCCTGCAGGTTGCCGCCGCGGGAGCCTAAGGCCTCCATGATGGCACCCTGATGACGGTCTTCCACGTCCACCGTGAGGGTCTCATAAGGCTCGTGCCGCTCGCCGTTCACTTCGTGGTAGATGACCTGGGGGCGGGCCACCGCGATCTCATAGCCCTCGCGGCGCATGGTCTCGAGCAGCACCGAGAGGTGCAGTTCACCACGGCCGGAGACGCGGAACTTCTCGGCGTCCTCGGTATCCTCCACGCGCAGGGCCACGTTGTGCAGCGTCTCACGATAGAGGCGCTCGCGCACCTGGCGGCTGGTCAGGAACTTGCCGTCCTGGCCTGCGAAGGGGGAGCTGTTGGTCTCGAACATCATGCTGATGGTGGGCTCGTCCACGGTCAGGGACGGCAGGGCTTCCACCTGTTCCGGGTCGCAGATGGTCTCGGAGATGCGCGGTGCCGGGATGCCGGTGAAGGCGATGATGTCACCGGCCTGGGCCTCCTCCACTTCCACGCGGTTGAGCCCTAGGAAACCGAACACCTGCAGCACGCGTTCACGCCGGGTATTGCCCTCGGAGTCGGTGACGATCACCGGGCTGTTGCGCTTGATGCGGCCCCGGGCGATGCGCCCGATGCCGATGGCGCCCACGTAGCTCGAGTAATCCATCTGGCTGACCTGGAGCTGGAACGCGCCGTCCAGGTTCACGGGCGGCGGCGGGCAATGCTTGATGATGGTCTCGAACAGCGGCGTCATGTCCTTACCGGGCACATCCGTATCGAGGGTGGCATAGCCGTTCAGGGCCGAGGCGTAGACCACCGGGAAGTCCAGCTGCTCGTCGGAGGCGCCGAGCTTGTCGAAGAGGTCGAAGGTCTGGTCCAGCACCCAGTGGGGCCGGGCGCCGTTGCGGTCGATCTTGTTGATGACCACGATGGGCTTCAGGCCATGGGAGAAGGCCTTTTGGGTCACGAAGCGGGTCTGGGGCATGGGCCCGTCCACCGCGTCCACCACCAGCAGCACGCAATCCACCATGGAGAGCACCCGCTCCACCTCGCCGCCGAAGTCGGCGTGGCCGGGGGTGTCCACGATGTTGATGCGGTACTCGGTATCCCCCTGCTTCAGCCGGATGGCCGTGTTCTTGGCCAGGATGGTGATGCCCCGCTCCTTCTCCAGGTCGTTGGAGTCCATGATCCGCTCGGTCAGGGGGGCCCGGGCGTCCAGGGTGCCGGATTGGCGGAGCAGGCAGTCCACGAGGGTGGTCTTGCCGTGGTCCACGTGGGCGATGATGGCGATATTGCGCAGGTTCTCGATCACAGGGGAATCCAAGGGGCTTGAAGGGGGTCGGCAGGGCCCGCAGGGGCCCCGGGAAAAACGGCGAATTATACCGATAATCGGCGTCAAAAGCGGGGTGCCGGGAGCCGATTTTTTGAGTCTGGACAAGGGCTTCCGGGCGATAGACAGGGCCAGACAAGTGGCGTAAGCTCCCCCCCCGTTCGGGACCTGTCAACATATCTATGCCGACGTTCACGGGGATGACCTGCTGCCACGCCGGGGAATGCCTGACTAAGTACGAACAATAAACGGCTACCCCGCCCTCCACCGCCGCAAGGCGTCATGAGTCACGGGGAACCGCCGTAGGTAGACCACGGTCGGCGGCTCACCCTGCCCACTTCTGGTTGTTCTAAGTGATTTGTTAAGAGAGTATCAATCGTATGACGTCTATTTATGTCGGCAATCTGCCTTTTTCCGCTAACGAAGATGAAATCCGTCAGAAGTTCGAGCAGTACGGCGCCGTTCACTCGGTGAAGCTGATCTCGGACCGTGAGACCGGCCGTCCCCGCGGCTTCGGTTTCGTCGAGATGGATCAGTCCGCTGCCCAGGCCGCGATCCGCGAGCTCAACGGCAAGGACATGGGCGGTCGTCCGCTGCGCGTCAATGAAGCGCAGCCGCGTCAGCCCGGTGGCGGTGGTGGCGGCGGCGGCGGTGGCCGCGGCCGCTGGTAAGCCGTCAGCAACTAAAACGTCTTAAGCTGACTTGCTAAGCCCATGACCCGGCCCCATAGAGGCCGGGCATGGGCTTTTTTGTCTCTTTTGTCTTTATTAGGGGCATGACAAGCATCACTACCGCGGTTCCTGCCGACTGCCTAAGATGGCCGTCGGATACGGGGCTACACCCAACGAACCCCGAGGTTTAGCGGTCAAATTTCCGAATCGGGAGAGATCACATGGCTACGCAGGCGACGGCTTTCGGTACCCTGGTCAACATCTTCCTCGAGCCCAAGAAGGCCCTGGACGACATCCGCGGCCATAACGGCTGGCTGTGGCTACCGCTCATCATCGTCGTGGCGCTGGGTGTCGGCTTCCAACTCTGGTACCTGCACGTAGTGGACTTCGGCTGGCTGGTGGATCAGACCCTCGCCCCCAAGGCCGCGGACATGACGGCCGACCAGCTGCGCGCCGCCCATGACCGCATGACCCCCGGCAGCTTCAACTTGTTCGGTGTGCTCGGTATCGTCATCGGCGTACCGGTCTGGTACCTGCTCCAGGCACTGTACTTCTTCATGGCCGCCAAGCTCGGCGGCTACAAGGACCAGGCCTTCGGCACCTGGTTCAGCTTCATCAGCTGGACTTCCTTCATCGGCATCCTGGGCTACGTCGCGAGCGGCGTGTACCTGCTCAGCACCAACAACCATCAGGTCAGCTTCGTGGACGTGGATGTGAGCTCGCTCAACACCCTGCTGTTCCACGTGCCCTATGCCCACCCGGGCCAGGCGCTCCTGTCCAGCCTGCGCATCACCACCATCTGGTCCTGGGTGCTCATGACCCTGGGGCTCGCCCAATGGACCGGCAAGAGCGTCGGGCGCGCGGCCTTCACCGTGCTGCTGCCCTACGTGGTGGCCTACGCGATCTGGGGCGTCATCGCCATCATCTGACACGAACCGCAGCCATGACGAAACAGCGCAAACTCATCACCGTACTCGCCATCGTCGGCGGCCTCGTGCTGCTGGTGCTCATCTCACGCCTCACCGGCCGCGGCGGCGGCGAGCAGGTGGAGATGTCCAAGGTCGAGCCCCGCACCATCATGAGCTCCATCCTGGCCTCAGGCGAGCTCCAGTACCTGAACCCGGTGGAACTCAAACCCGAGGTCATCGGCAAGATCAGCGATATCCCGGTGAAGGAAGGCCAGCGGGTGCACAAGGGGCAGATCGTGCTCCGGCTCGACCCGGTGCTCTACCAGGCCCAGGTCACCCAGCAGCAGGCCACGGTGCAGCAAGCCGAGATCGCCATCCAGAGCCAGAAGCTCACGGTCGCCAACCTGCAGCAGCAGTACGACCGGCAGCAGGCGCTCTATACGCAGCACCTCGTGGATGCCAACACCTTCGACAACCTCAAGAACCAGCTGGACTTGGCGCAGACCGAGATGCAGAACCGCCAGCAGGAACTCGATATCGCCCAGGCCCAACTCGCCCAGGCGCAGCAGAACCTGAGCAAGACCGTGATCACCTCGCCCATCGACGGCATGGTCACGAGCCTGCCCGTGAAGGTGGGCGAGACGGTGATCACCGGCACCAACATCGCCGGCGACACTCTCATGGACATCGCCGACCCCTCGGTGGTGCTCGCCGACGTGCAGGTGGACGAGGCGGACATCGCCAACGTCAAGCTGGGTGAAGACGCGGACATCGACGCCGTCTCCTTCCCGGACCGCACGCTGCACGGCAAGGTCCAGTTCGTGGCCTCCTCCGTCACCGACACCACCACGAGCGCCAACGCTGCGAGCGCCAGCCAAGGGCGCACCTTCGAGGTGAAGATCGGCCTCACGGACAAGGATCTGCCGCTCCTGAAACCCGGCATGAGCGCCCGCGCCGAGATCTTCACCCAGAGCACCCCCGACACCCTGTCGGTGCCGGTCCAGGCGGTGCTCTACGAGAACGATCCCAATTCCAAGAGCCTAGAGCCCACCGCCGGTGCCTATGTGTTCGTGGTCGATGACGGCAAGGCCCATAAGACGGCCGTCACCACCGGCGTATCCAGCGACACTTATGAAGCGCTGCTCACCGGCGTGAAGTCGGGCGACACCGTGGTGAGCGGGCCCTACCAGGCCCTGCACCACCTCACGGATGGCACCGCGGTCACCGCGGCACCGGCCTCCGCCACCCGAGCCGCCGCCGCGAAAAAACCTTCCACATGAGCGGCGACACGGTCCTGGAGCTGCGCGACATCACCAAGCAATACGTGATGGGTGACGCGGTGCTGAACGCACTCGACGGCGTCGACCTCAGCATCCAGCGCAACGAGTACGCGGCCTTCATCGGTCCCTCGGGCTCCGGCAAGTCCACGCTCATGAACATCGTCGGTTGCCTCGACAAGCCGAGCTCGGGCGAATACGTGCTGAACGGCACCCCCGTCGCGCAGCTGGACGACAACGAGCTGGCCCGCATCCGCAACCGCGAGATCGGCTTCATCTTCCAGAACTTCAACCTGCTCGGTCGGGCGGATGCGCTGCACAATGTCATGCAACCGCTCATCTACCGCGGCATCCCCCTGGCCGAGCGGCGCCGTATGGCCACCGAGGCGCTGAGCAAGGTGGGTCTGGGCGAACGCCTGCACCATCTCCCCAACCAACTCTCCGGCGGCCAGCGGCAGCGCGTGGCCATCGCGCGTGCCCTGGTGGGCAAGCCCTCGATCCTGCTGGCGGACGAGCCCACCGGAAACCTGGACTCCAACACCGCCCGCGACGTCATGGCCATGTTCGACGTGCTACACAAGAGCGGCAACACCATCATCGTCGTCACCCACGACCAGGACATCGCCGCCCACTGCCGGCGCGTGATCCGCATCAAGGACGGCAAGGTCCTGAGCGACACCACCAACCCCAGTCGGGACAAGCCCGCACGCGGGGCATCCGCCCGTGTCTAACTTCCTCGAGAGCCTGCGCGCGGCGATAACGGCGATCTTCGCCCACAAGCTGCGCAGCATCCTGACCACCTTGGGCATCATCATCGGCGTCATGTCGGTGATCGCCGTGGTGTCGCTGTTGCAGGGCTTCAGCGTGGCGCTGTCCGCGAACTTCAGGGGCATGGGTTCGAACACCGTGTTCGTGACCTCGTACCTGTCGCGCAACGACCAGCTCGCCGGAAAGACCGCCAAGATCACCAGCGACGACCTGCTCGCCATCCAACACGAGGTGCCCGGCATCAGCCGCATCACCCCGGTGCTGATCATGGCGTTCCTGAACGGCCAGGTCCAATACCAGGGCCAGACCACCTACTCGCTGATCGCGGGCACCAACTACACCCACGCCCAGAACACCGAGTTCTACCCGGTGGAAGGCCGCTACCTCACCCCGAGCGACGACCTGGCGCATCGCCGGGTCGCGGTGGTGGGGGCGAGCGTGGTCAAAGATCTCAGCCTGGGAGATCATCCGGAAGGGAAATTCATCCGGATGTACAACCAGTGGTTCAAGGTGATCGGTGTGCTGAAGTCGCTGGGTTCCTTCTTCGGCTTCGATCAGGACTCGCGCATCTACATACCCTACGGCACGGCGCATAGCCTCATCGGTGGCGCGACCAATCCCGACATCCAAGTGGATATGGACATCAACGACATCAAACAGCTCGACGAGACCAAGGCGCGCATCACCGCCGTGCTGCGCCGGGAGCATCACCTGAAGCAGGGCCAGGACGACGATTTCAAGATCCAGACCGCGGCCCAGCTCGCTGACAGCATCGGCCAGATCTTCAATGTGGCGAGCGCCATCCTCGGCGGCATCGTCAGCATCGCTCTCCTGGTGGGCGGGATCGGGATCATGAACATCATGTTGGTATCCGTCACCGAGCGCACCCGGGAGATCGGGATACTCAAGAGCCTGGGCGCACGGCGCAGCGACATCCTCATGCAGTTCCTCATCGAGGCCGTGAGCCTGTCCCTGCTCGGCGGCCTCATCGGCCTCGTGCTCGGATACGGCATCGGCCTCATGGTGGTGAAGCTCGTGCCCGCCTTCCAGGGCGCCTACGTGCCTTTCTGGACGGTAGCCCTGGCCTTAGGCTTCTCCATGAGCGTAGGCGTGGTGTTCGGCATCGCTCCGGCGGCGAAAGCCGCCTCCCTCGATCCCATCGAAGCCCTGCGCTACGAGTAGCCATGTATACCCTGCTCGAGAGCCTGCGCTCTGCCCTGCACGCCATCCGGGCCCACAAGCTGCGCAGTTTCCTCACCACGCTCGGCATCATCATCGGCGTCATGGCGGTAGTGACCATCGTGTCGCTGATCCAGGGCTTCAGCCAGTCCATCAGCAGCCAGTTCGCGGGCTTCGGCGCCGACAGCCTCACCGTCACCTCCTACCTCCCCTTCAAGGAGCAGTTGGAGGGTAAGGTGGCGCGCATCACGCCGGACGACATGCTCGCCATCCAGCACGAGATCCCGGGCATCAGCGGCGTCACCCCCATGCTGCAGCTGGGCCAGTTCGGTACCGCCATCCAGTACAAGGGCGTTACCAACTCCTCCCAGATCATGGGCGTCACCGAGGGCTACGCCACGGTGTTCAGCCAGTACCCGGACCAGGGCCGCTTCATCACCCCAGGGGACGACCTCTCCCATCGCCGCGTGGCGGTCATCGGGCAGACCGTGGTGGACAACCTGCACCTGCCCGCGGATCCGGTAGACGAGTATTTCCAGATCGATGGCCAATGGTTCAAGATCGTGGGTCTGCTCCACAAACAGGGTTCCATCCTGGGTCAGGACCAGGACAACAATGTGCTCATCCCCTACGGCACCGCCCACAGCCTCCTGGGTGGCGCCAGGCAGGAAGACATCGTCATCCAACTCAAGGTGAACGACACCAGTCAGATGGACGTCACCGCCGACCGCATAAAGGAACTGCTGCGACGCCGTCACAAGCTCAAGCAGACCCAGGACGACGACTTCAAGGTCCAGACCGCATCCCAGTTCACGGACTCCTTCCGCAGCATCCTCAACATGCTGACGCTGGTGCTGGGCGGCATCGTGGGGGTGTCGCTGCTCGTAGGCGGCATCGGCATCATGAACATCATGCTGGTGTCGGTGACGGAGCGCACCCGGGAGATCGGCATCCTGAAGAGCCTCGGCGCCCGGCGCAGCGACATCCTGGTGCAGTTCCTGCTGGAGGCAGTGATGCTCTCCATGCTGGGCGGCATCATCGGCCTCCTGCTCGGCTACGGCATCGGCGAGCTCATCGTCTACGCCGTACCTTCCTTCCGGGGCGCCCACGTACCCCTTTGGGCCGCCTTCATCGCCATCGGCTTCTCCACCAGCATCGGCGTCATCTTCGGCATCACGCCGGCCGCCAAGGCAGCCGCCCTGGATCCGATTGACGCGCTAAGATACGAGTAATCCCCAAGCCGGATTGCCCATGGCGAAGCACAAGGTTCCGACCCTGGTAGCCCACCGCGGCTATCCGGACCGCTATCCCGAGAACACCCTCCTCGGCATCCAGGCCGCCGTGGCCGCCGGCGCTGAGTGGTTCGAGTTCGACGTGCAGCTCTCCAAGGATCACGTCCCCTTCCTCTGTCACGATGATTCCCTGAAGCGCACCGCCGGACTCGACCGGATGATCATGGACATGACGGCAGCGGAACTGGCATCCGTGGACGTAGGTGAACCCGCCCGTTTCGGCGACAGATACCAGGGCACCCACCCCACCTCACTCGCGGAGCTCATCGTCTGGCTCAAGACCCAGACCGGTATCCGCGCCTTCGTGGAGATCAAGCAGGAAAGCATCGACCGCTTCGGCCTCAATACGGTAGTGGAGGCCACCATGCAGGCGGTGAAGCCCGCCCTCGCCCAGTGCGTCATCATCTCCTTCAACGCCGATAGCCTGGAGCGGGCCCGGATTCTGGGCGCCGGCCCCGTGGGCTGGGCGCTGAAGGACTCGAGCCCCGCCAGCGCCGCGAGAGCGGCAGAGTTCAAGCCGGAATACCTCTTCGCGAGCGACCGCCGGTTCGCTGCCGCCCAGGCCGCCCTGCAAGGGGATTGGCGCTGGGCGGTCTACCAGACCCAGGACCCCGCCCACGCCGTCCAGCTCACGGCACAAGGTGCTTATATGGTGGAGACCAACGCCATCGGTGACATGCTCCCGGCCCTGGGTCTCAAGTGACTGAGCACTACGACGTCGTGGTGCTCGGTGCCGGTATCCACGGCGCCGGGGCGGCGCAGGCCGCCGCTGCACTCGGTTACCGGACCCTGGTGCTGGAGCAGCAGGCCGTGGCCGGCGCCACCTCCAGCCGCTCCAGCAAGCTCATCCACGGTGGCTTACGCTATCTGGAGCAGGCGGAGTTAGGTCTCGTGCGGGAATGCCTGCAGGAGCGGGAACTCCTGCTGAAGCTCGCGCCTGACCTGGTGCGCCTGCGCCGCTTCCGTATCCCGATCTACCGCCGCACCCGCCGCCGCCCCTGGCAGCTCTATGCGGGCCTGAGCCTCTATGCCCTGCTCGCGGGTCTAGGGAAGCATTCCGGTTTCCGGAGCATCCCGCGCCGGGAATGGGACCGGCTCGACGGTCTGGATACCCTGGAGCTTGAAGCGGTATTCGAATACCAGGACGGCCAGACGGACGACGCGGCCCTGACCCGCGCCGTGCTCCATTCCGCCCAGAGCTTAGGTACTGAATTCGAACTGCCGGCGAGGTTCATCGGCGCCGAGCGGGGCAGCGAGTGCATGCTCATCCACTATGAAGCAGGGGGTATCGAGAAGACCTGCGAGAGCGCCGTATTGGTGAACGCCACCGGCCCCTGGGTCGCCGAGACCGCGGCTCGCATCCGGCCCGTCGCAGCGCCCGTGGCCATGGATCTCGTGCAAGGCACCCATCTCCTGCTCGACCTCCCGGCGCGCGAATGCATCTACTACATGGAAGTGCCGGAGGACGGACGCGCCGTGTTCCTCATGCCTTGGCGCGGCAAGAGCCTGCTCGGCACCACCGAGACCCTGTTCCAGGGGCGGGAACCGGCGCAAGTGACACCGCTGCCCCAGGAAGAGAGCTATCTCACCGGGCTGATGCACCATTACTTCCCCAGCCTAAAGTTTGAGGTCACCGGCAAGTTCGCAGGATTGAGGGTCCTGCCCCGGGATAGCGCCCGCCCCTTCGAGCGCGGCCGCGAACTCATCCTCGAACCGGACCGCAAGGATGCGCCGCGGGTGCTGCACCTCTACGGCGGCAAGCTCACCTCCTATCGCGCCGACTCCATGAAGGTCATGGCCCGCCTCAAGCCCTCGCTGCCGCGACGCGAACCCAAGGCCGATACGCGTTTACTGAATCTCAAACCGGTCGATTGATGAAGCCATCCCCAAAGCGTCGCGAGCGAAGGTAGGGCGAGGCGCACGAGGCGAGCAACCGGAGCGTACTTTTAGCGTACGTGAGGGTTCGCCGCATGCGGCGAACGGGCGAACAATTGTTCGCCCGGGGCCGCCAGCAAAGCTGGCGGGCTAGCCTCGTGCTCGCCGCTCCCGCACATCCCTGTGCTCCGCGGCACGTACGCATCCTGCTACAGACGAAGCCATACCGAGCGCAGCAGCTTTGGGATGGCTTCAAAAGAAAAGGCCCGCTCGCGCGGGCCCTTCCCTATCAGACCGAGTCCGATCGATTACTGGGTAGTATCCGACGAAGTGGTCCACTGGGCAGGTACGTCGGGGGTCCAGGAATCGAAGCCGTGGGAATCCCAGATAACACCGGAGATGCCGGAGCCTTCCGAGACGAACTGCACGTCGTAGTTGCCGCCGCCGGTCAAGGCCCCGGTGCTGCGCGGCAGGAACACGAAGCGGAAGTTGCCCTTGGTGTCGGCGGTGGCGATGCAGGGCATGTGCCAGGGCTTGTAGGTGGCCTTGAAGGTCACGTCCAGCACGCAGTCGGCGCCGCTCACCATGAGCTTGTTGGAAGTGAGCAGGAAGCCGGGGTTCTGGCCCACGAGGTGCTGCTGGCCCGGATCGGCGGCCACCGTCCATTCGCTCGGGAAAGCCTCGCCCGCGGCGGCCGGGGCCGCCGCGGTGCTGGCGGCAGGCGCGGCGGCAGGTTTGGCGGCAGCGGCAGTAGCCTTGGTGCCGGCGGCGGGCGCGGCTGCGGCGTCAACACCGGGGAGCGCCGGCGGAGTACCGAGCACCTTGAAGCCCGTGTCCACGGCGCCGAAGTCCACCTGGGTGCTGCCGATCTTGAAGCTCTTGAAGCCGGACTGGTCCTTCAGCACCGAGCAGGCGGGCTTGTAGAAATCGTTCCAGTCGAGTGAGGCCATGCGTACGTTGCAATTGCTGCCGTTCACGTCGATGGTCGCCACCACCAAGTGACCGCCGGACGTCAGGTTCGCCGACAGGGCGTAAGGTTTGCTGGAAGAGCAGGCGGTCAAGGCGAACGCAGCACTGATGGCAGCTGCGTATACGATCCAGCGGATTGAGGCACGGCTGATCATGGCATTCATCCCCGCGTTTGATGAAAGAGGGTTGGGGTCGGCCCGTTCCAGGCCCCCGCAGAATCATAGACTGTTGGCCGGACATAATCCACGGCCTCAAAAGCGGCCCAAACTTTCCATAAGCACATATACCCAGCACACCCTATCATGGGGCTCGCCCGCGGTGCAGGGATGCATCGCGCGCGAATCAAGCACTTATGTGCTTGATTCGACGGAGACGGGTCCGAGCGTGTATCGGACCCGTCGAGTCCGAAAAATCCAGGGATGGATTTTTCAGACAATATTCAATCAAAGACCCGCCGCAAGGCGGGTACCCTCGTCTATGGCCCGTTTGGCATCCAGTTCCGCTGCCAGCCGGGCACCGCCGATGAGATGGGTGCTCTGACCGACAAGTCCATCCGAGAGTTCCCGGCGGCTCTCCTGGCCGGCGCAGATGACCACGTTGTCCACTTCCAGCAGCCGTTCCGCACCGTCCACCTGGATGTGCAGCCCGGAATCGTCGATGCGGCGATATTCCACCCCGCCCACCGTCTCCACTCCTTTCGCCTTGAGGGAGGCCCGATGGGCCCAGCCCGTGGTTTTGCCCAGGCTGGTACCGAAGCGGCCGGGTTTGCGCTGCAGCAGGTAGATACGGCGGGCCGGCGGTTCCACCGCGGGCGGCATCAGCCCCCCGGCCTCGGCATAGCGCTCGTCCACGCCCCACTCCGCCAGGAAGCGGTGCCGGTCGAGGCCCGGCGAGGGTGGCGACTGCACCAGGAACTCCGCCACGTCGTAGCCGATGCCGCCCGCCCCCACCACCACCACCCGCGGCCCCACGCGGCGGCCCCGGGACAGCACGTCGATATAGGACAATACTTTGGGATGATCGAGACCTGGGATGGCGGGGAGGCGCGGCCGCACTCCCGTAGCCAGGATGATCTCCTCGAAGCCACCCATCTTGAGCGCCGCCGCATCGACCTCGCGGTTGAGTTGCAGTTTCACGCCCGTGAGTTCGATCTGCCGGCGGAAGTAGCGCAGTGTCTCATGGAACTCCTCCTTGCCCGGGATGCGCTTGGCCATGTTGAACTGGCCGCCGATCTCGGCAGCGGCATCGAAGAGCGTCACGGCGTGGCCGCGCCCGGCGGCGGTCACCGCCGCTGCGAGCCCGGCGGGCCCCGCCCCCACCACCGCGATGCGCTTCTTGCGAGCAGCCGGCAGGATGAGCAGCTCCGTCTCCCGGCAGGCGAGAGGGTTGACGAGGCAGGAAGCGCGTTCCCGCTCGAAGATCTGGTCGAGGCAGGCCTGGTTGCAGGCGATACAGGTGTTGATCTCGTCAGTGCGGCCGGTGGCCGCCTTCTTCACCCAGGCCGGGTCCGCCAGCAGCGGTCGCGCCATGGAGACCATGTCCGCCTCGCCCCGGGCCAGCACCGCTTCCGCCACCTCCGGCATGTTGATGCGGTTGGCGGTGATGAGCGGCAGCTTGAGCTCGCGCTTGAGCCGTCCCGTGACCCAGGTGAAGGCCGCGCGCGGCACGCGCGTGGCGATGGTGGGGATGCGCGCCTCGTGCCAGCCGATGCCGGTATTGATGAGGCTCGCGCCCGCCGCCTCGATGGCTTGGCCCGTCGCCACCACTTCCTCCCAGCGGCTGCCACCTTCGACGAGGTCCAGCATGGAGAGCCGGTAGATGATGATGAAGTCGCGTCCCAGCGCTTCACGGGTACGGCGCACGATCTCCACCGGCAGCCGCAGGCGCCGCCCGAAATCGCCGCCCCAGCCGTCGTCGCGACGGTTGGTGCGCGCGGCCAGGAACTCGTTGAGCAGGTAGCCCTCCGAACCCATGATCTCCACGCCGTCGTAGCCCGCCTCCCGGGCGAGCTGCGCACTGCGCACGAAATCCCGGATCTGCTTCTCCATGCCGCGCCCGCTCAGGGCCCGCGGCGTGAACGGCGTGATGGGCGACTTCACCGCGGAGGGCGCCACCGAGAAAGGGTGATAGGCGTAGCGGCCCGCGTGCAGGATCTGCATGCAGATGTGTCCGCCCTCCTCGTGCACCGCCCGGGTCACGAGCCGGTGGCGCTTCACCTCCCAGGAGCGGCTGAGCTTGGAGGCGAAGGGCGCGAGGGAACCGGCGAAGTTGGGCGCGATGCCGCCGGTGACGATGAGCCCCACCCCGCCCCGGGCGCGCTCCGCGAAGTAGGCGGCGAGCTTGGGGTAGTCCCGGGCGCGATCCTCGAGCCCGGTGTGCATGGAACCCATGAGCACCCGGTTGGGCAGGGTCACATGCCCCAGGTCCAGGGGTGCCAGCAGATGTGGATACGGTGTGGCGGACATCGGTCGCGACGCCTGTGCAGTGATCTATTCGGCCCAGTGACGCAGAAGATTCGCGTGGATCTTATTGGCGAGGCGCGCCTCGTCCGAACCGGGCGCCCGGTCCTGCACCGCACGCGCCATCTGCATCACGTCCGCCAGGAGTTCGCGCTTGGACTCGTCGCGGATGAAGCTCTGGATGGCGGTGATGGCCGCGAGCCGGGAACCGCGGGTCACCGGGTTGGCCCGGTGCAACTGCCCGGCGGGGTAGACGATGGCCTGGTTGATGTCGAGCTTGATGGCCTGGGCGCCGTTGGCGGACTCCACCACCAGCTCCCCGCCGTCGTATTCCTCGCGCCGGCTGAGGAACAGCGTCATGGAGAGGTCGGTGCGCACCTTGCCGTTCTGGGGGCCCACCAGGGAGAAGTCCACGTGGTTCTGGTAGTACATGCCCTCGTCGTAGCGGTTGAACATCGGGCTCATGATGTGCTTCGGCACCGCCAGGAACTGGAACACCTGATGCCGCGCCAGGGCGTTCAGCACGGTGCCCTGCAGCTCCGGCAGCACCGGGTCCCGCTCCGATATCTGCAGGTTGTTCTTGCGGCTCTTGGATCCTTCGCCCGCGGTGGTGCCGCCCGGCACGTACTGGGCCTGTTCCACCTTGTGGCGCACCGCCGCGAGCTCTTCGGCGGTGAGGACGTTATCCAGGACGATGAGCATGCCGGTTCCTAATTGAAAGGCAGGGCTACGGGAAACGGGAGCGCTAGCACCTTATCATAAGGCGGCGTCGCCATCCGCCGCCCGCCACAGGTACCAGGATGCGATGGAGCGATACGGCGCCCAGGCACGACCCGCCCGTTCCAGGGTGGAGAAGGCCGGCAGGCGTCTCATGCCATAGACCTGCTGGAAACCCTTGCGGATCCCTAAGTCCGTCACCGGCAGCACGTCCGGCCTCCCTAAGGTGAAGATCAGCAGCATCTCCACCGTCCAGCGGCCCACGCCACGCACCTCCGTGAGGCGTTCGATCACTTCCGCGTCCGGCATGCGCTTGAGTCCCCTCGAATCCGGCACCGTCCCGTCCAGGGTCTTGGCGGCCAGGTCCTTAAGCGCCAGGAGCTTGTTGCGGGAGAGCCCGGCGCCGCGCAGCGCCGTGTCCGGGATATCCAGCAGCGCGGCCGGATGGGGACCGCTCTCCTCCGGGAACAGCGCCACCACCCGGCCCAGGATGGTGGCGGCGGCCTTGCCCGAGAGCTGCTGGTAGGTGATGGCCCGCAGCAGCGAATGGAAGGGGCTGCGCATGGGCATGAATTCCAGGCGGCAGGGCCCGACACCGGCGATCAGCTTCGCGAGCCTGGGGTCGGCGCGACGCAGGTGGCGCAGCGCCGGGCGCACGTCGTGGCGGGATTTGTCATTTGCCTTGTGTTTCACCATGTTAAGGGCCTCTTGCCAGGCATACGTGACCGGAGCCAACCTTTATACTGGTACCTGCCCCTCTCCGCTAAGGTGTGACCATGTCGCAGAAAGATCTGGTGGCCGCGCTGCTCGCCGCCCTCGAGAAGGACCCGGACATCAATCTGCACGAATCCCCCATCCGCGTCACCTACCATGGCAACCTGCGCCTGGAAGGTGAGGTGGCCAACATCATCGTCAAGCGCAAGGCGCGGCGCATCGCCGTGCAGCTTTCGGGGCTGAACGACATCGAAGACCGGCTGCTGCTGCGCCCGGGAGAGAAGCGCACCGGCAAGGCGCTGCTGGACGCGGTCACCTCCGCCCTGTCCCAGGAACCGGCCTTCCGGGACATCGCCGTGCATCCCAGCCCCGCCACCGAGGCCTCCGGCCGCGATTGGATCGGGGTCGGGGTGGAAGGCTGCGTGGTGCGCCTCGACGGCCAGGTGGGCAGCCTCTCCCACCGCCGCCTGGCGGAGGTCATCAGCTGGTGGGTGCCGGGGAGCTGCGACGTGCACAACCACATGCGCGTGAAGCCCGCCGAGAAGGACAATGACGACGAGATCACCGACGCGGTGCTCATGGTGCTGGAGAAGGACCCGCTGCTGCACGCCGAGACCATCACCGTGCACACCCGTGACCGGACCGTGACCCTGGACGGTGCCGTGCACAGCGACGAACAGCGGCGCATGGCGATCTACGACTGTTGGTACGTGCCGGGCGTGCACGAGGTGCATGCCCGCCTCCAGGTGCGGGGCTAAGCAGCCTGGGCGGCCCGCGCCGCGGGCCTTAACTATAAGAACATGAAACTCGTAATCGGCGTCCTTTACACTCTCCTCCCGGAGATCGCCTTGCTGGCCATCGCCGCTTTCCTGGCAGGCCATGTAGTGTCCTTCTCCTATACCGGCAAGCTCGCCCTCGAGCTCTCGGCCTGCGCCATCTTGATCGCCGCCCTCGCCCTCTGCCTGCAGTTCAACCGCAGCCGCATGTTCTTCGCCCTGCTGAGCCTGCTCGTGGCCTACGCCGCCCTGCTTGCCCGGGCGCGCAGCGCCGATCCCCTGGCCCACGCGGCGCTCGGCGGGCTCGTGAGCCTCGCCCTGCCCCTCGACCTCCTGGCCTTCTCCCTCATCCCCGAGCGCGGCGCCTTCAGCCGCTACGGCGCCTGGTGGTTCGCGCTCCTGGCGCTGGAGCTCCTGGCCGGCTGGGGCATGCTGGCCTTCCCCAGCCCCGGGATCGTCCGCGCCCTGCACGTGCAGTTCCTGCGCCTCCCGGACTTCTCCCTCACCCAGCCGGGCCTGCTCTGCATCGCCCTGGGGCTCCTCTGGCTCAACGACCGGCTGCTGCAGCGGCACAGCGCCGAGCTCGCCGCCTTCTTCCTCGCCGTGCTCGTGGCGGTGCCGCTCGTGGCCGCCTCCCAGCCCGCGGCCATCGCCGCCTACACCGCGGCGCTCGGCCTCGCCTTCGGCTACGCCCTGGTGCAGGAATCCTGGAGCATGGCTTACCTCGACGAGCTCACCGGCCTGCAGGGCCGGCGCGCCCTGGAGGAGCAGCTGCGGCAGCTCGGCAAGCGCTACGTCATCGCCATGCTCGACGTGGACCACTTCAAGAAGTTCAACGACCGCTACGGCCACGACGTGGGCGATCAGGTGCTGCGCTTCGTCGCTTCGCGCCTGCAGAGGCAGACGCTCACCGGCAAGCCCTACCGCTACGGCGGCGAGGAGTTCTGCCTGCTCTACAGCGGCCGGGCCCTCACCGAGGTGGGCACCGAGCTCGAGCAGCTGCGCTCCGACATCGAGAGCTCCCGCTTCGACCTGCGCCAGGGCGAGCGCCGCAGCCACGACGGTGACCTGGCGGAGGACGAAGAGTCCAACATGCTCTCGGTCACCGTGAGCATCGGCGCGGCCGAATACGGCGATGGCTTCGCGGAGCCCTGGAGCGTGCTCAAGGCCGCGGACCAGGCCCTCTACGAGGCCAAGCACGCCGGCCGTAACCGCGTCAGCCTCGCGAGAGCGTGAAGTAGATGTACATAGACGCCGGCACCCTGCTCGCGGTCCTGCTGCTGGCGCTGCTCCTGGCTGCCGGCTGGTTCTGGAGCGACAGCCTGCGGGCCCGGGAGCGCATGCTCGAGACCTGCACGCGCCTGTGCCGGGAGTCTGGCCTGCAGTTCCTGGACGAGACCGTGACCCTGGCGGGCTTGAGCCTCGGCCGGAGCGCCAAGGGCTGGCCCGAGTTCACCCGCCGCTACGTCTTCGAGTTCAGCGGCACGGGCCAGGACCGCTGGCAGGGCCGTGCCACCTTGGCCGGGCGGCGGGTCATCTCCCTGCAGTTCGATCAGCCCGAAGGCGTCACCATCCTGGGGGCCGGTGAGACCGTCTCATCCAAGAAGGTGGTGGAGCTCGGGCAATACCGGCCTCCGGGTGGCCAACATCGCCTGCATTAGCCTTTGCCTGCGGTTGTGGGGTTCCCCTGCCTCGTCTAATATCGCCCGGTCCTAGGCCCCATGGGTCTTCGGACCCATTCCAAACCTAGACGGGAGCTCAAAGATCATGGCAGGCCCCAACAAGCTCCGGCGCGAAGCCGGCGTCGTCGGACTCCTCTACGCCAGCCTGGGCAGCATCATCGGTTCCGGCTGGCTGTTCGGCGCCCTGCACGCTTCCCTCCAGGCGGGCCCGTTCAGCATCCTCTCCTGGATCATCGGCGCCGCGGCCATCCTGTTCCTGGCCTTCGTGTTCGCCGAGCTCTCCACCATGTTCCCCAACTCCGGGGCCTTGGTGCACATGACCCACGTCAGCCACGGCGACTTCGTGGGCAAGATCTGGAGCTGGATCCTGTTCCTGGCCTTCGTCTCGGTGCCCCCGGTGGAAGTGGTGGCGGTGCTCACCTACACCAACACCTACTTCCCGGGCTTCCTGGACCCGAACGGCCTCCTGACCAACGTCGGTTTCGTGGCCGCGGCCATCCTGCTCGCGTTCGTGGTCGGGCTCAACTTCCTGGCCATCCGCTGGGTCATCGCCATCAACAGCCTGGCCACCTGGTGGAAGCTCTTGGTGCCGGTCGCCACCATCTTCATCCTGGTGGCGTACTCGTTCCATCCCGGCAACATGACGGCGCAGCTCGACAGCACCCCGGTGAGCGGCATCTTCACCGCGGTCGGCACCTCCGGCATCGTGTTCAGCTTCCTGGGGTTCCAGCAGGCCATCGCGCTGGCCGGCGAGACCCGTAACCCCAACAAGTACGTGCCCATCGCCCTCATCGGCTCCATCATCATCGCGCTCATCGTCTACCTCGGCCTGCAGTACGCCTTCATCGTGGCGTTGCAGCCCGCTGACATCAGCGAAGGCTGGACCAAGCTGCACTTCACGGGCATGTTCGGGCCTTTGGCCGCCATCCTCACCGCCGTGGGCGCTTTCTGGTGGGCGGTGGTGCTGTACTTCGACGCCGTGGTCTCGCCGCTCGGCACCGCTTTCATCTACATCACCGGCAGCCCGCGCATCATCATGGCCGCCGGCGAGATGGGCAACGCACCCAAGCACGTCACCAAGCTCAATCGCTTCGGCGTGCCCTGGGTCGCGCTCGTGGCCACCTACGCGGTGGGCGTGCTGTTCTTCTTCCCCTTCCCCTCCTGGCAGAAGCTGGTGTCGGCGGTGGTATCCATCACCGTGCTGTCATACGCCATCGGCCCGGTGATCCTGCTGCACCTGCGCAGCAGCATGAAGGACGCCGAGCGCCCGTTTAGGCTCAAGTGGCCGAAGGCGGTGTCGCTGGTCGCCTTCATCGCCTCCAACTGGATCATCTACTGGACCGGCGACCTGGTGGTGAACTTCCTGTTCGGACTGGTGGCGGTCTACGTGGTGGGTTACCTGATCTGGCACTTCGGCGTGAAGCGCCTGCCCGCCTCGAAGCTGGGCTGGGAGAACGCCTGGTGGCTGTTCCCCTACTTCGTCGGCATGTGGCTCATCAGCTACTTCGGTCCCTCCACCAGCGGCATGGGCGGCCACGACGGCTTCGGCTTCTTCACCGGTATGGCCATCATCGTGGTGTTCAGCGTCGTCATCCTGTGGCTGGCCATCAAGTGCGGCCAGGGCAGCAGGGCCTGCTACGAGGACGCGGAGCGCATCCAGGTGCTGGCGTCCCGGGGCATGGAGATGCCTCCTCACTAAGAGCTGCTGATCTGAAATGGGAAAGCCGGCTTCGAGCCGGCTTTTCTTTTTTGTAGCACTGAACCGCCGTTCCGGGTGACTTCGTCACTTTCGGCTCCGCTCCTGCTTCGCCGAAAGCCCAGGACGCCGTACGTGGCTCCCGTGAACAGCTATAGCTGTTCACCCCCTTCCACATCCATGTGCAGCGGGCGGGTCGCGCCTGTGCTCTCCTGCACAGGCGTCCGCGGCATGCCGCGGACTCAGTCGTAGCGGCCGCTGCGGGAGCGCTTCTTGTCCCCCTGGTGGCGCTTGCCGTCCAGGCGCCGGCGCTTCGAGGCCTTGCTGGGCCGGGTCTTCTTGCGCGGCTTGGGGGGATGAAGCGCCTGCTCGACCATGGCCACGATCCGCTCCACCGCGTCCGCCCGGTTGCGCTCCTGGGTGCGGTGCCGCTGGGCGTGGATGATGAGCACCCCCTCGTCCGTGAGCCGCGAGCCCGCCAGGGCCTCGAGCCTCATACGCACTCCCACCGGCAGGAAGGCGCTCCGGCGCAGGTCCCAGCGCAGCTCCACCGCGCTCGACACCTTGTTCACGTTCTGGCCACCGGGTCCCGAAGCGCGCACGAAGCGGAAATCGAACTCCAGGGCGTCGAGAGCCATCCCGTTGCTGAGGATGATCTCGGTCTCCCGGCTCACAGGCGCGCTTCCATCTCGGCGATGCGCGCCGGGTCGATGTCGTAATCCTTGCAGTCCACCACCCGCTGCACCTGCCAGGAGAAGCCGCTCTCCTTGTGGCCGGGGGCCGCCAGGTTCAGCAGCGGGCGGCGCCGGTAAGGCCGGCCCTCCCGGTCGCGCACCAGCATCACCACCGGCTTCAGGCGGCTGTCCGGGTTGCTGGACATCACGATGCCGAGCGCCCCGGTGTTGAGCTCCACCAAGCTGCCGATGGGATAGATGCCGATGCAGCGGATGAACTCCTGCATCAGCTCCTCCCCGAAGTCCCGCGGCGCCCAGTGGAACATCATGTTCAGGCAGTTCGCCGCCGGGATGCCGTCGTGGTACACCCGGTCGCTGCTGATGTCGTCGTAGACCTCGGTCAAGGCCACCACCCGCACGTGCAGCGGGATCTCCTCGCCCTTGAGGCCCATGGGGTAGCCCTGGCCGCCGACCCGCTCGTGGTGCAGCTGCACTATCTCGAGGGTCACCGCCGGGAAGCCCCCCTGCTTGCGCAGCATCTGGAAGCCGTCCAGGGGGTGCTTCTTCAGGATGTCGAACTCGTCCTCCGTGAGCACCCCCGGCTTGTCCAGCACCGTGACCGGGGTGCGCATCTTGCCCACGTCGTGGAGCAGGGCCCCGAGCCCCAGCTCCTCCAGGGTCTGTTTGGACATGCCCAAGTGGCTTCCGAAGGCCACCGACAGCACCATGGTGTTGAAGCAGTGGTCGGCGGTGTGGCTGTGCCGGTCCTTGAGGTTGGTGAGCCAGAGGGCCGCCTGGGGGTTCACCGCCACGAGCTCCACCAGCTGCTGCACCAGCACCCGGGTATCCCGGCTGTCCATGATGTGGCCGAGGCGCGCGTCCTCCAGCACCTTCTTGAGCTGGGGATAGAGCTTCTGGCGGTACTCCAGGAGCCGGCGGACCGCCTGCCGGAACACCTGCCGTTCGGTGCTGTCCCGGACCCCTGGGATGGTCATATCGCCGCCCTGGGCGGCCCCCCCCTCCCCCCCCAGCCGGGGGTCTTCCTGGACATACACGTGCTCACAGCACTCCTGGAGGGCTGCCAGCTGGTCCGGGGACTCGATGAAGAAGCCCTGGAACAGGAACGGGCTCTCCAGCCAGGGGCGGTCCAGCTCGCTCACATACATGCCCAGAGTGAGCTGTGAAACAGGTACTTTTCGGCTCATTTGGTTGTATTATGCCAGCCCTCCCCGGGGACCCCTAAGGACCCAGGGAGCGTGTCCGGCCCGAAAAACGCCTCAAAAAGGCGTCAACCAGGCCTACGGGGACGCGTTATAGCCGCGACAAGGACGTGTCAGGCCCGGGACAGGGTGTCCGCAACGGCGTCGGCCAAACCGGCGGTGATTGGGGGCTATTGAAGCCATCACGGCGTACGGGGGGTAACCCTCTATCGGCACCGGGGTGGTGTTTAAAACCATGGTAGTAGACATCAAACTTTTAATAACTGGAGTACTCCGATGAAACGTCAGATCATGATCAGCGTTATCGCCGCTTCCCTGCTCGCCTTCGCCGGCCTGTCCGTGGCTGCTGACGCCCCGGCCACCTCTTCCGCCGCCGCTCCCGCCAAGACGGAGAAGCACGAGAAGCATCATGCCAAGAAGCACATGATGAAGAAGCACCACGCCAAGAAGGAAGCCGCTCCTGCCGCTTCCACCGGCGCCGGCGCCAAGAAGTAATTCCGAGCAATCGGGATTAAAAAAGGCCCGAGGGAAACCTCGGGCCTTTTTCTTTTTGTGAAGCATTAATGCCGTCCATGGCGTTGGCTCGATGTTCTTTTAACGCCCAGCCCCACCCGCGACGCTACACATCCCGCTTCGCTAGTGGTCCAGGGCGTACATCCTTGTACGCCCGCTCGAAACTACGCTTCGAACCCTTAATGGGGCGCCCGCCGCATGCGGCAAGCCCGCGGCCCTTCTCTTTGTCTGCGAATTCGGCGGCAGCTTAAACAGGGTTGTTCCCCACGTAAGCGTAGCGGTTGTAGCCCTGGGTGGACATGGGATTCTGCACGTTCGGGTCCGCCGACAGGAACTTGCCCAGGTCCGGGATATATACCCGCCCTTCCATGTGCACCAGGCATTCGTCGTCGAGGTTCTCATGCCCGGTGTAGCCGGTCTGCTGGCCGGCGGGGGTGGGACTCAGGCAGCTGCCCCAGGGGATGGGTTGATAGGCGGTCGCTCCGCCCGTGGCCCGCGCCTTGCCCCAGGTATCGTAAGAGTAGCGTTGGACGTTCTGGCCGTTCGGGTCGGAGGTGACTTCCACGCTCCCCAGGTGGTCATGGTAGAGGTAGGTGACGGTCTCCGTGGCCGTGCCTCCGGTGGGCACGGTGAACCCGTCGATCGCCACCGTCTCGCTCCCGGCCTGGATGTAGTGCCGGTAGGTGGCTTAATACTGAAGAGTTAATCCTAGACTCTCGCTACCTGCTTTTTATTAGAGGGAATAAAGATAATAAAAAAATAGAAAAGCAAAACTATAGGAGATGTGAAAATAAGAGAAAGTCCCCAAAATATTGACCAGCGTTTGGGGCGATTCTTGAAATAATGAGTCAACATCCAGAACCAAAGCACGACATAACTAATAAGCCCATAACTCAAAATTAATTTGTCGTACCAATGAATGGCACTAGCCGCTGCTATCGAATCTGCAGCTACGGGTTGATCATTAAAAATAAATATTCTTGTGTATAAAAGTAGCACTCCCAAACAAAAGACCCAAGCTAATCCTAAAACAGTACTAGTTGTTGGTTTCATTTTTCCACCTCAACTCAATGCTGAAATAGATTCTTCCAATACTGATAGCTCGCCGTCAAATCAAGTTTTATATCCAGGCCAATAAATAGCTTAGGGTTAAACTCAATCACGAGATGATTATCAACGCTCGTATTATTTCTCAAGATGTAAGCACTTCCTTGCCAAGGAGAAAATTTTCCGGTACTAAAATCGTTCTCATAGCGGACTCTAGATATCCCAAGCCCCGCACCGTATTTACTCCCAATTAATATTGAAGCATCAAAACTCTGCTTTGTATCATTCGAAGTAAGCAAGTTTTTGTCAATTGATCCGAGATTAATATCAAAATCAGCTGAAGCAATATCATTAATTCCAGCTTTAAGTCCGAATTGGAATCCAAATGAAAGCCCTATATCTGTTTCATTTTCATATGCGGCAGCGAGATTATCGACGCCTGCATTTGATTGGTTCTTGGGCGCTGTGTCTAACTCATCATTAAACATCTCCTGCATGGCGGCGGTGATGGCGGCGTCGCCGAAATTGCCACCGGTTATGTCAGACACTGTGCCGCCGAGGATAGCCTTAATGGTTGCACGCGCTACTGCTGTTTGCGCGCTGCCGTCGATGGGCAGGTCCTGATCCAACAGCCCGTCGCTTTCGCTACCCGCGAACGCACCAATGAACCCGTCTCCGAACCGGCCGCCACCCTCCTGGCTCAGGAGTCCACCGATGATGCCCTCCGTCACGGAGCGTCCCACTAGCATCAAGCCGGTCGGCGCCTGACCGTCTACCTGGAACTCGCTTCCGGCGGCATGGAACATCAGTTCCGCTGCAAATGCCCGGTTGCCGGCGTGCTGACCCTCTTCCACACTCCCCGTCTCCATGTAGCCTCCCACGGCCGCCGCCGTCGCCGCGCACCAGTAGGCACAGCCGGGGATGGCGCTCAGGAACGGCCCCACGTCAGAGATGGCCTTGCCGAGATCCGGGTCCGTGAAGTATCCGGTCGGGTCGTTCGCTGAGAGAGGATTGTTGCCCACGTAGGCGTAGCGGTTGTACCCCTGGGTGGACATGGGGTTCTGCACGTTCGGGTCCGCCGACAGGAACTTGCCCAGGTCCGGGAGGTACACCCGCCCTTCCATGTGCACCAGGCATTCGTCGTCGAGGTTTTCGTGCCCGGTGTAGCCGGTCTGCTGGCCGGCGGGGGTGGGGCCGAGGCAGCTGCCCCAGCCGATGGGTTGATAGGCGGTGGCCCCGCCCGTGGCTCGCGCCTTGCCCCAGGTGTCGTAGGAGTAACGTTGGACGTTCTGGCCGTTCGGGTCGGAGGTGACTTCCACGCTTCCCAGGTGGTCGTGGTAGAGGTAGGTGACGGTCTCCGTGGCCGTGCCCCCGGTGGCCACGCTGAACCCGTCGATCGCCACCGTCTCGCTCCCGGCCTGGATGTAGTGCCGGTAGGTGGTGGTCCCTGCCTGGCTGTCCGTCTCCACTTCGAACAGGCCATCGATGTATACCGTGCTCACGGTGTCCCCACCCGGGGTGTTGTCCACCCGGGTCAGGCGTTCACGGCTCGGGCCGTAGGTGAAGGTCTCGGTAGCGCCGTTCGCCTCGATGTCGAGGGGCTTGCCGAAGGCAGTCCAGTCCGCATTGGTGATGGGACCGCCGGATTGCAGGTTGCCGTCCGCGTCGTAGGTGAAGTTCCAGCTCCCGCCGCCGTTCGGCAGGTCGATGCTCGATACCGCGTGCGGCAGGGCGCTGCCGGCCGCTGGGTAATGATAGACACCGCCGGCGCGGGTCGTGATGTTGCCGATGTCGTCATAGCTCGGGCTATCGCTCGCCACCGTGACGCCGTTCACCTGGGTGGTGACGCCGTTGGCGCCGTTGCCCAGGCGGTTCAGCGCGTCGTAGCTGAAGCTCTCGTTGAGACCGGTGATGAGATCGGCTCGGTTGGTGAGGTTGCCGTAGACATCCCAGCTATAAGTGTCGTATTGCACCGTACCCGCCGCCGCGCTCCCGGGGCAGGGAGAGGACTGGGCACCCGCGGTATAGGCGTTGATGCAGTTCACCTGTCCCGTGGCGGGATCGAACTGCCGGGCCACCATCACGGCCGCCAAGTTGCTGGTGAGACCCACGTTGAACCCTTCCTGGGTCACCTGGCCGCTGGCGTTCACGGCGGCGGCCACCCAATAGCGCACCGCGGGATTGCCGTTGTTGTCCAGCTTGTCCACTTCCTGTAGATGGCCGTAGGCGTCGTAGCCGTACGCCACCTCGAGGGCGGCGGAATCGTCCGGGTCCGTGCAACCTTCGGTCGAACAGCTCTCGTCATCGTCGTCGCTGGCTTTCTGGATCACCGCTGGCGCGAGCCCACCCTGCTCTTCCCAATGCGCCTGTACGCGTCGGTCATGGCGCAAGGGTGGATAGGTCGAGAG
>DASSIS010000089.1:0-91199 GCA_035691665.1 Gammaproteobacteria bacterium | reverse complement strand
GTGTCGCCCCGGCTCGTGAAGCTCAAGGGGCCGGAGTAGGCGGCGCCGAAGGGAGAGAGATGCTGGTGGATGCCGGTGTATTGGGCGCCCAGGAGCATGGGCACCCAGGGCTGGGCCTCAGTGGCGGCAGAGGGCGCCGCCTCGGTGTCCGCCCAGGCAGGTGCGCAGCCGCAGGCCACGCCGCCGGCGAGTAGCAAGGAGAGAGAGCGGACGAAGCGCACCGTGGGGACTCATAGGTTCCTGGCGGGCCGGAGGGCCCGAGCCGGGCGCTTTTTACCACAGCCCCGATGTCAGCCGCTACCCCTTTTCAGAAAAGTCATGCTCGCGGGTTACGCCTGCGGTAGAGCTGCAGCAAGCAGAGCGCGAGCAGCAGCACCGTCACCCAGGCGAACCAGTTGCCCAGCAGCAGGAACAGGGTCTTGTCGTGGCTCTGAGGGGCATCCACCAAGAGCGTGGCGAAGGGGGCGGAGTCGCTGCCGGCCTCGCCCAGGATCCGCCCCCGGTCGTCGCTCACGTAGAGGCTGCCCCCCTTGGCGCTGCGCACGATGGAGAAACCGTCCTCCACGCCGCGCATGATGGCTATGTGGCCGTGCTGGATGCGGTCCACCACGAAGTCCCAGGCGGGTACCAGGAGGAGGCCCGCACCGGCCTCGCCGTAGCGGCGTGAGACGTCGGTGAAGTCCATGTCCTTGCAGATGGCCACGCCCCAGGTGTCACTGGCGCGGCTGCCCTGGAGCAGGGCGAGCATGGTGCCCGGGGTCAGGTTGGATTCGAAGGGCGGGAGCATGTGCTCCTTGTCGTAGCTCTCCACCGGTGCGCCGGGGGTGTAGATGCGCGCCTCGTTGTAGCGGAGTTTGAGCGCGTTGCCGGAGGAAGGCGGCACCACCCGCACGATGCCCGCCACGATGCGGGCGTGGGTCTGCTCCGCCAGGCCCTGCAGCTGGGCGTCCAGTTTCCCGGTATCCGGTTCCACGGTCACGCCGATCTTCTCCGGCAGCACGATCACCTGGGCGCCCTGGGCCGCGAGCTTGGCCGCCGCCTGGGCATAGGCCTGGAACAGCTCCGCCGTGGGGGCCCCGTCGTCGGCCACGTTGCCGTGGTCCCGGGCATCGGAAGCCACGAGCCCCACCTTCACCGGCGTGCCCGCGGCCGGCAGTGACAGGCGCACTGCGCCGAAGACCAGCACCGCGACGAGCAGCCCGCCCGTGACGCCGGCGATCTGCAGTACCTGCCGGCGCTCCTTGCGATAGAGCTTGAGTCCGATGGCGAGGGCCGAGGAGAACATGAGGAGCAGGAAGCTCATGCCCCAGGGGCCGGTGAGAGAAGCGAGCTGCAGATAGGGCAGGAAGGTAAGTTGGGAATACGCGAGGCTGCCGGCGGTGCCGTGGGGCGAGGTGAGGTTCAGGAACCACTCGAAGGAGACGAGCACCGCCGGCGCAGCGAGGAGCGCGCTCCAATACGCCTGGCGGCGCATCAAAGCGCGGAACAGCAGCAGGGCAAGGGCGTAGGCGATGCCTTCGCTCAAGTAGATCTGGGCGATGAAGGGCAGCGGCACTCCCAATACGTCCCGGAGATAGCTCCAGAGGTTCAGGATGCCCAGCATCACGCTGAAGCCGCCGGCGAGCATGGCGCCCCACCAAGTGGCGTCTACCGCGAAGAGCAGCACCGGCAGCAGTGCGAACCACATGCAGGGCCAGAAGGGATCGGGGCCGGTGCCGAAGTAGATGAGCACGGCCGAGGCCAGGGTGGCGGCCACGCCGAGGCTAAGACGCTTCACATCAAGTGCGGATGCCATCGAAGTATCTCCGGAAGGAGCGCCGGTAGAGCGCGCGGAATTGGGCGGGACCGAGGTCCATGCGGCCCCCGAGGTAGAGCATGATGAGGCCGTGGGAGAAGGCGCCCATCTCGAAGGTGATCTCCCAGACATCGTCCTGCTTGAGTTCGCCCGAGGCCATGCCTTCGGCGGTCACGTCCGCCATCAGGGTGGCGGTGGGGGATTTCCTCGCCTTGAAGTCTTGGGGGTATTGGCGCGCGCCCTCGCGCTTGGCCAGGAACATGAGCTCGAAGAGCTTGGGGTTCTCGAAGGCGTGGTCGAGGTAGAGGTCCGCCATCTTGGTGAGGCGGGTCTCGATGTCGCCGGTGAAGCGCCGGCCCTTGAGGGTGGCGGCGAGTTCCTCGAAGCCCTGGTTTGCCACGGCGTTGAGCAGCGCCGCCCGGTTGGGGTAGTGCCGGTAGATGGCCATGGCGGTGAGGCCCACGGCCTGGGCCACCCGGCGCATGCTCACCGCCTCCAGCCCCTCCTTCTCCAGGAGCCGGCGGGCGGCGGCAGCGATCTTCTCGGCGGTGGTCGAAGCAGGCATGTATACAGTGTATACATGAATATAACGAAGCTCAAGTGATTCTCGAATTTTCCGGGTGACCCTTGAAAAAGAGAGCTATTCTGCTAACCTTATTACCGGTCGCACACATGAGTGGGCAATTGCTCCCAGTCCACAGGACTGCCCTCGGTTTAACGTAGGGTCATCAGGTGCGACTTCTTTATTTGGGCTTACCCACATGCCACTGCACTCTCTGTCGCAGTGGCATTTTTATGATCCCATATCCTTGGATTCTGCCTTCATGGTTCCTGAATTTGTGGGCTAACTTGCTTAGCCATGGATAGGTTTCCAGTTTCTCTTTTGCAGCATCCTCCCACTCATCTCCGTGTTCTACGAATTGCCTATATACGTTGTAAGAAATGATATCTGCAACCTGTAGGTGATGAGATTTCGCTGAATCTACAAATCTGAGCCCTTGAAGCGGGCGCCAGTCGAGTCCCTTTAGCAGTTTGGAACCGATTTGACGTAGTAATTTATGCTGCTTTATTAGATTTAGTTTGTATTGATTGCCTTTTGGTGTTGCACCGTCCATATCATCAATAATGACACTGACTGTGTCCGGCCCTTTGACTTCTTGAACCAGTCTTTGCATAAGAATTTCGTAAGCCATTGCAGGGGCATACCATGCTTCAGTCTTATATTTCTCTTGCATATGCTGTTTATCGATAACGGCAGCCATCAAAAGAACATCGGATCCCGCTAGCAAATCGTAGTATTGTTCGACAAATGCGGTTACTTCCTCGTCAGTGAGTTCGTGTTTATCTAGGTATCTGGCCTTGCGTTCTTTAGGAATGCGGAGCCAATTCGATTTAATTTCTACATTCGCGTCACCAAAATGATCTTTTTTAAGGTTGGCTAGATTCTCGCCGAGTTTTGCAGCGACATCAGCTTGAACCAAAGCTCCGCCGAACACGAAATACCGCGTGTTACCGTTTTGTGCGTATAGCTCTGGGCTTGCTGCATATTCTTTGGTTCCGGAATCATCTACGTAGAATCTCCAATGACTCATACACGATCCATTGTGTTCGGTGTTATTTCTCGAAAATCAACATTAAGTAGGCGAGGAACAGCAGCAGGTGCACCGCCCCATGCAAGACGTTGGTGCGCACGCTGGCGAAGGTGAGCATGCTGAGGATCAGGGTCAGAGACAGCAGTATCACGTTCACAGCGCTCAAACCCAGGACGATGTGTTGATGGGTGATGAAGCCGATGAGCAGCACCGCCGGCACCGTGAGGCTGATGGTGGCGAGCACCGAGCCCATGAGGATGTTCACGGCCCGTTGCAGCTGGTTGGCCAGGGCCGCCCTCGCCGCTCCCAGGGATTCGGGTGAAAGGATCAGCACCGCCACCAGGAAGCCGCCCAGGGCTGACGGCGCTTTCAATACCTGGATGCCGTAGTCGATGGGCAGGGCCAGCTTCTTGGAGAGCACCACCAGGGGCAGGAGATAGAGACCCAGCAGCACCGCGTGGTAGGGCAGGGATCGGGCCTCATGGCCGTGATGCTCCGACTCCGCCTTCTGTTTCGCCGGTCCCAGGAAATAGGCCTTGTGCCTCACGTTCTGGATGGCGAGGAAGATGGCGTAGAGCCCGATGGACATGATCACCAGGAAGACCGCTTCGGGCGTGGAGAATACGGGACCCAAGTCCGCGGAGGCGTAGTCCGGCAGCACCAGGCTCAGGACCGAGAGAGGCAGGATCAGGGCCAGGAAGGCGTTGGTGCCCTGCAGGTTGTATTCCTGCTCGTGGTGCTTCAAGCCCCCGAGCAGCAGCGACAGGCCCACCATGCCGTTGAGCACGATCATCACCACCGCGAACATGGAGTCCCGGGCCAGGGTCGAGCCCACGGGCCCGGTGTACATGACCGCGGCGATGACCATCACCTCGATGCCGGTGACCGAGAGCGTCAGCACCAAGGTGCCCAGGGGCTCGCCCAGCAGCACCGCGAGCCCCTCCGCGTGGCGCACCACGGCGAAGGCAGAGGAGAGGATGGCCAGGAACAGCCAGGCGAACATGAAGCCGAACCAGGCCGGGTTCGAGAGGTCCGTGAGCCAGGAGCCGCCGAAGATCAGGAACAGGGTGGCGGAGACGAGGCTCACCGCCAGGAAAGGTTCGCGCCGGATGAACGCGATGCCGTTCATCCCGCCTTTCTGCGTTCTTCCTTGACGGTCTGCACGGTCTCTTCCAGGTGCGCGTAGTCGGCGGCGCCCTGCACGAGGTAGGCGCGGCCCACGATGTAGGTAGGCACGCTCTGGATGCCGTGGCCGACGCCGATCTCCATGCCGCGCCGCACGAAGTAGGAGTTGCGCTCGTCGTCCCAGGCCTGGCGCACTTCCTCGGCCGTGAAGCCGGCGGCCAGGGCCACCTGTTCGATGACCCGGCGGTCGTCGATGGCCTTGCCTTCGAGCCAATACGCGCGCATCAGCGCCATGCCGAGGGCAAGGCTCTTGCCCTCGCGGCCCGCATGGGCCATGACTAGATGGGCATCGTAGGGGTCGAGGCCGATGGGGCCCGGGTTCAGCTTGAGGCCGAACTCCTGCTTCAGGGTCGCGGCCGCTGCCTCACGCTGGGCCTCGGCTTCGGCGAGCTTCTCGCCGGTGAGGGGACCGGAACCCTGCGGCCGCACCAGGAAGGCCACCCAGATGGGGGCGAGTCCTTCCTGCCGGGCCAGCTTCTCGAGCCGCAGGGCCGCGAGCAAGCAGTACGGACTCACGAAGTCCGAGTAGAAATCCACGTCGACGGTCTGGGTGCTTTCGTTTGTCATCGGTAGTCCGCGTATTCGTCCGCTTCGTTCTCGTAGGGGAATTTCCGGTGGCCGAAGCGTACCACGACGCGTCCGCGCTCATCCGGCCTTTCGTGTTTCTTCCCTGAGCTTGGCCACCGTCGCTTCGAGGTCTGAGTAGTCCATCGCGCCAGTGAGCAAGTATTTTATGCCGAATATGTGGGTGGGGACGGAATGGATGCCGTGACCCACGCCGATCTCCATGCCGCGCTCCACATGGTGTACGTTCTTCGGATCTTGCCAGGCGTAGGCGGATTCGTCGGCACCGACCCCGGCGCTGGCGGCTACTTCCTGGATGGTCTCGCGCTTACCGATGTCCTTGGCCTCCAGCCAATAGGCACGCATCAGGGCCAGCAGCAGCACCGGACCTCTGCCACTGCGGGTCGCATAGGCCATGACGAGGTGGGCATCGTAGGTATCGATGTCGACGGGTCCGGGTTTGAGCTCCAGGCCGAATTCCTTGCGTATGGCCTCGCTTGCTGCGGTGCGCTGGCTCTCGGCCGTGGCCCGCTGCTCCTCCGACATGGCTGGAGCGCCATGTGGGCGTACCAGGAAGGCCACCCACATCCGATGCAGGTTCTCGCTGGCGGCGAGTTTCTCCAGCCGTAGGGCGGTCAGGAAGCAATAAGGACTCGTGAAATCCGACCAGATGTCGACGTTGATGGGCTGATCGTTTTCCATTCAATAGTCCGCGTATTCGTCCGCTTCGTTCTCGTAGGGGAATTTCCGGTGGCCGAAGCGTACCACGAACACCGCCAGCGAGAGGATGAGGATGGCGCCGGTGATGAACAGGGCGTGCACGTCATGGGCGTCGGTGGTGTCGAGGATCAGGTAGCGGGCCATGGACACCATGGCGATGTAGAGGGGGATGCGCACCGGCAGCTTGCCCACCCGCCAGTAGTTCTCCACCATGGTGATGACTTCGAGGAGGATGAAGACCAGCAGCAGGTCCGCGAGCTGCACCTCGCGGTCCACGATCATGTGCCAGGCCACCTGGCCGATGGCGACGGCGGTGGCGATGAGGATGAGCAGTAACCCCAGGTCCTCGATCACGGCGATGACCTGGCGGCCGAAGTTGCGGACGGTCTTGCGGTGCACCATGCAGGATCCCCCTTCCATTTTCACCCTTAGCTTAGCCCAAGGCTGTTACCTTTACCGCTGCCCTGCGTTATGCCTGATAGGAGCTACAGGAGCATGACCGTGAAAGCATCCCTCATCAGCCTCACCCTGGCCCTGCTGACCCTGGCCGGCGCGAGCCAGGCGGCCGGGAACCCGGACGAGGCGCACAGCCTCGACCACGGGGGCCTTAAGCGCAGCTACCTCTTGCACCTGCCGGCCCAGGCGCCCACCGGGCCCCTGCCGCTCGTGGTGGTGCTCCACGGCGGCGCCGGCAACGCCGCGAGCGTGGCGAAGATGACCGGCTTCGATGCCGAGGCGGACCAGCACGGCTTCATCGTGGTGTACCCGGACGGCACCGGCAAACCGCGGCCGCTGCGGGAGGCCTTCGGCAAGGACGGCTTCCTCACCTGGAACTCGGGTCATTGCTGCGACTATGCGCAAGAGCACGGCGTGGACGACGTGGGCTTCATCCGCGCCGTGGTGGCGGACGTGGAGAAGCAGCACGCGGTGGATCCGAAGCGGGTCTACGCCACCGGCATCTCCAACGGCGCCATGATGAGCTACCGCCTCGCCTGCGAGGCCAGCGATGTCTTCGCCGCCATCGGCCCCGTGGCCGGCATCATCGATGTGGATGAATGCAAGCCCAGCCAGAAGGTCTCGGTCATCGACATCCAGGGCACGAAGGATGAATACGTGCCCATGGACGGCGGCGTGGGCAAGAAGGCCTACGACAAGGAAGACCGGCCTCCGGTGCAGCAGAGCATCGACTTCTGGAAGCAGCAGGACGGCTGCAGCGTGACCGTGAACGCCGACACCGCGGACCTGCACATGGTCGACTACGGCGGCTGCGACGCGGGCACGGCGGTGGATTACTACATCGTGCAGGGCGGCGGCCACGACTGGCCGGGCGGCGACCGCCTATCCCTGATCCTGGACAAGCCGGACCCGAAAGTCCCGGCCACCGACATCATCTGGTCTTTCTTCGAGGAGCATCCGAGACAATAGCTTCAGCTTCCGTGCAGACCGCGCGGCCGCTATCATGACCGTGACCGCAGGGACCACCCTCCGGCGACAAGAACACAAACAGGGGAACACCATGAATCGCCTCATCACGGCGGGCATCCTGCTCGCCGCCGTTCAGTATGCCTATGCCGCCGGCAGCGTGCCGGACGGCGCGCTCAAGGACATCCACGACGGCTATTTCCATCGCGCCCTCGCGGCCTTGCAGCCACTGGCCCCGGCCCACGCCCAGGACGCGGAGTTCCAGTACGAGTTCGGGAAGGCGCTCTTGGGGGTGAAACAATCCGACGCGGCGCTCACGGCCTTGAAGTCAGCCGTGGCACTCGTCCCCGGCGAGGGCCGCTATCATGAGAGCCTGGGTGAGGCCTATTGCGATGAGGCCGAGCAGGCCAGCTTCTTCAGCGCCTTCGGTCTGGCGAAATCCTGCCTCGGTGAGTTCCAGACGGCGGTGAAGCTCGCCCCGGATGACGTGGACGCCCATTCCGCCCTCGCCCAGTACTACATCGGCGCACCCGGCATCGCCGGCGGCAGCTTGGACAAGGCCCATGTGGAAGAGGCGGCCCTCGACAAGCTCGACGAGGTGCAGGCCCTGCAGGTGCGTGCCCAGGAGGCGGAGCAGGCGAAGGACTACACCGCCGCCGAGGCGCTGCTGAAACAGGCGGTGGACCTGGACAAGAGCCGCGAGAGTCTGGTGGAGCTCGGGCTGCTCTATACCGAGGCCAAGCGCTATCCGGAGGCGCTACAGGTCTTCGGCGACGTCGACGCCAAATATCCCGACGCGTATCAGGCCTGGTACCAGATCGGCCGCGTCACGGGTTTCGCGCGCAGCGGCTACGACGCGGGCATCACCGCCCTGAAGCGCTACCTCGCGGTGGACGAACTGCCGGACACGGTACCCTCGAAGGGCTGGGCGCACTTGAGGCTCGGCAACCTCTATCAGTACCAGGGGCAGAAGGACCTGGCCCGCGCGGAATACCAGGCGGCAGATCAGCTCCACGGCGATGACGCGGACCTGCAGAAGCAGGCCCGTAAGGCTCTCGACAGCGTGGACTGAATCCGTCAGTTGGGGTTGTAGACCAGACCGACGAAGATGGTGGTGCTGCCGGAGCGGTCCACGATGGGGCTGGCGTGGATGGCGCTACCGAAACGCATGTACTGCAGGTTGCTGTGCAGCTGCCAGTGCTCGCTCAGGGAGGTGGACAGGCCGATCTCCACGAAGGGATTGGTGGCGCTGCCGGGAGAGTAGGCGGGGCGGCCGGGGATGGCTTCCGCCGGGCTCACGCCGTAGTAGTAGTTGGTGAGGTTGCCGTTCTCCCATTTGAGGCCCAGGCCCGGGGTGAGTGTCCAGGAGCCCATGTGGATGGGGTAGTGGTAGCCGGTGTTGATGCTGGTGCCGTTGTTCCGGTCCAGCAGGTCATGCACCACGCCGACGTTGTAACGTCCCCAAGCGCCGAAGAGCTCGAGTCCCATGCCCCCGTCGATGGACCATTGGCGCGACTGGATGCCCGTGAGCTGGGGCGAGTCGCTGGCCTTCAGGCGGTTGAACTCGGGTGTGGCGATGAGCGAGAAGCGGTAGTGGTCGCCGTTCGAGAGCAGGTAGCCGGCGGTGACGCCCGCCACGAAGAAACGGCCGTAGTGGTAGAACACCAGGGGGAAGGGCGTGTACTCCCGCGAATACCCCACGTAGCCCGGGTCCGTGACCGCGAGGCCGCCGCCGAAGATCCAACCCGAGCCCGGCTGCTCCGCCGCGGCCCGGAGCAACTGGTCCTGGGGTTCCTCATCCGCCCGGGAGGCATGGGCGGCGGTGCTGCCGGCCGGAGCCTCGTCCGCGGCCTGGGCCAGGACGGGGAGGGCACAGAGCAGGAGCAGGGCGGTCAGGAAAGGACGCAGGTTCAGGCGTGGCATGGTCGGGGTATTCCGTCGTTGGATTCGGGGAGATGGTAAACCGCGGGCGTGCAGGAAAGAATTACCGCTTGTAACACTGTGCTCATGACCATTGTCACCGTCGTCCTGTACGCTTCCGCTGACCGGCGGAGTATCCCAGATGACGGCGGGCGATGGGCCCTCCAGGACGTAGAACACGACCTCCACATCCGGATGCCGTTCGGCCAGGTCATGGGCGTTGCGCAGGCCTTCGCAGCGCATGCCGATCTTCTGCATGACGCGGATGGAGGCGAGGTTGGGGACATCCGCGATGGCGACGCATCGTTTCAGGCCCATGACCCGGAAGGCGTGGTCCTTCATGGCGAGGGCGAGTTCCGTGGCGTAGCCGCGGTTCCAGTGATCCTTCCACACCCACCAGGCGAGCTCGTAGAGACCGGATTTGTCCTGGGGTTGGATGCCCGCCACGCCGACGACATCGTCCGTCTCCTTGAGCACCACGGCGCCGACGCAGCAGCCGTGGTCCGCCAGGAACCCGGCCTGGCGTTTGAACATGGCGTCGATGCGCGCCTCGTCCCAGGCCCTGCCGAAGCTGATGTAGCGCATCATGTCCGGATCGCTCACGAAGCGGGTGAACACGGCCCGGTCCCGGGCCGGCTCCCAGGGGCGGATGTAGAGCCGCGGACTGTCGATGCGGAAGGGGGCGGCGGACAGGGGGCTCAGAGGATGACGGGTTCGGGTTCGAGGATGATCCCGAAGCGGGCCGTCACCGCATCACGGATCCGCATGGCGAGCCTCCAGACCTCGGCCCCGGTGGCGTGGCCGTAGTTCACCAGCACCAGGGAATGCTTGTCCGAGACGCCGGCGTCCCCGTCGCGCACGCCCTTGAAACCGCAGGACTCGATGAGCCAGGCGGCGGAGATCTTGGTGTTGCCTTCGCTGCTGTGGTAGGTGGGCAGGCCCGGGAAGGCGCGCAAGAGGTCCGTGGCCCGCTCGGCCGGCAGCACCGGGTTCTTGAAGAAACTGCCGGCGTTGGGGATGAGCGCCGGATCGGGGAGCTTGCGCCGCCGCAGCGTCTCGACCGCCAGCGCCACGTCCGCGGGGCCGGGGTCCTTCACGCCGAGCGCCTCCACTTCCTCGCGCAGGCCGGCGTAATCCGTCCTGAGTTCATGGCGGTGCGGCAGCTCGAAATCCACGGCGGTCACGATGTAGCGCTGCGGCTCGTGCTTGAACAGGGAGCTGCGGTAGCCGAAGGCGCAGGCGGAGCGGTCGAGCTGCACCAATTCCTGCTGCTTGAGGTCCCAGGCTTCCACCATGACGATGAACTCGCCGGCCTCGGTGCCGTAGGCGCCGATGTTCTGGATGGGTGCCGCGCCCACGGTGCCGGGGATGAGGATCAGGTTCTCGAGGCCCGCATAGCCGTGGTCCAGGGACCAGCGCACGAAGCTGTCCCAGCTCTCGCCGGCAGCGGCCCGAAGGCGCGTGCGGGCGCCGTCGCTGCCGAGGGTCAGGACGCCGGTGTTGGCGATGTGCAGCACCAGGCCTTCGTAGTCCTTAGTGAGCAGGAGGTTGCTGCCGTCGCCCAGCGCGAGCACCGGCATGCCGCGTACCTGGGGGCGCTCCAGGAGCTCGGGCAGGGCGCGCACGTCGCGCACTTCGGAATAGCGGGCCGCGCGCGCCGGCACCCGGAAGGTGTTGCGCTGCAGGAGCTGCTCGTCGCGCAGCAGGAAGCAGGTGATGCTGGTGGCGTGGCTTTGCATGGGAGCGGCGATTCTACCCGACGGAGGTGTCAGCCGAGGAACAGGTGGGCCGAGACGGCCGAGATCAGCAGCCGCGCGAGCCAGCCGAGGCACATGGCCAGGCTGTTGAGCGGGTGGATCCTGATGAAGAAGCCGTTGGTGACGATGAGCGGCACCGCCACCGCGAGCCAGGCGCCGAGGGCCAAGGCGATGGCCGCATGCCAGCCCAGCAGCCCCAGGTGCTGGCAGAGGTAGATGAACAGGGCGCAGCTGATGAGGCCCGCCAGGGTCGAGAGGGCCACGGCCAGGCGCTCCTGCTTGCCGGGGCCCAGGAAACGCCAGACCTCCGGGTGCGCCAGGTACTTGTCATGGAACAACACGCCCATGAAGTACCAGTCCGTGAAGGACGTGGCGACGCCCGCGACCAGCACGGCGACGACATACCAGACGAGATCCATGGCCGACTCCAGGGGGAGCGACGCTCCCCCGGCGCCTTGAAACCACCCCCGCGACCCCAATCTACACCGGATGGACGAGCTTTTCCCATCCGGTCCTTCCTCCGAACCCTCCTCAGAAACCGGCTCCGGCCCCTCCGACGCCGGGCTCTTGGACGCCTACTCCCATGCGGTGGTGGCCGTGGTGGCGGGAGTGGGCGGGGCGGTGGTGAACATCGCGGTGGGTGACGCCCGCGGCCGCCGCGGCGCCGGTTCCGGCGTGATGGTGGCGCCCGACGGCTATCTGCTCACCAACAACCACGTGGTGGAGCGGGCCGAATCCCTGTCGGTGAGTTTCACCGACGGCGTCGAGATGGAGGCGGACTTGGTGGGCCGCGATCCGCCCACGGACCTCGCGGTGCTGCGCGCCCGGGGCAACGGCCTGCCTTATGCGGAGCTGGGCGATTCCAGCCGCCTGCAGGTGGGCCAGCTCGTGATCGCCATCGGCAATCCCCTGGGGTTCTCCTCCAGCGTCTCCACCGGCGTGGTGAGCGCGCTCGGGCGCTCGCTCGATTCCCGCAACGGCCGCCTCATCGAGGGCGTGATCCAGCACACCGCGCCCCTGAACCCGGGCAACTCCGGCGGCGGCCTCCTGGATTCCCACGGCCGGGTGATGGGCATCAACACCGCCATCATCGCCAGCGCCCAGAACCTGGGGTTCGCCATCCCGGTGAACACCGCCTGCTGGGTGCTCACCCAACTCCTCACCAAGGGACGGGTGCTGCGCGGTTTCCTCGGGATCGCCGGGCGCGAGCGGCCGCTTGACCGGCGTCTGGTGCGTCACCTGGGGCTCGCCACGGAACGGGGTGTGGAGATCGCCCGCGCCGAGAAAGCGGGCGCTGCGGACGCGGCGGGGCTGAGGAGCGGCGACATCATCCTGGGGCTCGCCGGCCGGCCGGTGCAGGACATCCCCGATCTGCAGCGCGTCCTGGGCGAGATCCCCGTGGGTGAGCCGGTCGTCATCGAGATCCTGCGCCGCACCCAGCGGCTCAGCATCGAGGTGATCCCGGTCGAAGCGCCTGCCTAGGGTTATTTGTAGTCGGTGTAAGGCTTGATGGCGGTGAAGGCCTCTTCCGCTGCCGCGCCCACCTGTTCCACCACCTCCTTGAATCCCTGCTGATCCAGGATGCGGATGGAGATGTCGGTGCGCACGAAGGCATCGCCGTCGTGATCTATGCCGATCTTCACCTGGTCCAGGTCGTTGTTGAGCGCGAGCATCTTTGCGGCCAGTTCCATGTCCATCTGGATGTGAGCCTTCCGGGCGATGGTCACGAACACCACGAGGAGATCGCCTTCGTTGGCGCCGATCACCTTGAAGTCGCCGAGAGCGGTGCCGTGCTTCATCACGTACCAGACGGTGTCGCTCTTCTTGGTGTATTGATAGCCGTCCGCGTCCAGCAGCCGGAACACCTTGGCGGCGCTGGGGTCGGGTGCGGGAGCATCCGCTCCCCAGGCAGGCAGGGACAGCAGCAGGGCGCACAGGGCGGCGGGCAGGGTGGTGCGGATCTTCATGGCTTGGCTCCCCGATTCACGGCGCGGGACTCCGCGCTCCCCGGGTTAAAGAGTAATCCGGGGGAGGAGCCGGCGCCAGTTCAGTAGAGCACTCTGAAGCGCAGGGTGTGAGAGATGTCTCTTATCTCATCCAATAGCATCTCGGAATAGCTGCCGTCGATGTCGGTGATCACATAGCCGATGCGCTCGTGGGTCTTGAGGTACTGGCCCACGATGTTGGCGCCGTGGGCGGCGAGCGCCTGGTTGATGCGCGCCAGGATCCCCGGCACGTTCTCGTGCAGGTGGATGAGCCGGTGCGCCCGCGCCTGGGGCGGCAGGCGGATGGCGGGGAAGTTCACGCTGTTCTCGGTGCTGCCGGTGTTCACGTAGTCGATGATGCGGCTGCTCACGAAGCGGCCGATGTCCCGCTGGGCCTCCTGGGTGCTGCCGCCGATGTGGGGGGTGAGTATCACCTGCGGGTAGGCGCGCAGCGGATGCTCGAAGGCCTCGCCGTTGCCATGGGGCTCTTCCGGGAACACGTCGAGCGCCGCGCCCATGAGATGCCCGGACTTGAGGCGCTGCCCGAGGGCATCGAGATCCACCACGTGGCCGCGGGACAGGTTCAGGAACACCGCGCCCTTCTTCATGCGCGCGAACTCCCGCGCGCCGATGAGGTGCTTGTTCTCCTTGCGGCCGTCCACGTGCACGGTGACGGCGTCCGAGGTCTCCAACAGCTCATCGAGGTTCGCGCACTTCCTCGCGGTGCCGAGCGCCAGGCGCTCGGTCACGTCGTGGAAGCAGACCTGCATGCCGGCGGATTCCGCCAGCACCGAGAGCTGCATGCCGATGTTGCCGTAGCCGATGATGCCCAGGCGCTTGCCGCGCACCTCATGGGCGCCCTTGGCGGACTTGTCCCACACCCCCTGGTCCATGAGCCGCATCTTCTCGGGGATGCCGCGCATCAGCAGGATGAGCTCGGCCATGGCGAGTTCCACCACCGAGCGGGTGTTGCTGTAGGGCGCATTGAAGGCCGCCACCCCGCGCCGGTCGCAGGCGGCGAGGTCGAGCTGGTTGGTGCCGATGCAGAAGGCGCCCACCGTGAGCAGGCGCTTGGCGTTGGCCAGCACCGCCTCGTTGAGCTGGGTCTTGGAGCGCAGGCCGAGGATCGCCACGTCCTTGATGCGCTCGGCCAGTTCCGCCTCGGGCGGGCTGCCGGCGAGCGACTCCACCGTGTAGCCCTCCTGCTCGAAGGCCGCCACCGCCTCCGGGTGGATGTTTTCCACCAGCAGCACCTTGAGGCGGTTCTTGGGGTAGGAGACCGCCGCCTTGAGGCCGCAGTCGTAGAGCACTTCGTCGAAGCTCGGCGCCACCTTCGTGGCCTTGGCCAGCACCGCCTCGCGTTTCACGTTCTCGGTGTAGGCGTAGAAGCGGCTCGCCGCCCCCGCCGCGAAGATCTCGTAATCGGTGATGCCGTCGCCCACCGCCACCACCTCGCCCTTGAGCTTGAGCGCGGCCACGGCCTTGGGCTTGCCGCCGTCCTGGGCGAGGGGGTTGGACCAGTCACAACCGTCTATATAGCCTTCCGCATCGTAATGCAGGCTGTTGGCGAGCAGGTTCCCGGGGTCGAGCCCCAGGCTCTTCAGCACCGGCTCCACCACTTCCCGGAAGCCGCTGGTGACCACGTGGATACGCTCCGCGTGGGCGGCGAGGAAGGCGCGGTTGCGCAGGAAGGAGGGGCTGATCTCCTGCTCGAGGCGTGCGGCGAGCGCCGGCAGCTGGTCGCGGTGGAAGTGCAGGAGCTTGAGGCGCTGCTCCAGTGCGGCGCGGAAACTCAGGGAGCCGCCCATGGCGGCGTCCGTGAGTTCCTTGATACGGGCATTCAGCTTCGCGCCGTCCGGCTTGAGTTCCGCCATCAGTTCCAGGGTCTCGACCCGCACCAGGGTGCTGTCGAAGTCGAGGATGAAACGGATCTCGCCGGACATGCGCATCGCCCCTTTGGATGCGGCCATGTTACCTGATTCGTCGCGCCTTCAAGGTGAAAGCCGGGTCGCCGGCGAGGCCGTCGGCCCAGCGGGTGGTCTCGGGAAGACGATAGCCGCGGCAGCAACGCAGCACGTAGTCCACGGCGGTGTCTAGGCTGATGCGATGGCCGATGGAGATATAGAGAGGGCTCACCTTGTCCTTGGTGCGCAGCACCGCACCGACGGTCTCACCCTTGTCCGTGAGCGCGGCGCGGCTACCACTTGCGGGACTGGGCTCCGGGTGCTTGCCGATGAGCCGCGACTTCGCCACCCCGATGCTGGGGAGGCCGAGCGTGACCCCCAGGTGGCAGGCGATGCCGAAGCGGCGTGGATGGGCATAGCCCTGGCCATCGCAGAGCAGGAGGTCGGGCGGGGTCTCGAGCTTGGCGAAGGCCGCGAGCAGGGCCGGCACTTCCCGGAAGGAGAGGAAACCCGGGATGTAGGGGAAGTCCGCCGGCGCTTCCCCGACCGCGTGTTCGAGGAGCCTGAGCTCCGGGAAGCTTAAGACTGCCACCACGGCACGGACGGTCTTGCCGCCGTCCTTGTAGGCGCAGTCGGTGCCGGCCACGCGGTGCACGGTCCTGAAGTCGTCCTCGCGGACCACCTGGCTGCGCAGGCGCTCCTGCAGGGCGCGGGCTTCGGGGATGGAGGGGGCGGGCGTGGCGGCGGTCTCGGTGGCGGGGACGAGCCGCCAATCTGGGAGAAAACCGCCGGGGCGTCAAGCATCCATAATTCGACGCGACATGACGGAACGCTGTCGCGGCGAAAGGACTCGCCGAGTCTGTGAAAGTCCAGGATGGGCTTTTGCAGAGGTTTCAAAAAGGAGGGCCGGCTCACGCCGGCCCAAATTCCTGACTCTCGGATGAACTCAGTGCCGGGTGAAGGTCACACCGGCGTGGGTCTCAGTGGAAGCTGGCGCTGCCGGAACCGGTGTCGATGCGGCCGGTGCCCTTGCCATCGCCGAGCACGGCATGCAGGTCGCCGTCGATGATGGCGACCTCGTGCATATCCGGCAGGTCCACGTCTGAGCTGCCGCTGCCGGTGGAGACCGTGAGCCGCAGGGAAGGGGGTTTGGAAGTCTTGAGCATCACGCCGCCGCTGCCGGTGTCCACGTACAGGTCGGTCACCGCCGAGAGGTCGCCGTCCAGATGCACGTGGCCGCTGCCGGTGTCGGCATAGAGCTTCTCACCGGAGGTGACGCCGGTGCCGTCCACGTCGCCGGAACCCGTGTCCAGGTGCAGCGAGCCCTGTACGTCCTCCAGGTTCACGTCGCCGGAGCCGGTGTCGGCGTAGAGCAACGGCGCCTTGCAGTGTTTCATGCTCACGTCGCCGGAACCGGTGTCGGCGTAGACCTCGTCGCCGGTCACATTCTCGAAAACGGCGGCGCCGGAACCCGTGTCCGCTTTGGCGGTGCCCTGGTGGTCGGTCACATGCACCTCGCCGCTGCCCGTATCCAGGTAGTCCTCGCCGCTGGAATGCGCGTCAGTGACGGGGCCGTCATGGGTCTTGGCGTAGAGGCCGCCGGTCAGGCCGTCCGCCGTGATCACACCCGCGGCATTCTCGGCGTGGATCTTTATGCCCTTCGGCACCCGGATGTCCACATCCACGTGCAGCGGCACGCCGACAGATACGATGAAGCCGCCGTTCACCGTCACCCGCTCGCCCATGTATTTGACGCTCACGGTGCCCCCCGAGAGGCCTTCTGCGCGGTAGAGGTAATGGTCGATGTCGTCCACCGGGTAGCTGACCGTGAGGTAAGCCGTGTCGCCCTGCTGCTGTAGCTCGAGGGCGATACGCGCAGCCAGTTTCGCCGCATCCGCGTCGGAGCCGCCGCCGGCCACTACGTGGGCCTTCACCACGATGGCATCTCCAGTGGTGGTGCCCAGCGTCAAGGCGCCGGCCAGGTTCTGGAATTGCAGGGTGTGCAGACCCGCCGCCGGGATGGATTTCTCGAGCGTCGCATCATGGATCGCGGCCTGGGCGCTCCCGGCCGCCAGGGCCAGGAACAGCAGGACGATGGGGTAAGGACGGGGACGGAACCGCATGTTGAGCCTCCGCGATCGCCGGTTCAATGCTTGGTGAAGGTCACGTCGCCGGAGCCCGCTTCCAGGTCGGCCGAACCCTTGGCGCCGTTCACGTCGGCGCGGATGGAGTGGGCATGGGCCGAGACGTTCTGCATGCCCGGCAGGTCCACGTCCACGTCGCCCGAGTCCGAGGTGGCCTCGATGTGCAGCGAGGGGACCTGGCTGGTGTGGATCACGATGTCCCCCGAGCCGCTGTCGGCGGAGAGGCGCACCACCGCACCCAGATCGCCCTCGATGCCGATGCTGCCGCTGCCGGTGTGGGCGTCCACCGCGTCGCCGGCGGTGAAGTCCGTGACCTTGATGTCGCCGGAGCCGGCGCGGGCCTTGAGCGAGCCCTTGGCGTCTTCGATGGTGACGTCGCCGGAACCGGTGTGCACGTCGAGGCCGCTGCCGCTGAACTGCTTGATGATCACGTCGCCGGAACCGGTCTCGGCGACCACGACGCCCCCGAGGCTCGTGAGCTTGAGGTCGCCGGAGCCGCTCTTGGCCTGCACGCTGCCGTGCTTCTGCTGGGAGACTTCCACGTCGCCCGAGCCCGTGCTTAAGTCAAGTGCGCCGTCCTGGCCGCTCACGGTCAGGTCGCCGCTGCCGCTGTGGGCGGTGAAGCTGTCGCCGTCGTCGGTGGCGCGGATGTCGCCGGAACCGGATTTGAGTTCCTGCGGGGCGTTCACACGGCTGGACTCGATGAGGCCCACCTTGTTGTCCACCTGCAGGTGCACGCCCTTGGGCAGGTGCACGGTGATGTCCACGTGCACGTTCGCGCCGCTGCCGAAGCTGCCGTCGCTGATCACGACGCGCTGCCCTTCGTACTCGGTGCTGGTGTTGCTCCAGCCGAAGTTCAGGCCCTGGTCAGGGCGCGGGTAGTAATAGTGGTCGTACTCGTCCAGCGGGTAATGCACCACGGCGCTCACGTCCTTGCCGCTGGGGCTGATCTCGATCTTGATCTTGTTGGCGAGAGCCTGGGCGTCGGCATCCGAACTGGCGGCGGCCACGATGGCGCTGTCCAGGCTGAAGGCGCCGTCCTCGGCGGGCACCACGGTGATGTGGCCCATGAGGTTGCTGAGGTCCACGGTGCTGCCGGCCTTCACCGCCGGGTTCTTGTAACTGTCGGACTTGGTGTAGGGGGTCACGGCCAGGGCCGGGGTCGCGAGTCCCAAAGCCAGGATGGCCGCGGCGGCGTGGAGGTGCAGGCGGTGATGGGTAGTCATGACGCACTCCTTGACAAGGCAGCTCCCCGCAGAGGGAGTGTTACTGTTTTATCTTACTATAACACTTACTGGCCCGATTTCAAGCTGGGCCAAAGCTACGTTCTACCCCTTGGATGCCCAGGCGGGTAGCCGGGTTTAGGGCCTCTGGGGCCGGATGTGGAACAATCCCAGGCCCCGGCCGGTCGACAGCCACCCCCCCACCCCCATAACAGACCTGGAGCCAGCCATGCTGAGACGCGTCGCCCTCACCCTCGTTTCCTTCCTGGCTGGCACGACCGCCCTCGCGGCTGATGTTCCACAACCGCCCCATGAGCAGCCTGTGCTTTACAACATCGCCGGCGCCGTGAGCACGGCGGAATTGCAGGCCACTGACACCAAGCTGGTGAGCTTCGGGACCCGCTCGACCCTCTCTGACACTCAGTCCGACACCCGCGGCATCGGCGCCGCGGAACGCTGGGTGCAATCCCGCTTCCAGCAGATCTCCAGGGATTGCGGCGGCTGCCTCGAGATCATCACCCCCTCCCAGGTGTTCACCGGTGAACGCACTCCCAAGGACGGGGTGAAGGTGATGGACGTGGTGGCCATCCAGAAGGGCACCATGGATCCGGATCGCTACGTGGTGATCACCGGACACATCGATTCCCGCAACAGCGACACCATGGACGTGGCCAAGGATGCGCCCGGCGCCGACGACGACGGTTCCGGCACCTCGGCGGTGATCGAGGCCGCGCGGGTGCTCTCCAAATACAAGTTCCGCGCCAGCGTCGTCTACAGCGTGGACGCCGGCGAGGAGCAGGGCCTTTACGGCGGCCAGGTGATAGCCCGTTACGCCGAGGAGCATCACTGGTATGTGGAGGCGGACCTCAACAATGACATCGTGGGTAACAGCCACGGCCAGAACGGCAATGTGGATAACACCCTGGTACGCGTGTTCTCGGAAGGCACCCGCGCCCTCGAGACACCGAAGGAAGCGGCCTACCGCCGCTACCACGGTGGAGAGGTCGATTCGCCCTCCCGCAATGTGGTCCGCTACATGCAGGAGCTGGCGCAGCAATACGTCCCCAACTGGCACGTGATGATGGTCTACCGCACCGACCGCTTCGGCCGCGGCGGCGACCAGGTGGCTTTCAACGCGCTCGGCTTCCCGGCGATCCGGGTCACCGAGGGCAACGAGGACTTCACCCACCAGCACCACGACGTGCGCGTGGAGAACAGTGTGCACTACGGCGACGTCCTCACGGGTGTGGACTTCGACTACCTTGCCAAAGTGACGGCCATGAACGCCATCACCCTCGCCGCCATGGCCTGGGCGCCGGCGCCGCCCACGGGCTTCGACATCGCCTCCGACCCGGAGCCCGGGCTCTCGGGCGGTGTGGACACGGTGCTGGACTGGAAGTCGCCAGGCGCGGATGCGGCGGGCTTCGTGGTCCACAAGCGCCTCACCACCGATCCGCAGTGGGACCCGGGCCGTTTCGTGGGCGAGGTGCAGCACTACGTGCTCAAGGACGTGAGCATCGACAACTACTTCTTCGGGGTATCCAGCGTTTCGGCGGACGGCTTCGAGAGTCCGGTGGAGTTCCCCGGTGCCACGGGCTCTTTCATCCCCACGACGCCCGCGCCGGCACCGAGCACCAAGTGAGGCTAACGCGCGGCGTCTAACGCTGCGGAGACGAGGCGGGCATAGAGCCGCTCTTCCAGCGTCTTCGGACGGGCGAGCTCCATGCGCGCGAGGCATGGCTCCGCATCCGGGGATACAGGCTTGAGCGCTGCAGCGGCGAGCCTGAGCTTGCCCGCGAGGCTCCGGCTCTCGGCGGCCAAGTGTTTCAGGGCCTTGCCGAGCTTGAGCTCCTCGGGCGTGAATTCGTGGCCGAAAGGGAAATCCGGGAACAGGCCCTGGGCTCGGAAGGGCTTGAGCATCGCCTTGAGCCGCTCCGGCGTGTTCTGCCGGTACGCGTCCGGGATGCGGTAGTCCGCCGGCAGCTTGCGGGCGCGCTTGGCTTCCGAGAGCAGGCTCTCCTGGAAGCGGGAATCGGCCACGTTGAGCATGGCGGCGATGACCTCCCGGTCGGAGCGGCCGCGCAGGTCCGCGATGCCGTACTCCGTCACCACGATGTCGCGCAGGTGCCGCGGGATGGTGGTGTGGGCATATTCCCAGAGGATGTTGGACTCGAGCCTGGTACCGCTGCCATGGGTGCTCTTCAGCATCAGGATGGAGCGGGCCTCCTTCAGGGCGTGCGCCATGGCCACGAAGTTGTACTGGCCGCCCACGCCGCTTATCACCCGGCCGTCGTCGAGGGAATCTGAGACCACGGCGCCCAGCAAGGTCGCCTTCATGCAGATGTTGAGGAGGCGGGAGTGGCGGTGCTGCAGCTTCTCCAGTTCCACGTCGCTGAAGAGCTCGTTGACCTTGGACACGGCTTCCATGGAGAACAGTCGCCGCTCCGGCTCCGGCATCCCGTGCAGGGCGTCGTAGAAGGCCTGGCTCCCCAGGAAGAACGCCGCGTGCACCAGCACACCGCCCGTGAGCGTGGCGCCGAGGCCCTGGGTGGCGATGTGCTGCACCACGCCCCGGTCCTTGAGGTCCGGGACCAGGGCGCTGCCGTCCAGCAGTCTGAGCTTGCCGTCCTCGAACCCGACGCCGGGTTTGAGGACCCCGAAGCGTTTCAGGAGCGCCACGTCCTCGGTGTCCAGCACCCGTTTCACCACCTCCGCGTCGCAGAGCGCCGCGAGGCTGTCTGCCCCCAGGTTGATGGAGAGCCGGTCTTCGTTCAGCAGGCGCTGGATGCCGGCGTGGTCGTAGACCCGGCGCTTCAGGATGCCGGCTTCATAGAGATGCATGAGGCCGTCGCCGAACATCTCGCTGCCGGCATAGAGGCCCCGGCGATAGGGATCGAGCCCGCCCACCGCTTCGATCACGGCGCCGTTGCGTTCCCGTATCCCGAGCTTCTCCACCGCTTCCCGGTAGCGGGTGTTGTCCGCATGGCGCAGCTGGGAAGCGTAGACGAACGCATCGCCGAGGGAGCCGATGCCCACCTGCACTGTGCCGCCGTCCCGCATCAGGGTGCTGGCGTGGAGCCCCACCATGTGGGAGACGGGGTCGATGGGCGTGTTGGGTACGGCGAAGAGGTGGTGTTCCAGGGCGGGGGCTTCCACCATGAAGTCGAAGAACCCGGGACCCACTTCCGCATCGCCGTACATGAAAGGCAGCTTGCGGTTGACCATGCCTGCCACCGCGACCTTCTTGCCGGCCGCTTCCAGCGCACGCAGGCCGGGCATGATGTCGAGCGTCACATCCGGGTTGGAGCTCAGGCTATAGCGGGCGCCGCCGGGCCGCTCTTCCTTGCCCACCGCCTGCAGCACCACGTTCATGCCGGCGGCCAGCATGTCGCGGGCCACATGGGTGTAGTTGGAGCTCAGGTATTCCTGCTGGGCGGAGGCGATGCCGAGCATGCTGCCGGACTTGAAGTAGAACTCCGAGAGTTCCACGTTCTTCGGCAGCCGGCCGGCGCGCAGGTCGCGCATGTATTCGAGCTCGGGGTAGTCGCCGAACACCCGCGCAGCGAAGGGCTGCATGAAGCGCCGCTCGAGATCGCTGTGCCAGCCGGGCCGCTCCAGGGAGAGCGCCGTCATGATGCGCAGATGGAGGGCCGGATCCGCGGCAGCGCGGCGGTAGAGGGCGTTGAGCAGCGGGTTGGGTTTACCTATCCCCAGGGGCGAGCCCACCACGATGCGCGAGCCCACCTTGGCGATGATCGCTTCGACACAGTCGTCTGGATTGGAAAATATTTTCGGACCCATAACGCGCGTCACCTAGTTGATCGCGGCACAGGGATGTGCCGCACGCGAATCAGGCACGTGAGTGCCTGATTCGGCGGAGGCGAGTCCGGGCGTGTACCGGATTCGCCGAGTCTGAAAATCCCATGGAAGGGATTTTCAGAAAGCCTAGAAAAAGAAACCCCGCCAGGAGGCGGGGTTAATAGTATCAGCAGATCCCGTGCGCCGCCCTCAGGGCTGGGGCGGGTCCACATAGGTGTTGAACTGGTTCCAGACGCGGCGGTACTCATCCAGCCAGCTGGCGGCGTCGTGGAAGTCGTGGTGCTCGGTGGGATAGAACATCACGCTGAAGTTGGGGTTGCGCAGCTCGATCAGCTTCTGGGTCATGTGCACCGTGTCGATGAAGAACACGTTGTCGTCCTTCATGCCCTGCATGATGAGCAGCGGGTGTTTCAGCTGGCCGGCGTAGTTGATGGGTGAGCTGTCGAAGTAGGCCTGCGGATCCACGTCCGGACGGTTGAGGATGGCGGAGGTGTAACCGTCGTTGTAGTCGGCCCAATCCCCCACCGGGCGCAACGCCGCGCCGGCGGCGAACAGGTCCGGTGCGCGGAACATCATCATGTAGGTCATGAATCCGCCGTAGGAACCGCCCCAGACGCCGAGCCGCTTGGGGTCCGCGTGGTAGTTCTGCTCCAGCCAATGGGCGCCGTCGGTGATGTCCTCGACCTCGGGGTGGCCCATGTGCCGGTAGATGGCGGTGCGCCAGTCGCGGCCGTAGCCCGCCGAAGCCCGGTAGTCCATGTCCATCACGATGTAGCCGTGCTGGTTCAGGAAGGTGTCGAACATGTTCTCGTGGAAGTAGTAGGACCAGCCGCTATGGGCATCCTGCAGGTAGCCCGCGCCGTGGATGAAGAACACCGCCGGGTAGGTCTTGGTCGGTAAGTAGTCCTTGGGCAGATAGAGGCGGGCGTAGATGGGCTCGGCCACATGGGTCGAGGGGACCTTCACGATCTGCGGGATGGTCCAGTCCACGCTGGTGAAGGCGTTGGAGACCGTATGGGTCACCTGGCGAGCCGCGCCGTCCGGCGCCGCGTCCACCACGTAGATCTCCGGCGGGTGCATGAAGCTGGAGTGATACACGAGCAGCTTGGTCTCGTCGGGAGAGAGCACGAAGCCCTCGTTATGATGCATGGCGGGCTGGGTGCCGTTGATGCCGCCGAGAGCGGTCACCGCCTGCATGTCGCCGTTGCCGGCATCGACCCGGTAGATCTCCCAGGTGCCGGGCGCCGACTTGTTGGCAGAGACGAAGAAATACTTGTCGTCGTGGGTCAGGAACAGGCCCGAGCTGACCTCAAACTTGCCGCTGGTGAGCTGGCGGGCCTTGGCGGCGGCGAGCTCCTTAACGTAGAGCTCTGAATAACCGCTCGCCTCTGACAGGAACCACAGCCCGCGGCCGTCGTGCATCCAGCCGAAGTCGTTGAAGGTCCAGTTGATCCAGGCCTTGTCGGTGAGCCGGTCCTGGGTCACGAGCTGCTTGCGGGCGAAATCCACCGTGGTCAGCCAGCGGTCCTTGTTGTCGTTGGACTCGAATTGCAGCGCCAGGCCGCTGCCGTCGTCGCTCCAGGCGAGGCCGTTAACGCCGACCTCCCGTACTGCGGGCGCCTTCACCGAGTCCTCGGCGGCCTTGCGCTCCATGCCGTGTTGCACGTCCCAGTCCACAGCGCTCTTGCGCAGCTCGGCGAGCGGATCTTCCTTGATGCCGGGGAGCTTGGTGAGATCCAGGTCGAAGGAGGTATGGTTCTGCAGGTCCAGCACCTTCACCTGCTGCGCCGCCGGCGGGTTCAGACCCACGTAGGTATGTTCCTTGCTGGTCTCGACGTAACCGCTGTCGGTGATGTAGTTCGGCATGATGCCGGGGTCGCCATCTTCGTAGCTCTTGGCCTGGGTGACGAGTACCAGCCAGCGGCCATCTGGCGAGAGCGAGCTCTGGGCGATGGTGATCTTGTCGCCCAGGTACCAGGGGGCAGAGACCTGGGTCGGGTCGGCGCTGCGCTGCGCCGCCTGCTGCTCGCTGCGGTCTTGCTTGTTGGTCTGCTCGCGGCTCAGGTAGTCGAACAGGCGCGGCTGTTCGGCCTGGAGGTAGTCCTTGGGCGCCTCGGGCTTCGTCGGATCATCGGCGAGGTGGATCGCGGCGGGCTGGGAGGTGACCCCGCTATTGAGGTCGTAGACATAGATGTCTTTGTCCTCGTGCCACTGCACGTGGGTGCCGTCCGCCATGAACTGCGGGTCGGTCTTCTTGCCGCTGTAACGCGTGAGCTGGCGCAGGCTGCCGGTAAGCAGGTTCCGCACGAACAGGTTGTCGTCGCGCACGAACACGTGGAAGCTGCGGGTCCGGTTGTAGTCCCCGTCCGGGGCCGAGGCGCCGCCGAGATCGCTGTCGCCGAGCTTGTGGGCCTCACCGCCGGCTGCATCCACGGAGTAGAGATCGTGCAGGGCGCTGCCGTCCCGCTTCTGGGAGTAATAGACGCTCTTGCTGTCGTAGCCCCAGTATGCCTGCTCGGGCTGGTTACCGATCCAGTCGGTGTTGGCCATGATTTGTTCGAGTGTCACCGGAGTGGCAGCTCCCGGCATCCTGCCTCCCGCGGCACTTGTACTTCCCTGTACACCATCGGTGGCGGCCGAGGCGGCGAACGCGGGCAAGGCCAGGAGGGCGCCGATGAGGAAGGCGAGGACGCGGTGCGGCATGGGTTTTCCCTTTGATATGGATGGCCGTGATCGGTGTTTCAGGAGAGCGCTTGGTCGAGGTCGGCGATCAGGTCCGCCGGGTGTTCCACCCCCACGGAGATGCGCAACAGGTGGCGCGGGGTGCGGGTCTCGGGGCCTTCCACGGAAGCGCGGTGCTCTATCAAGCTCTCCACACCCCCTAGACTGGTGGCGCGGGTGAAAAGTTTCACCCGGGCCGCGGTCCGCGTGGCAGCTGCTTCGCCGCCGCGGACCGTGAAGGATAGCATGGCACCGAAAGCCCGCATCTGGCGCGCGGCGAGCGCGTGGCCGGGGTGTGAGGCAAGCCCCGGGTAGAACACCTGCTCCACCGCGGGGTGCTTCGCGAGATGCTCGGCCACCTGCTGGGCGTTGGCTGACTGGGCCCGCACCCTGAGATGCAGGGTGGTGGCGCCGCGCAGGAGCAACCAGCAGTCGAAGGGTGAGGGCACAGCGCCGATGGTGGACTGCAGGAAGCGCAGCCGCTCGGTGAAGGTATCCGCCGCCCGGCATACGAGAGCGCCGCCCATCACATCGCTGTGCCCGCCCAGGTACTTGGTGGTGCTGTGCATCACGATGTCCATGCCGTGTTCCAGCGGCCGCTGCAGCGCCGGCGTGGCGAAGGTACTGTCGCAGACCGCGAGCGCGCCAGCCCGGTGTGCGATGTCCGCGGCCGCGGCAAGGTCGGTGAGCTTGAGCAACGGGTTGGAGGGGCTCTCCACCCACACGACGTGGGTATCTTTCGTGACGGCGGCCTTGAGCGCGGCGAGGTCGCTGGCGTCCACATAGGTCACCCTGAGGTTCCAACCGACCATGACTTCACGCAGGACGCGCAGCACGCCGTGGTAGGCATCCTGGGTGCAGACCACGTGGTCGCCGGGTCTCAGGGCCTGGAACACCGCGCTCACGGCAGCGCTGCCGGAGCCGAAGGCCAGTGCCGCGGCGCCGCCATCGAGGGCGGCGAGGCAGGCCTCCAACTGCGCGCGGTTCGGGTTGCCGCCGCGCGAATAGTTGTAGCCCCGTGGGTATTGCCCGTCGGCGCCGCGTTCGAAGGTGGTGGAAAGCTGGATGGCGGGACTCACGCCGCCGCTGGCGGGGTCCGGGTCGCGCCCGGCGTGGACACAGGTGGTCTCGAAATGCTGCTTGCTGTCTGACATGGCGGGTCCAGGGTGCGGGGCAGGTGGCTCAGTTATATAGCATAGTCACCACACGGTTGCGGCCCTGGTTCTTGGCTTCATACACGGCGCGGTCGGCGGCCTTGAAGAGGTCGTCGAAGTTCAGGTCCTTACCCAGGGGGCGCGCGCTGACGCCGATGCTGGCGGTGACGCTGATGCCGTCCGGCTTGAGCTTCTCGATGTCCTTGCGGATCTTCTCGGCATAGCGCGCGGCCTCCTCCACGCCGCACTGGCCCATGAGGAGCACGAACTCCTCTCCGCCTACCCGCGCCACCAGGTCGCCCTCGCGACAGGCGGACTTGAGCAGGGCGCTGGTCAGCGCCAGCACCTTGTCGCCCACGGTGTGGCCGTGGGTGTCGTTGATGCTCTTGAAGTGATCCAGGTCGATGAGCATGAGGCTCAGGGGCAGGTCGTTCTCGACCGCTTCCGTGAAGTACTTGGGGGCGAACTCGTTCAGCCCGGTGCGGTTGTAGATGCCGGTGAGCTGGTCCTGCATGGCGAGCTGGTAGAGCTGGCGCGATTGCGCCTGCACCCGGTCGAAGAGCTGCTTGCTGATGATGAGGTTGCGTACCCGCGCCCGCACCTCTTCCTCGACGGGTGGCTTGGCGATGTAGTCGTTGACGCCGAGGCGGAAGAGCTCGATGCGGCGCGTGGTCTCGTCCATGCCGGAGAGCGCGAGGATCGGCACGCGGCGCTTGTCGGAGAGGTAGCTGCGCACCCGGTTCACCAGGCCCACGCCGCTCATCACGCCTTCCAGCAGGATGTCGCTCACGATCAGGTCGTAGTCGTGCTTCTCGAAGGCCACCAGCGCCTCGTCGGCGCTGCGGAAGTGGTCCACCTTGAGGTTCATGTGGCGCAGGATCTTGATCATCACGTGCGCCGCCACCATGCTGTCCTCGATATAGAGCACACGGGCGGTGAGTTCATGCTGCTCTTCGGACAGGTATTGCTTGAGGCGTGCCTCGAGCTGCTCCTTGTCCATCTTCTCCTGGATCTCGGTGACCCCGGCCTCGAAGGCCTCCTGGCGCAGGGTCCTGTCCTGGGTGGAGGTGAGCAGGATGAAAGGGGTCTTGTGATGCTTGGGCAGGGACCGCACCTGGCGGCAGAGCGCGATGCCGTTCATGCCCGGGAGCGAGAGCGAGGCGCAGATGAACTCCACCTGCTGGCCCTGCATCACCTCGAGCGCTTCCTCGGCATTCTCCACCGTGAGGCTCTGATGGCCGAGGTCGGCCACCATCTTGTTCCAGACGGTGCGCACCACCTTCGAGTGATCGACGATGAGGATGTGCATGGATGCTGCTTATGATCGGGGCAGGGGTCAACCCTCCCCCACCCCTGTCATAAGAGTGTAACCGCGCCGGACAGCCGAGGCATAGCTAAATCAGCACGTCACTGTTACGAGCCCTAAATATCCGGGGCGCATGGATGCGCTCCTGTGGAAGCGAGTCCGGGTGTGTCCCTGACTCGCCGACTCCGCAAAAGCCCTGGATGGGCTTTTTGCGGAAGAGCTCTAGTGGGGGCCCAGCGTCGCGCGTAGCGCGGCAATGGGCCTGCCCTAAATATCGAGGCGCGGTTTCAACCGCCGCTGCGCTGCTCGGCACGCTTCGCTGCGAACGGACCGCCCGGGTTCCAGGCCGGCCAGGCGTCGCTCTCGGCCAGATCGCGACCGGTGAGGTAGAGCAGGTCCAGTTGCTGGACCATGCCGGAGAGATCCCAGGACGGGTCATAGACGTCCGCCGGCTTGTGGTAACGCTGGCTCACGTAGCCCTGCTGTTGGGCGAGACCCCAATCCGGAGTATGACCGACGTAATCGGTGCCGAGCGCGATGCTCAAGGCCGGTACTCCAGCCTTGGCGAACTCGAAGTGGTCGGCGCGGAAGTAGTATCCCTTCTCTGGCTGCGAATCGGGCAGCACCTTGAGGTCCAGGGTCTTGGCCTCGGTGGAGAGTTCGTCCTCCAGCTGCGACATGAAGTGGCCGCGTACGGTCACGTCGTGGGTCTTGCCGAAGGTGTCCATCACGTCCATGTTGAAGTCAGCCACCGTGTCCCTGAGCGGGATCAGCGGGTGGGCAGCGTAGTAGCGCGCTCCCAGCAAGCCCTGTTCCTCGCAGGTGGTGGCGATGAACAACACGCTGCGCGCGGGCTTCGGTCCCGTGCCATAGGCGCGCGCGAGCTCCAGGAGGCCGGCGATGCCGGAGGCGTTGTCCACGGCGCCGTGGAAAATCTCGGTCTTGCCGTTCACCACGTGCTCGCCCAGATGGTCCCAATGAGCGGTGTAGATCACCGCTTCGCTGGGGCGGGATGCGCCCTTGAGAAGGCCCACCACGTTGTGGGAGACGATGTCATGCACGGTGTTGTGCAGCACGATGCTGCCGGTGAGTTTCATGGGCACGCCCTTGAAACCGCGCAGCTGTGAGGCCTTCTCCAGCTCGTCCAGCTTCAGGCCCGCGTCCGCGAACAGCAGCTCCGCGGCGTCGTGGGTGATCCAACCCTGGATCGCGGGTTGGTAAGCCTGGCCCGGATCCAGCTCCTCCAGCGGACCGCTCCAGCTACCCTGCACCACTTCCCAGGGATAACCAGCGGGGCCCGTCTCGTGCACGATGATGATGCCGGCGGCGCCCTGGCGCGCGGCTTCCTCGTACTTGTAGGTCCAGCGGCCGTAGTAGGTCATGGCCTTCCCTTCGAAGAGGTTCGGGTCGCCGTCGGGATAGCCTGGGTCGTTCACCAACACCACCACGATCTTGCCTTTCACGTCGAGGCCGGCATAGTCGTTCCAGTTGTACTCGGGGGCCACAATGCCGAAGCCAGCGAACACCAGCGGCACGTCCTTGAGCGAGATCGTGGCTTCGGGCCGGGGCGTGCTCACCACCATCTCACTGCCATAGGCGAGGGTGAGCGGCGTGGTGCCACCGCCGATGCGAAGTACGGTGTGGGGGTCGGCGGTGATCTGCTTCAGCGGTACCTCCTGCAGGTAGCTGCCATGGTCCGCGGGCTCGAGCCCGTATTCCTTGAATTTGCCGCTGATGTAGTCGGTGGACAGCTTCTCGCCCGGACTGCCGGGAGCGCGGCCGCCGAACTCGTCCGAGGAAAGGGTCTTGATGGTGGTGCGGATGTTGTCCTGGCTGAACGACGGCAGCGGCTGGCTGGCGGCGGCGAACAGCGGTACGGAGACGGTGGCGGCGAGCAATGCGCCGGCGAGACGGGGCATGGACATGGAGGCACTCCTTGGCGTCTGTCTGTATTTGGAAACCGAATCGCAGGTTCAGGGTGGCAACAGGAAGCGCGTGCCGTGGTATTCGAGGACCGCGCCTCCCGGCACGATGTCCGCCACCCGCACGCCCTCGGCCGTGGTGTCACCAACGCGGTAGCGCTGGAAGTTTATGACCACGAAGCGATCCTCGGGTTTCATGGCGTAGCCCAGCACGTCGAGGTGCAGGGAGGGCAGGGTCTGGCGCACATCCATGGGCAAGGTGTCGAGGCTCGGCACGCCCGCGTCCGCATTCTGGGCCACCACCGGGCCCGTCGTCTGGGGCACCGGTGATGGTGACGGCACCGGGATCGCGGCAGGAGCCGTTGGCACAGCCTGGATGGCTGCCGCTTGTGGTGGAGCCGACGGTACGGCCTCAGGCGGAGTACTCGCCTCTTCGGACAGCGGCCGCACTTCCGGGTGGTAGGCCGCGGATGGCGTCGCGGGGGCGGCCTGAGTCGGAGCCGCGGCGTGTTCACCGCCCCGCCAGAAGAACACCGCCAGGACGATGGCATTGATCACGAGCAGGATGCCGAGCAGCGTCACCCAGGGCATGGCCATGCGCCCGGGACGGGACGGCGTCTCGGTGGCACCCAGCTGACCGGTCAGGCTCTGCTGCCGGGTGCGTTCGGATTTGCGCAGCGCGTCCAGTATCAGCGACATGGTCAGCCTCCGGCGGCCAGCAAGGGCGTGCCCGGGGGATCCAGCACCGCGGACAGGTGCACCAGGGTCTCCTCGCCGGCGATGCCGTCCACCTTCATGTGCTGTGTGGCCTGGAAGTTCTTCACCATGGCGGTGAGGCCGTCGTCGTAGCTGGCGATACCGGAGTCCGGTACGTGCTGCAGAGTAGCGAGCTGACTGCGTAACCAGGAGACGCCGGTGCCCACCATCCCGGGTGCGAGCGGCATGGGTGCGTGGGGGTCCGGGCGCCACAGGATCAGATACTCGCCGTACCAGAGCGGCTCCACCTGACTGAGAGGGAAGCGCATCTCGGCGGCGCCCGCCTTCAGCGTGACACTGCCGCCATCCAGGGCCGCCACCACGAGCTGGTGCACTTGGCCGCCGGCGTCCGTGAGCGTCACCACCGCCGGCAGGTCGAAGCTGCGCAGGTTGTTCCAGGTGCCGCGTCTATATAAGCAGCGCAGACCCGCTGTCTCCGCTTCCCGGCAGCCGCTGCCGCTGCCCGCGGCGGTGTAATGGCTGCCCCAGAGGGAGAAGAGGCCGGCGAAGGCGGAGTCCGTGTCGCTGGGGTGGGTCGGGTCTGCGAGCCACTTGGCGAGGTCCGGGACCGCCGGTGGCGCCGCCGGAGCGGGGACGGCTGCCGGGACGGGCGCGGGGCGGACGGTGAGGTAGAGCAGCGCCGTGCAGGAGAGGGCGAGCACGAGGGCGGCGGGCCAGAGCCATACCGGCAGACGACGCTTGTCCGGAGCTTCGCCCAGCACCTCGCGGGCGGCGTGCCGCACCAGGGAGGCATCCACCTGGCGCATCTCCTGGGTGTAGGCGCCGAGCAGGGCGCGATCGCTGATGATGTTGATGAGCCGCGGGATGCCGCGGGTCATCCGCTGCATGGTGCGCAGCGCGGAGCCCGTGAAGATAGGCGCCATGGCGCCGGAGACCGTGAGTCTATGGTTCACGTAGGCGCGGCTCTCGGCGGCGGAGAGCGGCGTCAGGTGGTAGCGGCCGGTGATGCGCTGGGCGAGCTGGCGCAGCTCCGTGCGCGCCAGCATCTCACGCAGCTCCGGCTGTCCCACCAGGATGATCTGCAAGAGCTTCTGTTCGCGGGTCTCGAGGTTGGTGAGCAGCCGCACCTGCTCCAGCACCTCTTCCGACAGGCCCTGGGCCTCGTCGATGATGAGCACCACACGCCGGCCCTTGGCGTGAGCCGCCAGCAGCTGCGCGTTCAGGGCATCGATCAGGTCCTGGGGTGTCTGCTGCGGCTTCCAGTCGAGGCCCAGCTCGCGGCAGATGCTGCGCAGGAACTCCAGCACCGTGCCCCGGGGGTTGATGACCAGCGCCGCATCCACGTTGTCCGGCAGCTTCTCGAGCAGGGTGCGCACCAGGGTGGTCTTGCCGGTGCCTACCTCGCCCGTGAGCTGGATGAAGCCGCCGCTCTCGGTGACCCCGTAGAGCAGGTGCGCCAGGGCCTCGGTGTGCCGCGCCGAGAGGAACAGGAAGCGCGGGTCCGGGGTGATGGCGAACGGGTTGTCGCTGAGGCCGAAGTAGCTGGCGTACATAATCGGGTCAGTCGGGGTCGTCGTCCAAGGATACGCCTCGGCGCAGCGCGCTGTCGCCGAAACGGTCCCGTACCGCGTCGGAGGCCGCCTCCAGGCGCTGGCGGCGGGCACGGCTCTCGTCGAAGAGGTCCTGTTGCTCGTCTCCGGAGAAATCCCGAGCCCCCACCCCCAGGAGCCTCAGGGCCCGCCCGGGGTGCTCCTCCAGCCAGCGGGCCAGGAGCATTCGGGCGATGGGGTAGAGGGCGTCGAAACTGGCGTCGGCCGGCGTGAAGCGCCGCTGGCGGGTGTGACGGCTGAAGTCCGTCTCGCGTAGCTTCACCACCACGGTATGGGGCTTGAGCAGGTTCTTGCGCAGGATGCGGCAGAGATCCTCGGTCAGCGAACGCAGCACGGGATCGAGCTCATCCAGGGTCTTCAGGTCGCGCTCGAAGGTGGTCTCTTGGCTCACGGAGCGTTCGCCGCCACTGTCGTCCACCGGGCGGTCGTCGCGGCCCTCGGCCAGCGCCTTGAAACGCAGTGCCTGGGAGCCGAACAGGGCCTTGAGCTTGGCCTCCGGTGCCAGGCGCAGGTCGCGGATGGTCTGGATCTTGGCCCGCGCCAGGGATTCGCCGGTGCGTGGACCGATACCCCACATGGCGGTGACGGGCAGGGGGTCGAGGGTGGTCTGCACCTCTGCCGGCTTCACGTGCTGCAAGCCGTCGGGCTTGCACTGCTGGGAGACGATCTTGGCGATCAGCTTGTTGGGCGCGAGACCCACCGAGGCAGTGAGGCCGGTGGCAGTGCGGATACTTTCCTTGATGCGCCGGCCCAGGCCCATGGGATCCTCACTGCCGATGGCACCGGTGAGATCCAGGAAGGCTTCGTCCAGGGACAGGCCCTGGATCACGGGCGTGAAGTCGCCGAACACCTGGAACACCTGCTGCGATACCTCTTTGTACCGGGACATACGTACCTGGATGTACACGCCCTGGGGGCAGCGCTTGCGCGCTTCGTACATGGGCATGGCCGAACGCACGCCGAATACCCGCGCCTCGTAACTGGCGGCGCTCACCACACCGCGGTTACCGATACCGCCCACGATGACGGGTTTGCCCTTGAGTTTAGGGTTATCCAGCTGCTCCACGGACGCGTAGAAGGCGTCCATGTCCACGTGGGCGATGAGACGCGCCGGCGGTGTATTAGCAGCGCGCGGCATGGAGCAGGTCAGGGTTTGGCGGGGAACTTGTCGAAGATGTCCTTGACGGCATCCTGCACGGATTTGTCGCTGTAGTTGTCCTGGTTGAGGAGCTCCGTGGTCCAGCCCCGCCACACCAGGCGTTTGTTCTGGCCGTCCAGCACGTCCAGCATCAGGGTGCCTTCGTCGCGAGTCTGCACGTCGGGTCCCACCGGGAAACCTACGGCGCCGAAGCCGCGCGGGAAGGCATCCACGAAGCCGAAGCTGAAGGCGGGCCCGGTGCTCTGCAGGGTCTGCTTGGCGCTGGTGTGGTAGGTCACCAGGAAATCCGCGCCGGCGTCGGGGGCCACTTCCTCGTAGCCGCGGGACTTGAGGTCGTCGCTCACGGCGCGGTGCACCCGGGCCTCGAAGATCTGGCTGTCTAGGATGGGGTCACGTACCGGGGCAGGGGGCGGGCTCAGCCAGGCGAAGCGGTGGTAGCCCGAGAGCTTGGCGCTGTCGTCCTGCTCCACGTAGACCCGGGGGGAGCAGGCGGACAACAGGGCGACCAGAAGAAGGAGGGTGGAGGGAAGGAAAACGCGGGAAAAGCCTTTGGAATCAAGCTTCATGACGGCAGGCCTCGCAGAGTGATTTTCAGTCTAGCATGCCCCTTAAGGGGGCCCGGGAAGAGCTTATATTTAGGACCCAAACAATGTGTTGCGCTGCCGGGAAGGGGCGTGTAACACAGAGCCGACGAGCTCAGGGAAGCTTAGAGTCCACATGAAGAACGCACGGCAACTCTCGGTCGTTTACGCGGCACTGCTGGGTCTGGCGGGCTTCGCCCTGCTCGTCTATCTCTCCGCCCATACCCAGCTGGAGGTGAAGAACGCGGCGGCGGTGGTGGGCTTCACCCTGTTCGGCATCGTGGTGGTGCTGTTCGGTTTCCCGGCGCCCCACGTGGGCCACGTGTCACTCGACCGGGTGGTGCAGGTCTCCAGCATCCTCATCTTCGGCACCCTGCAGGCCGCCTGGATCGCCGGCATCTCCTCGGTGATCTGGCCGTTCCTGCCTTGGGGCGCGAACCGCGGCCAGAACCTGAGGCTCACGGTGCTCCGCTCCTTTCACAACTCCGGGATGATCATCCTGCTGGTGCTCATGACCGGCTCGCTCTACACCTATTTCGGCGGGCATGTGCCGCTCACCGAGCTCGACCTGCATGACGGCGTGCTGATCCTGATCCTGTCCGGGATTATGCAGTTCGCGAACAACTGCTTCGTGGCGGTGATCGCCTGGATGGAGGAATACGACTGGCGCCGTGCCTTCGGCGTCTTCAGCACCGTGGTCGACATCGCCGGCGTGCCGCTCGCGGTCTTTACCGCGCTCGTCTACAACCGGCTCGACACCCCGGTGTTCGTGCTGTTCCTGGTGGTGCTGGCGCTCATCATCCTCATCGTCAAGAGCTTCGCCGACACGCGCCGGGCGCTCGAGATCAAGGTGGACGAGCTCGTGGCGGTGAACCGGGTGGGTCGCGCCGTGAGCGGCTCGCTGGTGCTTGACGACCTCATCGAGCTCATCTTCCGCGAGAGCCGCAACCTGTTGGAGTTCGATTCTTTCATGCTGGCGCTCTACGCCGAGGAGGCGCGCGAGCTCGACATCCGCCTGCACCACAACCGCCAGGGACGGCAGGTGCCACGCAGCCGCAAGCTGGGTGAGGGCCTCTTGAGCTGGGTGGTGAGCAACAACAAGCCGGTCTTCATCACCGACTGGAGTCGCGACGAGAGCGAGTTCAAGAGCATGATGATCCATATCGGCGACACGCCGCAGACGCAGTCGTTCATCGCCGTGCCGGTCACCTATCGGGAACGCGTGCTCGGGGTGCTGAGCGTCCAGGGCTACACGCCGGACATGTTCACCGACGCGCATTTCGAGCTCGTGGTCACCTTCGCCGGCCAGGTGGCGGTGGCCATCGCCAACGCACGTCTGTTCGAGGAGTTGGAGAAGAGCCGCAACGAGTTGGAGCGGCGCGTGGTGGAACGCACCCACGACCTGGCGCTGCAGAAGGACGAGCTGCACGCGCTCACCGAATCGCTGCGCAGCGCCAACCGCGAGAAGGAGGAACTCCTGGGACGCTTGCAGCAGCAGGCCTCGGAGCTCGAGCGCCAGAGCCGCGAGGACGGCCTGACCGGGCTCTACAACCGCCGCTACCTCGACAACCGCCTGGATTTCGAGGTGAAGCGCGCCCAGCGCTACAACCGCCAGATCGCGCTCGCCATGGCAGACGTGGACCGTTTCAAGGGCGTGAACGACAAGCACTCGCACATGGTGGGTGACGACGTGCTGCGTACCATCGCCAACATCCTGCGCAACCAGTGCCGCTCCATCGACATCATCGCCCGCTACGGCGGCGAGGAGTTCCTGCTCTGCTTCCCGGAGACCAGCCACGAGAACGCGGTCACCGTCTGCGAGAAGATCCGCAAGCAGGTGGAGGAGTACGACTGGAGCCGGTTGCAGCCTGGCCTGCAGGTCACGCTCAGCGTGGGTCTGACCGCCGCGCCGCCGGAGTACGACGTGGATGCCTTGATCGCGGCCGCCGACGAGAAGCTATACGAGGCTAAACGCGGCGGAAGAAATCGCGTGTGCGCTTGACGATATCCGTGGGGAAGAATCCCCGTGGGTGGGTGTCGTTGAAGGCCACCTCGCCCGGCACCAAGGCGAGCGTCTCGCGCTCGAATAAGCGGTCGGCGCGTTTCATGTCCAGCGCCGGCGAGAACAGGATGCCCTGACCTGAACGGCAACCGAGCTCGTCCAGCAGGCGCAGCTGCTGGGTCGATTCCACTCCCTCCGCCACCGTGTTCATCCCCAGGTCCCGCGCCAGCTCGACGATGGTGCGCACGATGGCGGCGTGCTTGGGGTTGCGTTCCATGTCCATGACGAAGCTCCGGTCGATCTTGAGGGTGTCCAGGGGCAGCGCCGAGAGGTAGCTCAAGGACGAGTAGCCCGTGCCGAAGTCGTCCAGGTGCAGCGCGATCCCCAGCGAGCGCAGCCGGCGCAGGGTGCTCTCGGCGGCCTTGGGGTTCTCCAGGAACACGGTCTCGGTGATCTCGAGATGCAGGCCGTCGGCGGGCAGCCCCGTCTCCTGCAGCGCCGCCGACACCTGCTGCGGCAGCCCGGTATACATGAACTGCTTGTGGGCCAGGTTCACCGCCATGGTCAGGTCCCGCGCTTCCGGGTGCCGGTCGCGCCAGGTCCGGGTCTGGCGACAGGCTTCACGTAGCAGCCACCAGCCGATGGGCAGGATGAGGCCCGTCTCCTCCGCCACCTTCAGGAACTCGTCGGGGCCCAGCAGCCCGCGCACCGGATGTTGCCAGCGCAGCAGCGCCTCGAAGCCCAGCAACTGGCCGGTCTGCAGGGTGACGATGGGTTGGTAGTGGACCCGCATCTCGCGGTTTTCCAGCGCCTGGCGCAGTTCCGTCTCTACGCGCAGTCGGGCGCGTGCCTTCGCGTACATCTCCTGGTCGAAGACCACATAGCCCGCCTTGCCGGCGGCTTTGGCACGGTACATGGCCGTGTCTGCGTCTCGCAGCAGTTCCTCGGTGGAGGTGTAGTCCGGGTTGCCGGGGGCGATGCCGATGCTGGCGTTGGTGTAGATCTCGTTGTCGCCGAGCTTCACCGGGCGCATGAGCTCTGCCAGCATGCGCTCGGCCACCTCCACTGCGTCGTCGAGCTCGAGGGTCTGGCCCACCAGCACCGTGAACTCGTCGCCGCCGTGGCGGGCGAGGGTGTCCCAGGGGCCGAGGCACTGCTTGAGGCGTTGCGCCACCTGCACCAGCAACTCGTCGCCGGCGGCGTGCCCCAGGCTGTCGTTCACCACGTTGAAGCTGTCGAGGTCGATGAACAGCACCGCGTAGCCCGGCGAGCCCTGGGGCTGGCTGCGCTCCATGGCCTTGGCTAGGCGCTCGATGAACAGGGTACGGTTCGGCAGGCCCGTGAGCGGGTCGTGGGTCGCGTTGTGGCGCAGTTGCTCCTCGATGCGCTTCTGGTCGGTGATATCGCGCACCGTGCCGATCATGAAGCGGTGGTCGTCTACGTCGATGGTGCCGATGCTATGGGTGACGTTGAGGCGCGTCTTCTTGTCTTTGCAGAGCAGCGTGGACTCGTAGTTGTTGGGCACGTCCTCGCCGCGCTGGCGCCGCAGGAACCGGCTGTCGGCGGCGGCCAGCTCGTCGGGTGGGAATATGTCGCGGTAGCTCATGCCGGTTAGCTCGGCCTCGGTATAGCCCAGCATGGTCGCGAAGGCGTGGTTCACGTAGCTGTAGCGGCCGTTCTCGTTAATGAACACGCCGACCTGACTGTGATCCACCAGCATACGGTAGCGTTGTTCCGAGCTCTGCAGCGCGGCCTCCACGCGCTTGCGGGCGGTGATGTCGTGCAGCGACCCCTCGTAGTAGGCGACCGCACCCTCTGCGTCGCGCACCACGCGTGCGCTCAGGGAGATCCAGATGCTCTGGCCGTCGCGCCGGCGCATCTCAACCTCCCTGCCCGTGACCAGGCCCACCCGTTCCAGTTCGGTGTTGACGGTGCTGCGTTCGTCGGGGCTGCGGTACAGCTCGCTGATGTTCTTGATGTTCCCGAACATCTCTTCGGGGGTGTCGAAGCCGAAGATCCGGGCGAGGGCGTTGTTGGCCTTGAGGTACTGGCCGGTGGGCGTGCTCTGGTACATGCCCACCACCGCGTTCTCGAAGATGGCGCGGTATTTCTGCTCGGCGGCGAGCAGCGCCTGCTGAGTGCGGCGCTCCTCGGTGATGTCACGGATGGTGCCGGTGCTGGCGAGGCGACCGCCAAGCATGATGGGACCGGAACGCACCGAGGCCAGCACCCGGGTACGGCCGTCTTTCTTGAGGAGCTGCACCTCGTAGGCGTTCTGCTCCCATTGGCCGGCACGACGCTTCTTCCACAGTTCCTCGAGGAAGCGCCGGTCCTCAGGGGCGATGAAGTCCGCGTAGGGGCTGCCCGTCATCTCCATCACGTCGTAACCCAGCATGTCGGCGTAGGCCTGGTTGACGTAGGTGTAGATGCCCTCCTGGGTGATGAACACGCCGTCCTGGCTGTGGTCTACGAGGGTGCGGTACTTCTGCTCGGAGAGCTGCAGCGCCGCCTCCACTTCCTTGCGGGCGCTCACGTCCACGAAGCTGCCGGCGATGCGCTGCAGCTTGCCGGTGGCGTCGCGCACCGCCTGGGCGTTCTCGGAGATCCAGATGAGGCTGCCGTCGCGGCGCCGCAGCTGGGCCTCGCGGTTCTCCACCTGGCCGTCTCGCTCCAGGGCCGCGAGCAGGTCCACACGCATGTCCGGGTCGGCATAGACCTGGACGCCGATGTCCTGCACCTCCCGGAGCAGTTCCTCCGGAGAGGCATAGCCGAGCAGCCGTGCCAGCACCGGGTTGGCCTCCAGGAAGCGCCCTTCGGGACTGGTCACGTACACGGCTTCCGTTGCGTGATCGAGGGCGCTCTTGCGGCTGGTCTCGGTGACGGGATCGGCGGGTACCAGGTCCTGCACGATGCAGAGGACATAGTCCTCGCCCTCGAAGGAGACCACCTCGGCGTTCAGCAGCCCCTGGTATTCACCGCCGTCGCGGCGGCGATAGCTCGCGGGCTGGTTGGCGATGCTGTGGTACTTGCGCAGGGCGTTGAGGAAGCGTTCGCGACGGGGGCCGTCCCAGACCCCGAGGGCTACCGGGTTCTGGCCGATGATGGAGGAACGAGAGTAGCCAAGCACCCGCTCGAAGGCGTCGTTGACGTCCACATAGAGGTCATCGGCCAGGCGCGTGAGCGTCACCAGGTTCGGCGAATGATTGAAGGCGCTGGCGAGTTTCACGCCGCGTCACCTGCCCCTTGTCGGCCATCCCAGCCGGAGTCGCCCGGAAACCGGACGGCAGGCGTCCTGCATTAAGTAAATTTAGGCCAAATACCCGGCCCTGCCTATATATCCTTCAATGGATAGTCCAAAGCTTTTGTAAATCCCTTCACATATAAAGGGTTAGACCAAGATATTCGAAATAATCTGACGATCAGGGGGTTCTCAGAGGAACGCAGGGCGCGAAGGGCTGATGGCCTAGCCGGGTTTAGATCTCCGCCGCGGTGAGGGCCACCGCCGCCGCGAAGGTGATACCTGCCGCCATGCAGTAGCTGATGAAAAGCATGAAGAACTTCAAGCCCGTCATGAACCAGGACTGCCGGTAGAAGAAGCGCAGCGCCAGGAACAGGTAGATGGCTACGTACCAACCCGCCACGGTGCCGGCCTCGCGCTTCAGGGGTTCGAGCCAGATGATGTGCCGAGCGCCGAAGCCGATGAGCATCACCACCAGCATCACCACGAACACGAAGGCGTGGTAATGCAGGGTGAATACGAAGTGCTCGGTGAAGAGGCGTCTGGAGCCGATGTAGAGCAGCTTCAGGAACATGGCGATGAGCGGCATGAACAGCAGCATCATCTTCGGCAAGTTCTGGTAGAGCTGATGCTTGAACTGGTCCTGGTTGTCTTTGATCTTGGAGAGCTTGTCGATGAAACTGCTTTCGGTCGCGTCCTTGGGCTTATAGTCCGAGGGCAGGTCGATATCGATGTCACCGCCGTTGTAGTTGTAGGAAGCCGTGGTGTGGCGCTTGCTCGCGGCGGCGGGTGCTGCGGCCGTCGCCACCGCTGCGGCCCCTGACTTGCTCGCCGGCGCCGCCGCTTGGTCCAGCTTGGCCAACTGGTCCATGACGATGGCCTCGGCGAAGTGTTTCTCCGCCTCGTCCTCTCCCGGCTTCGCCTTGATCTCCTCCAGGGCCTTGTTGAGCTGCGCCCGTGTCGCCTCCCGGTCCGCCACACTGATCTCCGCCTTGGCCTGGGGGCTCAGGTTCTGGGTCTTGCCGGAACTGAGGGGCGTCGACCACATGAAGGCGGCCAGGAAGAAGAAAACCACGCTGCTGAACAGGTAGAGCCGGAACGGCTTGATGTAGCGCTCCTGGCGCCCGATGCAGTACTCACGGGTCAGGAAACCGGGTCGGAACAAGAGCGGCACTATACTGTGGATGAACCGGGTGTCGAAGCCGAAATGGGTGCCGGCGAAGTCCTCGGTTATCTCCCTCAGGGTCGAGACTGCGCTATGGTTGCGTTGGCCGCACTCGGCGCAGAACTTGCCGTTGAGCGGTGTGCCGCAATTACGGCAACGATCGGTCTCGGGCATCAGCACCAGGCCCGGCAGCGCCGGCACCCCCGCCAGGGACTGGTCCACGTCCAGCACGCGGCGGCTGCTCTTGAGCTTCTCGCCGAAGCGCTTGACCCCCTCGGCGCGCATGCGCGAGGCATGTTCGGCGAGGTAACGGTCGAGCTCGGCGCGGCCGGCGAGGGTGTACTGCACCACCCGGCGCGCCGTGGTCGGCGAGCCGGGTGCGGTGTCTAGGTTTTCCGGGCTCAGGATACGGGCGTCGGTGAATCCCGGCAGCGCCAGCATGGCGTGCACATGGTCGGCGAGCCAGACGTCGAACTCAGGCGCGAGCTCCGCGCCGATGTCCAGCGTGACCTCGTAGACCAGCGGCTTCTTCATGCCGGGAGCGGTTTCGCGAACGGATGGGTGCCGAGTTCGCTCGGGTCGAAGTCGTCCACTGCCACGATCTCGGCGGTGAGCTCCTCCAGCCGCAGCAGCTCGCGTGCTTCCTGTGCCGTGATTATCTTGGCTTCCTCCGCCGCCAGCACCGTCGAGGCACCGGCGCCCTCCCGGATGCGGCCGGCTTTCTCGGCCTCGCGGATGCGGCGCTCCACGGGCTCGAGCTGGACTGCGAGTTCCAGCGCCTCGGTGAACATGCCCACGGGCGAATGTTTGTCGCTCACATAGGTGTTCCGGGTGAGACGGGTGCGGGCACCGCCCGGGACGGAGATGCTCTCCGCCACAGCGTGACCGAGTCTGTCGTCAGGCGCGGAGTACATGCGGCCGCGCGGGAAGATGAGGAAGCGCAGCACCGCCGCCACCGGTTTGTTGGGAAAGTTGCGCAGGAAGCCGTGCATCTGCTCCTGCAGGCGGTAGAGGGCATCGCGGCAGGCCCATTCCACCAGCGGCAGATCCTCGGCCGGCCGGTTCTGGTCCTCGAAGCGCTTCAGGGTCGCCGAAGCGATGTACATATAGCTCAGCATGTCGCCGAGGCGCGCCGAGAGCTTCTCCTTCTTCTTGAGCGCTCCACCGAGTGTTAGCATGGCAGCGTCGGAGGCCAGTACGAAGGACGCGCTGTAGCGGTTGATGTGCTGGTAGTAGCGCTCGGTCGGGGTCACCACCGGCACGCGGGTAAATTTGGCGTTGGTAAGCGCGAGCCAAAGCGAGCGTGCAGCATTGCTGATGGCGAGCCCGATATGACCGAACAGCGCCTGATCGAACTCTATCACCGCGGCTGCGTGGTCCTCGGAGGCGGCGGCGCGCATCTCCTTCAGCACGAAGGGATGGCAGCGGATGGCACCCTGGCCGTAGATCATCAGGTTGCGGGTGAGGATGTTCGCACCCTCGACGGTGATGGCGATGGGGATGGACTGGTAGCCGCGCCCGAGGTAGTTGCGCGGTCCGAGCTGGATGCCCTTGCCGCCGTGGATGTCCATGGCGTCGTTGCCCACGTGACGCGCCATCTCGGTGACGTGACACTTGGAGATAGCGGCACACACCGAGGGGGCCTCGCCCTGGTCGATGGCGCCGGCGGTCATGGTGCGCACCGCCTCCATGGCGTAGAGGGTGCCGCCCATGCGGCCCAACACTTCGTCAATGCCGTCGAAGCGGGCGATGGGCAGGCGGAACTGCTTGCGCACGCGCGCGTAGGCGCCGCTGGTATAGACGCCAAGGCGGGAGCCGCCACAGGTGTTGGAAGGCAGGGAGATAGCGCGGCCCGCACCCAGGCACTCCATGAGCATGCGCCAGCCGTGGCCGGCCATCTTGGGGCCGCCGATGATGAAGTCGAGCGGCACGAACACGTCCTTGCCGTGGGTCGGGCCGTTCTGGAAGGGTAGATTGAGCGGGAAGTGGCGCCGGCCGATGCTGACGCCGGGCAGGTGCGGTGGGATGAGCGCGCAGGTGATGCCGTAGTCATCCACCTGGCCCATGAGATGGTCGGGATCCGTGAGCCGGAAGGCGAGACCCAGCACAGTAGCTACCGGCGCGAGCGTGATGTAGCGCTTGTTCCAGTTCAGGCGCATGCCGAGGACTTCCTTACCCTCCCACATGCCCTTGCACACCACGCCGGTGTCGGGGATGGAGGCGGCGTCGGAGCCCGCGGTGGGGCCGGTGAGCGCGAAGCAGGGCACGTCCTCGCCGGAGGCGAGCCGTGGCAGGTAGTGGTTCTTCTGCTCCTCGGTGCCGTAACGCAGCAGGAGCTCCGCCGGTCCCAGGGAGTTCGGCACCGCCACGATGGAGGCGCAGGTGGGACTGCGGGTGGCGATCTTGGCGAGCACCTCGGAGTTCGCCAGCGCTGAGAACTCCCGGCCGCCGTAGCGCTTCGGGATGATCATGGCGAAGAAGCCTTTCTTCTTCAGGTAGTCCCAGGCTTCGGGTGGCAGGTCGCACCACTCGTGGGTGACCTTCCACTCATCGATCATGGCGCAGAGCTCTTCCACCTCACGGTCGAGGAAGGCCTGCTCCTCGGTGCTGATGGCGGGTGCCGGTGTGTTGAGTAGCCGTTGCCAGTTGGGGCGGCCGCTGAAGAGTTCGCCGTCCCACCACACGGTGCCGGCCTCGAGGGCCGCAGCCTCGGTCTCGGACATCTCCGGCATGATCTGGCGGAACATGTTGAGCAGCGGCCGCGAGATGTAGTGGCGACGGATCGCGAGCACGTTGACCGGGATGGCGAGCGCGAAGAACGCCACCCAGAAGACCAGCTGCAGCCAGTAGGGGCCGGTGTGCGCGATGCTGTAGACGAGCAAGAACGCGAGATAGGCGAGGCTAGTGAGCAGCAGCGGCACGCGGTTATAGGCCAGCGCCAGGCTGCCGGCGACGAACACGAGGAGCCAGAGGAGTGCGCTCAGCATGGGATATCCGTCCAATGTTGGTTGGGGCGCCGTGACACCCTGCGCCTCTGGAAAACTATACTCCTGCCTGCAAGCGAGCGCGCAGGCCGGCGGGGATGGTCACCGCTTTCTGCACCTTGAAGTCAAAGCACACCATGCCGGTGCGCGCCTCGGCCACCACCCGCCCGTCGGTTGCGTTGCTCACGCGGAAGTAGAAGGCGCAGCTGCGGCTCGAGAAGTCGCCGGCCGCCACCTCGATGCGCAAGCGGTCGCCATAGAAAGCCTGGGCACGGTAGATGACGGCGGCGTCCGCCACCACGAATCCCACCTGGTCGGCACCGATCTCGTCGGTGCCGAGCGACAGCAGATAGCCGCGTCGGGCCTCGTGCAGCAGGCCTAGCACCGCGTCGTTGCCGAGGTGGTTGCCGTAGTTGAGGTCCGCTACCCGCACCGCGAGTTCCACGGTGTAGGGGAAGCGTTCCGGCAGCGTGATCTCGACGCGTCCCATGTCGCTCCTCTACCTATATAGATGAGCAGGGGGCCGTGAGGCCCCCTGGCTGTACCGGCCTTGGTCCGGGTCAGCCCCCGGGCAGGAGATCCTTCACCCCGTCACGTTCCTCCCGCAGCTCCGCCTCGGTGGCACGCATGCGCTCCTGGGAGAAGGCATCGACCTTCAGGCCCTTCACGATCTTCCACTGACCCTTGCTGCAGGTCACGGGGTAGCCGTACATGATGCCGGCCTTGATGCCGTAACTGCCGTCGGCCGGCACCGCCATGCTCACCCAGCTGCCCTTCGGGGTGCCGAGCGCCCAGTCGCGCATGTGGTCGATGGCGGCGGAGGCCGCGGAGGCGGCGGAGGAGGCGCCGCGTGCCTTGATGATGGCCGCGCCGCGCTGCTGCACGGTGGGGATGAACTCTCCCGTCACCCACGCCTGGTCCACGAGCTTCATCGCCGCCTTGCCCTTCACGGTGCAGGCGTTGATGTCCGGGTACTGGGTGGAGGAGTGGTTGCCCCAGATGGTCATGCGCTTGATGTCGTTCACATGGGTGCCGGTTTTGGCGGCGAGCTGACCTAGGGCACGGTTGTGGTCGAGGCGCATCATGGCCGAGAAGTTCTTCTTGGGGATCCGCGGCGCATTGGAGGAGGCGATGAGCGCGTTGGTGTTGGCCGGATTGCCCACCACCAGCACCTTCACGTTCTTCTTCGCGGTCTTGTTCAGCGCCTGGCCCTGGGCGGAGAAGATCTTGGCATTCTCGAGCAAGAGGTCCTTGCGCTCCATGCCGGGGCCTCGGGGCCTGGCGCCTACGAGCAGGGCGTAGTCCGCGTCCTTGAAGGCAGTCTCGGCGCTGTCGGTGGCCACGATGCCGGCGACCAGCGGGAACGCGCAGTCGGTCAGCTCCATCACCACGCCGTTCAGCATCGGCATGGCACCCGGGACCTCCAGCAACTGCAGGATCACAGGCTGCTTCGGGCCCAGCATGTCGCCCGCGGCGATGCGGAAGATGAGTTGATAGCCGATCTGGCCGGCGGCGCCGGTGACTGCGATGCGGACGGGTTTCTTCGTGGCCATGGACGTCGAGCTCCGTTGGTTGGCGGGTCATCCGAGAGGGGGCGCAGACCGGGCGGGTCCGCGCAGGGGACGCGATTCTAGCACCGGCACGGGGGTTGGCTTTTTACCCTCCCAAGTGCGGAGCGGTATGAGGTGCCCACCTAAATATATGGAGAGGGTGGTGTTATGGGCGTGTTGTGCGGTAGCCAGCGATATGGCCGCCGGAAGCATGGGCGGACAGGCTCCAAAGTACAGAGAAGTCTTGTAAGCCATTGTTTGGAAAGGTGAGATTGGAGACTGCGCAAAATTCAGGCTTGAGGGCTTGCAATCGTATTTTTTAGTGTTATAGTTAGCTACAACACCACTACGGAATCGGTTCCCTGAGGAGCCGGCTAACGAAAGAGAAGGAGCCAGGACATGAACATCAACTTTCGCAAATTGAGCCTCGCCATCGCCTTGAGCCTCGGGCTCGGCGCCACGAGCCTGGCGACCCACGCGGCCCGGGCCCATCAGAGTCCGGTGCTGGACCTCGGCACCATCCAGGTGACCGCCGCCGACGTGGAGGGCAGAGCCGGCCACCGCGCCCGTTCCAAGTACGGCTCCACGGCCTTCCTCGGCGTGGTGCAAGTGACCGCCGCCGATAGCCCCGATGCCCGACTCGCCGCCCGCGAAGCCAAGCAGCAGGGCGCCCTGTATCTCGGCGCGATCCAGGTCACGGCCGATGACAGCGAGGACGCGCGCTATGCGGCAAAGCTCGCCCAAGCGCCCGGCACCATGTACCTCGGTGCGATCAACGTGAAACCCTCCAAGATCATGTCGCTCTTCGGCAAGGGCGTGAACCGTTTCGCGGTCCTGAAGCTCATCGGCGCCCTGGCCTTTGGCCGGGCCGGGGGCTAAGGTAAGCCCGGTACTGTACCGGACTACTCCGCTAAAGCAGCGAGGCCATGGTCATGGAACCCAACTGGAGCGACAACCAACCCATCTACCGGCAACTCCGGGATCGGGTCGTCGCGATGATCCTGGAGGACGCCCTGAAGGAGGGTGACCCCCTGCCTTCGGTGCGCTCGGTGGCCGCCGAATACCAGATCAACCCGCTGACGGTGCTCAAGGGCTACCAGTCGCTGGTGGACGAGGGCTTGGTGGAGAAACGCAGGGGGCTCGGTATGTTCGTGAAAGAAGGCGCGCGCCGCAACCTGATGAAGAACGAACGGGAGCAGTTCCTGAAGAACGAGTGGCCGCAGATCGTGCAGCGCATCCAGCGCCTCGGCCTCGACATGATGGAACTGATGAAGCTGGAGACGGACGGAAAGGGGAAGAAAGCATGAACACGCTCGTCAAAGCACGGGGCCTGAGCAAGCATTACGGCACTCTCGCCGCCCTCAACAAGGTCGACTTCGACATCGAGGAAGGTTGCATCGTCGGCCTGATCGGACCGAACGGCGCCGGCAAGACCACCGCTCTCAAGGCGGTGCTGGGCCTCACGGACTTCGAGGGCGAACTGGACGTGCTCGGCCACGACCCGCGCCTGGGTCGGCATCACCTGATGCGCGACGTGTGCTTCATCGCCGACGTGGCGGTGCTGCCGCGCTGGCTGCGCGTCGCCAATGCCATCGAATTCGCCGAGTCGGTGCACCCGCGCTTCAGCCGCGAGCGCGCCATGCATTTCCTGGAGCGCACCAAGATCCGGCAGAAGAGCAAGGTCGGGGAACTCTCCAAGGGCATGGTCACCCAGCTGCACCTGGCGCTGGTCATGGCCATCGACGCCAAGCTCCTGGTGCTGGACGAGCCCACGCTGGGCCTCGACATCCTGTACCGCAAGGAGTTCTACACCAACCTGCTGAACGACTATTTCGACGAGCAGCGCACCATCCTCGTGACCACCCACCAGGTGGAGGAGATCGAGAAGCTCCTCACCCATCTGATGTTCATCGACAACGGCGCCATCACCCTCAACAGTTCCATGGAGCAGGTGGCGCAGGACTACACCGAAGTGCTGGTGAACCCCGACAAAGCGGCCGCCGCGCAGGCACTGAAGCCGCTGCACGAACGTGACGTGTTCGGCAAGAAGCTCTTCCTGTTCGAGGGGGTAGCGAAGGAGCAGTTGGCGGAACTGGGCGAGATCCATACCCCCAGCGTGGCCGACATCTTCGTCGCCAAGGCCAAAGGAGGGATGCAATGAACGCCCTGGTCTCACGCATGAACAAGACCCTCATCCGGCGCGAGTTCTGGGAGAACCGTTCCCTGTGGATGGTGCCGACCGTGGTCATCGGCATCCTCACGGTGTTGAGCCTCTACATGCTCATCGCGGTGCTGGTGGGCCACTCCGAGACCGTGAACACCGTGGATGCGAACGGCATGCATTTCCGCATCGACCAGCTGCCGGACTTCAGCAACGCGGCACCGGAGCAGGTGGTCGGTTTCGTGCGCATCGTCACTCTCGCCTTGGGAGCGATGTTCAGCTTCATCATGAAGATCGTGCTGTTCTTCTACCTGCTGGACAGCCTGTACGCGGATCGCCGCGACCGCAGCATCCTGTTCTGGCGCTCCATGCCGCTGTCGGACACCCGCACCGTGCTCTCCAAGCTCGCCACCGCGATGCTGACCTTCACCGGCATCACCTTGGCGGCCGCGATCGTGCTCGAGCTGATCCTGCTGGTGTTCATGCTGATCATGGGCTCGGTACTGGGTGTGCACCCCTGGTCGATATTGACCTACCCGGGCACCATCATCGGCAGCTGGCTGTATCTCGCCTACGGCCTCGTGGTGCAGGCCATCTGGTTCCTGCCTTACATGGGCTGGGTGATGCTGGCCTCGGCCTGGGCCAAGAAGACCCCGTTCCTGTGGGCGGTACTGGTGCCGCTGGGCCTCATGGGCGCGGAAGGCTGGGTCTTCCACTCCGCCCACATCGCGCGCCTGGTGTTCCGTCACAGCTTGAGTTGGCTGCCGCTGGCCTTCAACTTCGATCCGGACACGGCCTTCAACAAGCACGGCGACATGGTGTTCACCGGCGGAAATCTGGTGGGCCTCGACAGCCTCGGGCGGCTCCTCGCCAGCCCCGAACTCTGGATCGGCACGGTCCTGGCGGCGGCATTCATCTACGGCGCCATCTGGCTGCGTCGCAACCGGTCCGAGATCTAAGCCTCATATAACGAAAACCATGAGTGGAGTGACGAAGCCATGCACCGCATCCTGACCGCCCTGTTCCTCTCAGCCGCGATGCTGAACCTCTCGGGCTGCGTGCTGGCCTTCGACGGCAGCGAGAACGGGGCGTCCTGGCACGACAGCCAGAGCGACGGCGACAGCAGCCTCGCGCGCGCCGTGCGTGCGCGCCTGGACGGCGATCCCGTCACCCAGGCGGCGGAGTTCACCGTCACGAGCGAGCACGGCCGGGTCTACCTGGACGGCGTCACCGCCAAGCCTGAGGTGCTGGCGAAGGCGGTGGAGATCGCCCTCGAGACGCCGGACGTGAAGAGCGTCCGCTGCCACGTCACCGTGATCAAGTGATCCGCTGCCGGGAGCGCCTCTGATGAAGAAGATCTTCGCTGCCCTGCTGCTCTCCACTGCGCCGGCCTTGGCCCTGGCGGACACGGGGCCCGTGGCGCGCACCCTGAGCGCCGACATCCCGGCTGCCGGCCTCAAGGAATTGGACCTGAGAGTCGGCGTGGGCGAGGTGCACGTGAGCCCGTCCCCGGACGACCAAGTGCACGTGGAGATCAAGCTGCACCAGAAGGACGAGGAATACCTCTGGTTCTTCCATTGGTCGAGCTCCGGCACCGCCAAGGACATCGCCGATGCCGCCATCTACCAGCGGCGCGACGGCGATATCCTCTCCCTGGGGCTAGACCACGATGACCGGAACGACAGCGTGAAACAGGAGTGGAAGCTGGAACTGCCGGCACGCCTGGCGCTGGATGCGGACATGAAGGTCGGCGATCTCGTCATCTCCGGGGTCGCGGGCGGCGTGGACGCCGTCCTGAACGTGGGCGAACTGGACATCGACGTGCCCCAGGGGCGCATCAAGGCCAACGTCAGCGTGGGCGACATCCGCGCCAAGAGCAGCAGCAGCGGTTATGGCCGGGTGCGGGTCGCGAGCAACATCGGCGACGCCATGCTCACCATCAACGGCGAGCACCCCGGCTACCACGGACACTCGGGCCTGGGCAACGAAGTCTCGGTGGACGGCAAGGGCCCGGATGACATGGACCTCAGCGTGAACGTGGGCGAGGCCACGCTGCGCGTCGGCGCGGCCAGCGACGCCAAGAAAGGCGATGGCAAATGAAGACCAAGACCCGCGTCATATTGGTATCACTGGCCGTCGTGCTGGTGCTGGGCGCCGCCATCACCTGGTACGCGGCGAGCGAGCCGCAGCCGCAACCCGCGCTCACGGGCGCGACACCGGTCGGCAGCATGACGGTCGGGAAAGACGGTCTACCGACCCTCGATGCGAAGCTCGCCACCATAGGGATCGCGCACTTCAGATTATTGGGCGGCCCGGGTGAGATGGACATCTCAGCCTCCGACGACGACCAGGTGCATGTCAGCCTGGAACTCCGGCAGCAGCAGCACAGCCTGCTGTGGCTGTTCCACTGGCTCAGCAACGATACCGCCCGTGACATGATGTCCGCGACGCTGCAGCAGGCGCGGGACGGCGACATCCTCACGGTGGTCTTGACCTATCCCTCAGGTGAGTTCCGCAGCGACATCCAGGAGCGCTGGAAGGTGCGCGTGCCGGCACGGCTGGCGCTGGACGCCGACCTGTACGCAGGCGAACTCAAGATCACAGGCATGCAGAACGGCGTGAAGTCCAGGCTCACCGCCGGCGAGACGGTGCTCGAGGACGACGGCGGGTCGGTGGAGGCGAGTGTGCGATACGGTCGCTTGCACGTGATCTCCACCAGCAACAGCCCCGGCGTGCTGAACGTCACGGCCGACCACGGCCTCGCGGTCATGAGCCTGGACGGGAAATACTATGGTCCGCGAGAAGAGCAGGGTTTCTGGAGCCACGTCCATCTCATCGGCAACAGCGTGGTGCAGCGGGAGAAGGGCAAGGACAACATGGACCTAAGCGTGTCCTACGGTGAGGCGGACTTGAGGATCGGTCCCTTGGGTGATTTCAAGGACTATCACGACGCTTTTACCGCAGACTAAGCCCACGCCCGCAAGCGGGGAGCCATAGAATCCGCCATGCCGCCTGCGGAGCGATCAGCTTGGCAGGGCGTCATCTCAACCTGAATGCCTATTACGAGAAGCTGATGCGGCGGCCGTCGTTCACCGCGACCCTGCCGAAGTAGCGGTTCTCAATCCCTGAAATTGGTGAACTGCAGGGGCTGCTCCAGCTTGGACTGTCGCAGCAGCGCGATGCAGCTCTGCAGGTCGTCGCGCTTCTTGCCCGAGATCCGCACTTCCTCGCCCTGGATGGCCGCCTGCACCTTGAGGCCGCTCTCCTTGATGAGCTTGACCAGTTTCTTGGCCAGCTCCTTGTCGATCCCTTGCTTCACCTTCACCTGCTGCTTCGCCTTGTCGCCGCTGATGGCCTCGACCTTCTGGGGGTCGAAGCTCGAGACGTCGATGCCGCGTTTGGCAGCCTTGGCGTAGAGGATGTCGGCCACCTGCTTAAGCTGGAACTCGCTGTCGGCGTAGAGGGTCAGCAGGTTCTCCACCCGGTCGATGTTGGCCGAGGAACCCTTGAAGTCATAGCGCTGGCTGATCTCCCGGTTCGCCTGATCGACGGCGTTGGTGAGCTCGGCGGTATCCACCTTGGAAACGGCATCGAAGGAAGGCATGGACTCACCCTGGGCTGCGGTTTCTCCGCCAATAGGGTGTGATTATATGGCCGTGGCGCCGCGCCAGCAGCAGGAAGCCGACGGTGGCGGCGAGACAGATCAGCGTCGCTACCACCGAGGCGTCGAGGCCGTCTGGGCCGCCGGTGAGCCACTCCGGCCCCTGCAGGTGCGCGGCCAACAGGCTACGGGATTTGGGGTCGGACCCGAAGATCCCGCCGCTGGCGAAGTTCCAGGCGCAATGCAGGCCGATGGCGAGCCACAGGTTGCGCGTGTAGACGTAGGCCGCGGCCAGTATCAAGCCTCCCTGCAGCGCGATCCCCAGCACGCTCTGCCAGTTGGCGCCGGGGTTGATGGCGTGCAGCAGGCCGAAGAACAGCGCCGAGATGGCAAGCGCGAGCCAGGTACCGAGACTGCCTTCCATGATGCGGAACACCACGCCGCGTATGGCGATCTCTTCCAGCAGGGCCGCCCCCAGGGCGTTGATGAACACCGCGAGCACTGCCTGGTTCGGGTTGAGCCACGCCACCTGGTAGGTGCCGCTGAGCCAGAGGATGCCGATGGTGACGCAATACAGCACCAGGCCGATGCCGAAGCCCTTGGCGAAGCGTGGCATGGAGTGGGGCAGCTCGAGTTCCGCTGCCGTACGGTGCTCGAGGACGCGCACGTAGACCAGGTAGACCCCCCAGGCCACCAGTCCCGACAGCAGGTGCATGGTCGCGTACGCGAGGCCGTGCAGGTGCAGGGCGCTGGCCCCCGCCAGTATCGAGAAGGCGAACAGGACGATAGCCAGGAACCCGATCGCCATGCGGGTGAGGGGGAACTGCAGTACCGCCCACAGCTTGCCTGACCGCCGCTCGATGTTCATGGATGTCGCCCCTGGTGATTCGTGATTAACAGTGAGACTTTAACTGAACTTCAAAGTTTTACTCTGACTGCCGACGCGGCACGCACGGCTTTTTCTCGCGCGGCTTCGATGGACCCGGCACGCGCCAGGGTCACACCCATGCGACGGTGACCGTGGATCTCCGGTTTGCCGAACAGGCGCAACAGGGTATCCGGCTCCATGAGCGCCCCTCCCACGTCCATGAACAGCGGTCCCTGGGAGTCGCCGTGGGGCAGGATCACCGCCGACGCAGAGGGCCCGAGCTGGCGGATCACCGGGATGGGCAGGCCGAGTATGGCGCGCACGTGCAGCGCGAACTCCGACAGGTCCTGGGAGATGAGGGTGACGAGACCCGTGTCGTGGGGTCGGGGCGAGACCTCGCTGAACCAGACGGTGTCGCCCTTCACGAAGAACTCCATGCCGAAGATGCCGCGCCCGCCCAGGTCGTCGGAGACGAGCCTGGCGATGCGCTCGGCTTCGGCCAGCGCCTTCGGGCTCATGGGCTGGGGCTGCCAGGATTCCCGGTAGTCGCCGTCCTCCTGGCGGTGGCCGATGGGGGCGCAGAAGCTCGTGCCGCCGGCGTGGCGCACCGTGAGCAGGGTGATCTCGTAGTCGAAGTCGATGAAGCCTTCCACGATCATCCGCCCCTTGCCGGTGCGGCCGCCCTCCTGGCCGTAACGCCAAGCGGCTTCGATCTCGGAGTCTTTGCGGATGAGGCTTTGGCCCTTGCCGGAGGAGCTCATCACCGGCTTCACCACGCAGGGGATGCCGATGTCATGGATGGCGGCCTGGAAGGCTGCGTAGTCGTCGGCGAAGAGGTAGCGGGAGGTCCTCACCTTGAGCTCTTCGGAGGCGAGGCGGCGGATACCTTCCCGGTCCATGGTGAGGCGCGCGGTACGGGCCGTGGGGATCACGGTCCAGCCCTCCTGCTCGAGCTCGAGCAGGGTCGGCGTGGCGATGGCCTCGATCTCCGGCACGATGTAGTGGGGCTTCTCCCGCTCCACAAGGCGGCGGATCTCGGCGCCGTCCAGCATGTTGATCACGTGGCTCCTGTGCGCCACCTGCATGGCCGGGGCGTTCGCGTAGCGGTCGACCGCGATCACCTCGACGCCGAAGCGCTGGGCCTCGATGGTCACTTCCTTGCCGAGCTCCCCCGAGCCCAGGAGCATGAGGCGGGTGGCGTTCGACGTGAGCGGCGTGCCGATGTTCACCATGGTTCAGATATCCGTATTCCAGTCAGAGTAGAAAATCTCATCTGCCCCTCAGCAGACGTTCTTCCGCGTCCTGCAGTTTCTCGGGCGTGCCCCAGAGCACCATCACGTCCCCCTCCTTCAGCACCGTCACCGCGGGCGGCTGGCGGCCCACCACGCCCTCGCGGCGCAGCGCGGTGACCACCACGCCGAACGCGCGCAGGTCGATCTCGGCCAGGGAGCGGTTCACGGCGTGGGCGCCCTTGCTCAGGGTGAGGGTATGCAGCTGCTCGCGGAAGGCGTGGGACTCGTCCAGGGGCAAGGCATCCTGGCCGCGGAACACGCTGCGCAGCAGGCTGTAACGGTGGGAGCGCACTTCCTGGATCTTGCGCAGGATCTGGGTCATGGGTACGTGCAGCACGTGCAGGAGGTGGGAGGCCAGCATCAGGCTGGATTCCAGGGTCTCGGGGATGATCTCGGTGGCGCCGGCTTCCTGCAGCTTGTCCAGCTCCGAGTCGTCGCGGGTGCGCACCAGGATGGGGATGTCGGGGCGCAGCTTCTTCACGTGTTCGATGATCTTGAGGGCGGTGGAGACCTTGAAGTAGCTGATCACCAACACCCGGGCGCGTTCGACGCCGGCCGCGCGCAGCACGTCGCGGTTGGTGCCGTCGCCGTAATAGACAGGGTCGCCGGCCTCGCGGGCGTGGCGCACGCGCACCGGATCGAGGTCGAGCGCCACGAACTCGAAGCCTTCCGGCTCCAGGAAGCGCGCCACGTTCTGCCCGACGCGACCGTAGCCGATGATCACCACGTGGTCCTCGAGGTGCAGCTGGTGACGGCCGATGTCGTGCTGCAGGAGGTCGTGCTCCTCCGCCTCGCTTTCGGGGAAGAGGTGCGCGGCGAGCCGGCGGTTGTAGCGGATGAGGAGCGGGCCCGCGAGCATGCTCACCACGATCACGGCGAGACCGAACTCGGCGAGCGGCGCGCGGATCACGTGCTGGGCCAGACCTAGCGAGAGCAAGGCGAAACCGAACTCGCCGCCCTGGGCCAGCACCAGGCCGGTGCGCAGCGCGGCGTTGTTGTCGGAACCCAGCTGGCGCGTGAGGAAGGCGATGAGCGCGGTCTTGAAGATGATGAGGCCCGTCACCGCGACGATGAGCAGCATCCAATGACGCGCCACCACCGCCGGGTTGAGCAGCATGCCCACTGTGATGAAGAAGAGGCCGAGCAGCACGTCGCGGAAGGGGCGGATGTCCGCCTCCACCTGGTGCCGGTACTCGGTCTCGGCCAGCATCATGCCGGCGAGGAAGCCGCCCAGGGCGGGCGAGAGGCCCAAGACCGCGGTGCCGAAGGCGGAGGCCATGGTCACGAGCAGGGTGGTGAGCGTGAAGAGTTCCGCGGAGCGGGCGGTGGCGATCTGGTGCAGCAGGGGCCGTAGCAGCCAGCGGCCCGCCGCCAGGATTACCACCACCGCCAAGAGGCCCTTGCCGAAGGCCCGGAGCAGGTCGCCGGCCAGCGCCGTGTCGAGGCCGTGGTTGAGGGCCGGGATCAGGATCAGGAAGGGGATGACGGCCAGGTCCTGGAACAGCAGCACCGCCAGCGCCATGCGGCCGTGGTGCAGGTTCATCTCCGCCTGCTCTGTGAGCTGCTTGGCGGCGATGGCGGTGGAGGACATGGCGAAGGCGCCGCCCAGCACCAGGGCCACCGGCAGGCTCACGCCCATGGTGCGGGCCATCAGCGCCGAACCCAGGGTGGTGAGCAGCACCTGCAGGCCGCCCAGGAGGAACACCGCCCGGCGCATGACGATGAGCCGCGGCAGGGAGAACTCGAGCCCCAGGGTGAAGAGCAGGAACACCACGCCGAACTCGGCGAGCGAGCTCGTGCCGACGTTCTCCTGGATGAAGCCCAAGCCGTGGGGACCCACCAGGAAGCCGGTGGCGAGGTAGGCGAGCACCGTGGGCAGGTGCAGGCGGCGCAGCGCCGCCACCACGAACACCGCCACGGCGAGCAGGATGAGGATGGAACGGAGGGTGGCGTATTCCATCGTCCCCTGCTACTCCCCAATAAAATCAATAATTTGCATCTTAGCATCGCCCTGCTAAAAACGGGTCTTTTGCTCTCTGGCGGTGTTGGACCGGCTTTGAAATCCTCACGTACCTTAAGAGTACGCTCCGGTTCTCGGCCGTCCGCGCCTAGCCAGAGAGCGAAATCCCTCGTTTTTAGCCGCGCTCATCGAACTAAATAAGGGAGTTCGAATCCATCAGGTATGCTGCCCCTCCGGCCTGTCCACTAGGAGCGTCCCATGTCGATACGTCCCCTGGTCCTCGCCTTCAGCGCCGCGGCGGTATTCGCCCTGAGCACGCCGGCCTTCACCGCCGGCCAGGATGATTCGCCCAGCGAGTTCCCGCCCGACCCTTTCCCATCCACCTACCAACCGCTGCCCTCGGTGCCGACGCTGATCCAGCACGTCACCCTCTACACCGGCACCGGCGAGGAGGTCGACGACGGCGACGTGCTGCTCAAGGACGGCAAAGTGGCGGCGGTGGGCAAGGGCCTCAAGGCCGAGCCGGGCGTGCTCGTCATCGACGGCACCGGCAAGTTCGTGACCCCGGGCATCATCGACGTGCATTCGCATCTCGGCGTCTACCCCTCGCCGGCGGTGGACGCGCTCTCCGACGGCAACGAGCTCACCAACCCCAACACCGCCAACGTACGTGCCGAGAACTCGGTGTGGCCCCAGGACCCGGGCTTCAACACTGCCCGCATCGGCGGCGTGACCACCCTCGAGATCCTGCCGGGCTCCGGCAACCTGTTCGGCGGCCGCTCGGTGGTGCTGAAGAACGTGCCCTCGGTGACCACCGAGGGCATGAAGTTCCCGGACGCGCCCTACGGCCTCAAGATGGCCTGCGGCGAGAACCCCAAGCGCGTGTACGGCAGCAAGGGGCAGTTCCCCTCGACGCTGATGGGTGACGTGGCCGGTTACCGGCAGGCCTGGGCCGAAGCCCAATCCTATGACGCCCAGTGGAAAGCCTGGGAGAAGACCAAGACCGGCACGCCGCCGGCGCGGGACCTCAAGCTCGAGACGCTCGCCGAGGTGTTGAACGGCCGGGTACGGGTGCAGATGCACTGCTACCGCGCCAACGAGATGGCGACCATGCTGGACGTGGCCAAGGAGTTCCACTACCACATCACCGCCTTCCACCACGCGGTGGAGGCCTACAAGATCCCGAAGCTGCTCGCCGCCAACGGCACCTGCGCCGTGATGTGGGCCGACTGGTGGGGCTTCAAGATGGAGGCCTGGGACGGCATCCGCGAGAACCTCCCCATGGTGGACGCGGGCGGTGCCTGCGCCACCATCCACTCCGACGACGAGAACGGCATCCAGCGCCTGAACCAGGAGACCGCCAAGGCCTGGGCCGCAGGCAACCGCGTCGGACTCAACATCAGCGAGGCCCATGCCATCGAGTGGATGACCCTGAACCCCGCCAAGGTGCTCGGCATCGACGCCAAGACCGGCTCCCTCGAGCCCGGCAAGATGGCGGACGTGGTGCTCTGGACCGGCAATCCCTTCAGCGTCTACTCCAAGGCGGAGAAGGTGTTCATCGACGGCGCGGTGGTCTATGACCGCGACGATCCCAAGCGGCAACCCAAGTCCGACTTCGAATTGGGCAAACTCGGCCAGGCCGCCGGAGGTGCGCTGTGAACCGTAACTATCTATATATAGCCTTGGCCCTCGCCGGCCTCGGCGCCGCTCCTGCCCAGGCCGATACCTACGCCATCACCGGCGGGACGGTGTACACCCTCGGCGCGGCCGGCAAGCTGGAGCATGCCACGGTCATCGTGCGCGACGGCAAGATCGCCGCGGTAGGCGCCGACGTCGCCGTCCCCGCCGATGCCAAGCGCATCGACGCCACCGGCAAGCTGGTGACGCCCGGCATCATCGATCCCGAGAGCGAGTTCGGCGTGGACGAGGTGGACGCGGTCAGCCAGACCCAGGACAGCACGCTCACCAGCACCCGCTACACCGCGGCCTTCGATCCCATCGAAGGCGTGAACCCGCGCTCGATGGTGATACCGGTGAACCGCATCGAGGGTGTGACCCGCGCGGTGGTCGCTCCCGGCAGCAACAGCAGCGTGTTGCAGGGCCTCGGCGGTGTCATCAGCCTGGACGGCGTGCAGGGATACGTGCTCAAGGATCCGGTGGCGCTGTTTGTGACGCTCGGCGAGGCAGGGCAGAAGACCGCCGGCGGCGCCCGCGGCGGCGCGCTCGAGAGCCTGCGCGAGGCCTTCGAGGACGCGAAGGACTACGGCGCCAACCGTGCCGCCTACGACAAGGCCGGGCGTCGCGCCTACGCGCTCTCCCGTCCCGACCTCGAGGCGCTGCAGCCGGTGCTCAAGGGCGAATTGCCGGTGGTGATGCAGGCGGACCGGGCCAGCGACATCGAGGCGGCACTGAGGCTCGCCGCCGAGTTCAAGCTCAGGCTCATCGTCAGCGGCGGAGCCGAGGCCTGGATGGTGGCGGATGAGCTCGCCAAGGCGAAGGTACCGGTGGTCCTCAATCCCACCCGTGACCTTCCGGAGGCCTTCGAGTCCCTGGGCGCCAGTTTCGAGGACGCGGCCCGCTTGCAGAAGGCGGGCGTGCTCATCGCCTTCGAGACCGGCGACACCCACAAGTCCTGGAACGTGCGCCAGTTCGGCGGCATCGCCGTGGCCAACGGCCTGCCATGGATCGAGGCGGTGAAGGCCATGAGCCTGAACCCGGCGCGCATCTACGGTCTCGACAAGAACGTGGGCAGCCTGGAGGCGGGCAAGGATGCGGACCTCGTGGTGTGGAGCGGCGACCCGCTCGAGCTCACGACCTTCGCTGACGCGGTGTTCATCCGCGGCAAGCCTGTGCCCATGGTGAGCCGGCAGACCGAGTTACGGGACCGTTACCTGCCGTATCTCAAAGCCGATGCACCGGCCTTGCCTCCCGCCTATCAGCACGACTGATGTGACAGAACGTCTCCCGCGGCGGGTAAACCCCGCCGTGGGAGCGGCGCTATACTCGGTATCCGGTCCGCAGACGCCGCGACGTTGCAGGGCCTCCGCGCATCCCATCTCCTGATGCACCACTCCGAGGAAACCCATGCGCCGCCTGCTGAGACTCCTGGCCGCTCTGTTCGTCGTATCGCTGCTGCTCGGCAACTCCAACTGCAGCAAGAATAACGCCTCCGATGCACCGCAGTTCGTCACCACCCTGCAGGTGGAGAACTCCAGCGGCGCGATCTCGGGCGGATTCTCCCAGAGCGACACCGTGAGCCTGGTGCTCACCATCCGTAACCGCACTTCCAGCAGCCAGACGCTGTTCTTCAACAGCAGCGAGTTCGCCAACTTCGCCGTGGTCCAGGCGGGCAGCGCCGACGTGGTGTGGAGCTGCGACGGGGACGTGACCGGCATCACGACCGCCACCTGCACCAACCCGGGCGGCCTCACCACCCCCAGCACCGCTTCCGGCAGCAGCGGCAGCTTCGTGCAGATCGATTTCACGGCCTTCCAGAGCCGGACCATCACTTTCACCTGGACGGGCCTCAACAACAACGGCGACCAGCTCGCCAAGGGCGACTACGAGGTGCTGGGCGGCTTCACCGTCTACAACACCACCGGTCCGGGCAATGCCGCCGACAACGGCAACTCCATGGCCGAGGGCCAACCCACGGCGAGCCAGATGTTCCCGACGGTGTACCGCTCCATCCTGCTGCCGTTCACCATCCAGTGACGGGGAGCGCGGGCCAGCCATGAAGCACCGACGCATCATCAGCCTGCTGCTGGTGGCCCTGATGTGCGCCTGGGGCCTGAGGCTCGAGGCCACCTATATGGCGGCCAACCATTGCGACCGGGACATCGGCGGCGTCAGTCTGCCGACGGGGTTCTGTGCTACGGTGTTCGCCGACCATCTCGGCGTGGCGCGGCATATCGCCGTGGACGCGGACGGTGACGTGTACGTGGTGCTGGAGGAGAAGGTGGACGGCCACGGCATCGTGGCGCTCAAGGACAGCCATGGCAGCGGCCACGCGGACGTCATCCGCTACTTCGGCGACGACAGCGGCAGCGGTATCGCCCTGGGCGATGGTTACCTGTATTTCGCGAGCAACACCGCGGTGTTCCGTTACCCATTGAAGCCGGGCGAGCTCTTGCCCACGGGTCCGGCCGAGACCGTGGTGAGCGGCTTCCCGGAGCAGCATGAGCACGCCGCCAAGACCATCGCGCTCGACAGCGCGGGGCATCTCTACGTGAACGTGGGCGCACCCTCCAACGCCTGCCAGGAGGACGACCGCGCTCCGGGTTCCCCCGGCATCAAGCCCTGCCCCCTGCTCGCGGAACACGGCGGCATCTGGCGCTTCGACGCCGGCAAGACCGGACAGAAGTTTCCGGAGGACGGCACGCACTATGCCACCGGCATCCGCAACGCGGTGGCGATCACCTGGAACCCGCAAGCCGGTGCGCTCTACGCTCTGCAGATGGGTCGCGACCAGCTCTCCGACAACTGGCACAGGCTCTACACCGATGCCCAGAGCGCGGAACTCCCGGCCGAGGAGTTCCTGCGTCTGCATCCGGGCGACGACAACGGCTGGCCCTATTGCTACTACGACCAGTTCCTGAAGAAGAAGGTGCTGGCGCCGGAGTACGGCGGCGACGGCAAGGAAGCGGGTGAGTGCGGCAAATACCTCCAGCCCATCGCCGTCTTCCCCGGGCATTGGGCGCCGGAGTCGGTGTCGTTCTACTCCGGCAAGCTGTTCCCGGCGCGTTATCGCAGCGGCGCCTTCATCGCCTTCCACGGTTCCTGGAACCGGGCGCCCTTGCCCCAGGCGGGATACAAGGTGGTGTTCGTGCCTTTCAAGGACGGGCTGCCCTCGGGTCCTTATGAAGTCTTCGCCGACGGCTTCATCGGCCAGGGCACGGGTCCCGGTGACGCGCGCTTCCGTGCCATGGGCCTCGCCCAGGGGCCGGACGGTGCGCTCTATATAGGTGACAGCCAGCAGGGACGGATCTGGCGCGTCGTCGCCGAGACTCCCTGAAGCGCTGCATCCGCTCCGGTATCATGGGCGCCTCATGACGTGGGGGATCCATGCTGCCCGGTCTCTTGATCCTGTTCCTGGTGGTGGCCCTGGGCGGCGCCGGTCTCGCGGTGCTGGAAGCGCGCGGCCGCGCCTTGCCGTTGCGGGTGAGCGTGCTGCACGGGGCGTTTGCCTTGCTCGGCATCGTCCTGCTCGCGAGGCAAGACATCGCCGATCCCCATAACCACCTCGCCAACGGCGCGGTGCTGGTGTTCATGTTCGCCGCCGCCGGCGGGCTGCTCTTGTTCGCCTTCCGCGCCACGCGCCAGAAGCTGCCGCTAGCGGTGGTGACCTTGCACGCCGGCTTCGCCCTCACAGCCATCCTGTTGCTCGGGCTCGGTTGGTTGAAAGGTTGAGCACGTGATCGCTTCCACGCCCGCCGGCGAAAGCTTCTCCACGATGAAACTGCATGCCCTGGCGGCGACGCTGGACCTCGCGGGCCTCGCCCTGGTGTGTCTCGAGGCGCTCTTCTGGGTGCCCGCCGAGGCGGCGGATCGGCGCGTGCTGTTGCTCGCCGTCGCGGTAGTGCCTGTCGCCCTGGTGGTATTCGCGGCGATGCCGCGCCGTTCGGGTTTCCTGCCGGAACGGGAAGTGGCGCGCCGTTCGCTGATGGTCTACGCGAGCCTCGGGGTGCCTCTGCTCGTCTCCCTGCTCACCTTGCTGCTCGTGGGGGTGAACCGGAGCTTCGACAGCTTCGCCGGGTTTGCGCTGCTCTTGGCGGCGGACGGCGGCCGCAACCTTTGGGAAAGCCTCAGCTTGCATTTCGGGAGACGCCGCTGAGCCCTAGATTCCCGCTGTCACACGGGCCGCGACGGGTTTGCCGGCGCGGGATGCAAGACAGCCCGGATGTGAGATTTGGGAATTTCGGTTACCCTTGTAAAGTCTGGTTATGGAAAACCCGTTCTGATGCGCCGGGTCCACGGGGGGAGCCGGCGTCAAATCACCAAGGGAAGCGATTCCGCCCATGCTGGGGCATGACGGGGCAGAGTGGATAGTCAAGCGATGCTGGCGCTTATAAAGAACAAGACGCTGTGGGCATTGGCGCTGATCGTCGCCCTGTCACTGTTCGCCCTTTTCCAACGCGGCATGGGCATGGAAGCCACCGGCTACCACGTCGGTGAAGCGCTCGCGCCCTACCGCGCCGCCGACCCGCAGGTGGCGGTGGTGGGGATCGGCGCGGCCGACCTGCACAAGTACGGTCCCTGGCCCTGGCCTCGCAGCTACCTCGCCAAGCTCGTGGACGCCCTCAGCAACGACAAGGCGGAAGTGGTGGTGCTGGGGCTCGACTTCTCGGCGCCCCAGAACAGCCAGGCCCTCGATTACCTCAGCCAGATCAAGGCGCTCGCCGCCGACCCGGACGAGAACCTGCAGCCCCTGAACGCCAAGATCGACGAGGCGCACGGCGCCCTGGATACGGATTCGATATTGACGGCGACCATCCTGCGTTCCGGCCATGTGCTGCTCGCCGCACCCGGCGATGCGGGCGGCACCGAGACGGCTCCCAGCAGCGACGCCAGCCCGTCCTTCGCCCTGCAGATCGATGCCTCCACTGCGCCCGCGGTGGAGCTGAAAGCCCCCTTGCCTCTCTACGCGCACGCCGCCCGCGGCGTGGGGTATTTGAGCGAAGGGCAGGGGATGCGGGAGTTGCCGTTGCTGGTGCAGTCGGACGGCCACACCATCGCATCCCTGGCGCTGCTCACCGCGGCGGCGCAGGAAGGCGTGGATACGAACACCATCGGCACCCGGGCGCTTGGCGGCGTGACCCTGGGCTCCCGCACCATCGCCACCGACCGCCACCTGCAGGTGCTGCTGCGCGGCGGAGCGGAAGCCACCAGCGTCCCGCAGTACAGCTTCGACGACGTCATCAGCGGCACGGTGCAGCCGGAGCGGCTCGCCGGCAAGGCGGTGCTGGTGGGGCTCACCGACGGACCGGCGCCCGCGGTGTTGCGCGAGGCGCGTCTCGTCTCCGGCATCCTCGCTTCCGACCTCGTGTCCACGCCGTTCTGGGCCTGGGCGGTGCGTGCCGTGCTGACGCTGTTGGTCGGCCTGTATCTCATGTACCTCATGCCGCGTCTCAGCACCATGATCGGCATCGCGGTCAGCGCGTTCCTAGCGGTGGTGCTGCTCAACTGCGAATACGTGCCGCTGCTCTCCCAGTCCCTGTGGCTGCCGCTTATCCTGCCGGTGATGGTGCTGGTGCTAGGCCACTTGGTGCTCTGGACCCTGCATTACCTGCGCGAACGCAGCGGCGTGTCGCGCACGGCCATGTCGGAAGTGAACCGGGAGTACGGCCTGGCGCTGCAGGCCTTGAGCCGCTTCGATCAAGCGCTCGTGCGCTTCCGCCAATGCCGGCCGTCGCCGCAACTCGCCGAGAACCTGATGTCCCTCGGCCAGGAGCACGAGCGCGGTCGCCGTTACAGCCAGGCGCTGGAGGTCTACTACTTCATGCAGCAGGTCTCGCCGGACCATCCGGGCCTCGCCGACCGTCTCGAACATCTGCGTCAGCTGGAGAGCACCCCGACGCTCACCCGCGGCACCACTGCCGGTACCCTGTCGCGCGCGCTCGCCAGCGGTGGATTGCAGAAGCCGATGCTCGGCCGTTACGAGCTCGTGCAGGAACTGGGCCGCGGCGCCATGGGCGTGGTGTACCTCGGCAAGGACGCGAAGATCGGCCGGCAGGTGGCCATCAAGACCATGGCTCTGGCGGACGAGTTCCAAGGCGCGACCTTGAAGGATGCCCATGACCGCTTCTTCCGCGAGGCCGAGACCGCGGGCCGGCTCAACCACCCGAACATCGTCACCATCTACGACGTGGGCGAGGACCAGGGCCTGGCCTACATCGCCATGGACTTCCTGCCGGGCGACTCGCTGCAGAAATACACCGAGTCGGGCGCGCTCTTGCCCATGAATGAGGCGGCAGCCATCATCACCAAGATCGCGGAAGCGCTCGAATACGCCCACAAGCACCACGTGGTACACCGCGACATCAAGCCCGCGAACATCATGTACGACCGTGCCAGCGGGCGGGTGAAGATCACCGACTTCGGCATCGCCGCGCTCACCGACTTGAGCCGCACCAAGACCGGCACCATCCTCGGCAGCCCTCTCTACATGTCCCCCGAGCAGGTGGCTGGAAACAAGGTGGACGGCCGCAGCGACCTGTATTCCCTCGGCGTCACTTTCTATCAGCTGGTACGCGGCGAACTGCCTTTCGAGGCGCCGTCGCTCACCGGCCTCCTGTTCAAGATCACCAACGAACCGCACCCCGACGTGACCTTCCTGCGGCCGGACATCCCGCCCGCGCTCAAGGTGATCGTGGACAAGGCGCTGGACAAGGATCCGGACAAGCGCTATCAGACCGGCATGGAGATGGCCAACGCGCTGCGCAGCTTCGTCGGCACCCGCAAACGCGCGGGGTGAGACCTTAAGAAAGCACAGTCTCCGCTGAGCGGAAAAAACACGATGTCTCGTCTCAACGCAATCCGGATTTCTCCTCAACGCTCAGGTTTCACCCGCTTCTTCACATAATTTCTCCTTTGGATAACTGCGTCACAGTTCGGTAACGAAGTGTGACGCTTATGTCATTTGCGCTGCCGGGTTTCCGGAACGTGCGCCTATATTCGCAGTACACAAGCGAACGGAGACTCACAGGCGTGAGCCTCTCGTATAAGGAGAAACACCATGTTGAAACGTATCCTGTCGCTGGCGATCCTTTGCGCGGTAGCACCTCTCGCCGCCTGGGCCGATCAGCCGGCTGCGTCCCCTTTCGGATACACCTACGCGGAAGGCGGCTACTTGAGCGAAAACCCGAGCGGCGGCGGCTCCGACCTCACCGGCGTGTTCGTGGACGGCTCTTACGAGCTGCAGCCGCACTGGCGCCTCACCGGTGATTTCAGCAATGCGTCCTGCTGCGGCAGCACCGACAACCGCTTCGGTGTCGGCGCCGGCTACTACACCGACATCAACACACAGCTCAGCTTCTTCGCCGACCTGTCGTTCCTGGGCCAGCACGTGACCAATAACGGCAGCCACAACGGCTGGGGCGTCGACGGCGGTCTGCGCTTCATACCGGTGGAGAAGCTGGAGTTGGACGGCATGGTGCAGCACAGCGACGTGAACAGCACCACCGAGAACACCCTCGGGGTGAAGGCGCTCTACAGCCTCACCAACGAATGGCGGCTGTTCGCGGGCTATTCCAACAACTCGGACGAGAACGACTTCCAGATCGGCGTGCGTTACGTGTTCTGAAGCCGTCCCGTCACCGGGAGATCGGTAAAGAGCCCCGCTCCTGCGGGGCTCTCCTTATTTATGGGGCCGGGATATGGGTATGCCAGAATAGACGCTTCCGACGGGGAGAGCCGACATGAGCAAGCCGTTCACCGCCTACCGCATCCACGAGATCGAGAAGCAGGTCGTGGCCCGCTTCGAGCAGCTCACCCTGGACGACCTCGCGCCAGGGGAAGTGGTGGTCAAGGTCGCCTACTCCAGCGTCAACTACAAGGATGCGCTGGCCGCCACCGGTAAGGGCAAGATCCTGCGGCGCTTCCCGCTGGTGGGCGGCATCGACCTCGCCGGCACGGTCGTGTCCTCCGCCGACCGGCGCTTCAGGAAGGGCCAGAAGGTGCTGGTGACGGGTTCGGGTCTCGGCGAGGACCACGACGGCGGCTACGCCGAGTTCGCGCGGGTGAAGGGTGAGTGGGTGATCCCCATCCCCAAGGGCTATAACCCCAAGAGCGCCATGATGGTGGGCACCGCCGGCTTCACCGCCGCGCTCGCCATCCATCGCCTGGAGCACAACGGTCTCAAGCCCAAGGGCGGCCCGGTGATCGTCACCGGCGCCACCGGCGGCGTCGGGAGCATCGCCGTGAACATGCTGGCGCGCCGCCGCTACGAGGTGGTGGCGGTCACGGGCAAGCGGGATTCCCGGGATTATCTGAAGCAGCTGGGCGCGAGCTCCATCCTGCTGCGGGACGAGATCGACTACGGCAAGCGACCGCTGGAACGCATCCAGTGGCAGGGCGCCGTGGACAACGTAGGCGGGGAGACGCTCACCTGGCTCACGCGCACCGTGGGCTGGTGGGGCAGCATCGCCTCCATCGGCCTCGCCGGCAGCCACGAGCTCAACACCACCGTCATGCCCTTCATCCTGCGCGGCGTGAACCTGCTCGGCATCAACTCCATGGCGACACCGCGCGAACTCAGGCTCAAGGTTTGGAAGCGCATCGCCACGGACCTGAAGCCCACCAAGCTCGCGTTCATCGCCGGCGAGACCGTGGCTTTCGACGCACTGCCCGGGGTGTTCCCCAGGGTGCTGGCGGGACAGCACCGGGGGCGGGTGGTGGTGCACATCCCTTAGATCCGCACCGGTTAGCGGCACTTCCTGCAAACCGGTAAAATATGCGGCTCTCAGGTCCTTAGGTCGTCCCCGGGACCGCTTCACCTTAAGTTAAGGACCGCCCATGGCCCCAGTCTCCGCCGGCGCGCGTTTCTGGTCAGCGCTCGAAGCCGAACGCCCCCTGCAGGTGGCGGGCGCCATCAACGCCTATGCCGCCCTGTTGGCTGAACGGGCCGGCTTCAAGGCCCTCTACCTCTCCGGCGCGGGCGTGGCCAACGCCTCCTTCGGCTTGCCGGACCTGGGGATGACCTCCCTCAACGACGTGTGCGAGGACATCCGCCGCATCACCGGCGCCACGGAGCTGCCGCTCTTGGTGGACGCGGACACGGGCTGGGGCGCGGCCTTCAACATCTCGCGCACCGTGCAGGAGATGATCCGCGCTGGCGCCGCGGCCCTGCACATCGAGGACCAGGTGGCGGCCAAGCGCTGCGGCCACCGGCCGGGCAAGGAACTCGTGGACGCGGCCGAGATGTGCGACCGCATCAAGGCGGCGGCGGACGGCCGCACCGACCCCAGGTTCGTGATCATGGCGCGCACCGATGCCCACGCGGTGGAAGGCCAGCAGGCGGCGGTGGACCGCGCCCTGAAATACGTGGAGGCGGGCGCGGACATGATCTTCGCCGAGGCCCTGGCGACGCTCGAGGAGTACCGGCAGTTCACCCAGGCGGTGAAGGTGCCGGTGCTCGCCAACATCACCGAGTTCGGCAAGACGCCGCTGTTCACCACTCAGGAGCTGGGCGACGCCGACGTACGCCTCGCGCTCTATCCGCTCTCCGCCTTCCGCGCCATGAGCAAGGCCGCGGAGCGGGTCTACGGCGAGCTGCGCCGCCAGGGCACCCAGAAGGGTGTTTTGGACACCATGCAGACCCGCGCCGAGCTCTACGACGTCCTCGGCTACATGGATTACGAGAAGAAACTGGACGAATTGTTCAAGCAGGACACCAAGAAGAAATAACGGAAATCATCAGGAGCAGGACCATGAGCGAAGAGAAAAACACTTCGGCCCCGTCCCCGGCCAACGCCCCCAAGGCCAAGAAGTCCGTGGCCCTGTCCGGCGTCGTAGCCGGCAACACCGCGCTCTGCACCGTAGGCCGCAGCGGCAACGACCTGCACTACCGCGGCTACGACATCCTCGATATCGCGGAGAAGTGCGACTTCGAGGAGGTAGCCTACCTCTTGATCCACGGCAAGCTGCCGAACCGCGCCGAGCTGAAGGGTTACAAGGTCAAGCTCAAGCGCCTGCGTGGCCTGCCGGTCACGGTGCGCTGTGCCCTGGAGCAGCTTCCGCCTTCCAGCCATCCCATGGACGTGATGCGCACCGGCGTGTCCGCTCTGGGCTGTGCGCTCCCGGAGAAGGACGACCACAACGCCGCCGGCGCCCGCGACATCGCCGACCGGCTGGTGGCCTCGCTCGGTTCCATGCTCTGCTACTGGTATCACTGGAGCCACGACGGCCGACGCATAGAGGTCGAGACCGACGACGACTCCGTGGGCGGCCACTTCCTGCACATGCTGCACGGCAGCGAACCCTCGGACGCCTGGGTGCGCGCCATGCACACCTCGCTCATCCTCTACGCCGAGCACGAGTTCAACGCTTCCACTTTCACCGCCCGCGTCATCGCCGGCACGGGCTCGGACATGTACTCGGCCATCACCGGCGGCATCGGCGCGCTGCGTGGCCCCAAGCACGGCGGTGCCAACGAGGTGGCCTTCGAGATCCAGAGCCGTTACGCCACGCCCGACGAGGCAGAGGCGGACATCCGCCGCCGTGTGGAGTCCAAGGAAGTCATCATCGGCTTCGGCCATCCGGTGTACACCGTGAGCGACCCACGTAACGTAGTCATCAAGAAGGTGGCCCAGAGCCTCTCCAAGGGCGCCGGCGACATGAAGCTCTACGACATCGCCGAGCGACTCGAGACGGTGATGAAGAAGACCAAGAACATGTTCCCGAACCTGGACTGGTTCTCGGCCGTGTCCTACCACGTGATGGGCGTGCCCACCGCCATGTTCACGCCGCTGTTCGTGGTGGCGCGCACCACCGGCTGGAGCGCCCATGTCATCGAGCAGCGCGCCGACGGCAAGATCATCCGCCCTAGCGCGAACTACATCGGCCCCGAAGATCAGAAGTTCGTCTCTGTCGAGAAGCGTAAGTAAAAATAACCAGGGATACTGAAGATGAGCAGCCACGACATCCGATCAGCGAAGCGCCCCAAGCCCGACCAGGTGATCCAAGACATCGCGGACTACGTCTGCGACTACAAGGTGAAGAGCAGCGAGGCTTTCAAGACCGCGCGCTATGTGCTGATGGACACCCTGGGCTGCGGCATGCTGGCCCTGAACTACCCGGCCTGCACCAAGCTCCTGGGTCCGGTGGTGCCGGGCGCGACGCTCACCGGCGGCGCGCGCGTGCCGGGCACGAGCTTCGAGCTCGACCCGGTGCAGGCGGCCTTCAACATCGGCGCCATGGTGCGCTGGCTCGACTTCAACGACACCTGGCTGGCGGCGGAATGGGGTCACCCTTCCGACAACCTGGGCGGAATCCTGGCGGTGGCGGACTACGTGTCGCGCCGCAACCTGGCGGAGGGCAAGGCCTCGCTCACCATGAAGGACGTGCTCACGGCCATGATCAAGGCCCACGAGATCCAGGGCGTGCTGGCGCTTGAGAACAGCTACAACCGCGTGGGCCTGGACCACGTGCTCTTGGTGCGCGTGGCCTCCACCGCGGTGGTCACCCGCATGCTGGGCGGCAGCCGCGAGGATGTGGTGAACGCCGTGTCCAACGCCTGGATCGACGGCGGCGCGCTGCGTACCTACCGCCACGCCCCCAACACCGGTTCGCGCAAGAGCTGGGCGGCGGGTGACGCGACGAGCCGCGCCGTGCGCCACGGACTCATGGCGCTCAAGGGCGAGATGGGCTACCCCTCCGCGCTCAGCGCCAAGACCTGGGGTTTCTATGACGTGCTTTTCAAGGGCCAGCCCTTCAAGTTCCAGCGCCCCTACGGCAGCTATGTGATGGAGAACGTGCTCATCAAGATCTCCTTCCCGGCGGAGTTCCATGCCCAGACGGCGGTGGAATGCGCCATGCAGCTGCACGCCCAGATGAAGGACAAGCTCGGGGAGATCGAGAAGATCGTGATCGAGACCCAAGAACCAGGGGTGAGAATCATAGATAAGACCGGCGAGCTCGCGAACCCGGCAGATCGGGACCACTGCATCCAGTACATGGTCGCCGTGCCGCTGATCTTCGGCCGCCTCACCGCCGAGGACTACGAGGACGCGGTGGCCAAGGACCCGCGCATCGACAAGCTGCGCAGCAAGATGGAAGTGCGCGAGAACGGCAAGTTCACCAAGGACTACTATGACCCGGCCAAGCGCTACATCGGCAATGCCATCCAGGTGTTCTTCAAGGGCGGCGCCAAGAGCGAGCGGGTGGAGGTGGAGTTCCCCATCGGTCACCGCAAGCGCCGCGCCGAGGGCATCCCGGTGCTGGTGAACAAGTTCGAGAAGGCCATCGCCGGCAAGCTGTCGGCGCGCCAGTGCACGGCCATCAAGGACCTCTGCGGCGATCAGAAGGATCTGGAATCGACATCCGTCACGGACTTCATGTCCCTTTGGACAGTTTGACGATATCTTAAGATGCCTCACGAGCGGATTTTCGCCTAGAACGAGGCGCGGGTCCTTACAGAGAAAAGCCCGGCCCTGCGCCAGGCTTTTTCGTTTGGGGTAACCTTAAGAGCGATGGAACTGCTCGCCAACATCGACGTGGACGACCTGGAGAAGGGCATCGCCTTCTACACCCGGGCTTTCGGTCTCAAGCCCAGCCGGCGGTTCGGTGACGAAGGCGTGGAGCTCTTGGGCGCCTCTTCGGCCATCTACCTCCTGGTGAAGCCCCGGGGCAGCAAGGCAGCCAGGACCATCTTCCAGACCCGCGACTACCGCCGTCACTGGACGCCGGTGCATCTCGATCTCGTGGTGGAAGACGTGAAGGCGGCCACCGCGAAGGCCCAGGCGGAGGGCGCCATCCTCGAGGGCGAGATCGAAACCCACAAATGGGGCCATATCGCCCACCTCTCGGACCCCTTCGGCCACGGGCTTTGCCTCATCCAGTTCCGCGGCAAGGGCTACGATGAGATCGCCGAAGCCTAGATTTCCGCGGCGGGCCGCTGCTATCCTCGCCGCGAGGACGGACCATAAATACATAAGGGGCGCGCGTGTTCTATTCCTACCTCGGGATCATCTCCGCCGTGGTGCAGATCGCGTGCATAGTGCACTGCATTTCCCGCCGCAACGACTATTTCTGGATCTTCATCATCCTGTTCTTCCCGTTCATAGGCAGTGCTGTGTACGCCATCATGATCTGGATCCCGGACACGCGGCATTCCCATGCTGCGCGCGGCACTTCCAAGGCAGTGTTGGCCATCTTCGATCCGCGCCGCGAATTGCGCCGGCGCCTGAACAGTCTGGATGTCTCGGATACGGTGTCGAACCGCGTGTCGCTGGCGGGTGAACTCGTCCGCCACGGGATGGTCAAGGACGCGCTTGCCCTGTACGAACGGTCGCTCGTCGGGATATATGAGGACGATCCGTATCTGTTGTGCGGTTACGCGACCGCACTGTATGCCGCCGGCTTCTATGCGGATGCGCGCAGCGTGCTGGAAAAGCTGCGCACCACCAATCCCGGGCTCAAACTGCCGGAAGCGAAACTGCTGTATGCGCGGGTATTGGAGCAACTCGGGGAGATGGAACGCGCAGACAGGGAATATGCCGCCGCCGTCCGGGAATCCGGCGGCATGGAGGCGAAATGCCGTTACGCCCTGTTCCTGAAGCAGCAGGGTCAGCAGGCTGCCGCCAAGGAGCTGTTCCAGGACATCCTGCAGAACGCAAAGCTGGGCAGCAGCCACAGCCGGCGTCTGAACAAGGAATGGATCGGTACCGCCAAGCGCGAATTGGCCTGAGTCCGGCGGGGAACCTAATAGGAAAGACGGCGTCTCATACTTCTACCTCCACGGGACCCGAGATGGACCTGACATGAACAACCGCAAAGCCGCCATGGCTTTCATCCTGGTCACCGTGGTCATCGACATGCTGGCCTTCGGGCTGATCATCCCGGTGCTGCCCATGCTGGTGCAGGACTTCCTGGGCGGCAATACGGTGCGCGCGGCCGAGGTCTACGGCGTGTTCGGCACCGCCTGGGCCATCATGCAGTTCTGCTTCTCGCCGCTCCTAGGCGCGCTCTCGGACCGCTTCGGCCGGCGCACCGTGATCCTCATATCCTGCACGGGTCTCGGGCTCGACTTCCTGCTGATGGCGACGGCACCCAACCTCTATTGGCTGTTCCTGGGCCGCGTCATCTCCGGCATCTGCGCCGCCAGCATCAGCACCGCCGGCGCCTATATCGCCGACACCACGCCGCCCGAGAAACGCGCCGGCGCTTTCGGCCTGATCGGCGCCGCCTTCGGGGTGGGTTTCGTGCTGGGTCCGGCGCTCGGCGGGATCCTGGGGCATATCTCGCCGCGGCTGCCGTTCTGGGTGGCGGCGGTGCTCGCCCTCGTCAACGCGAGCTACGGCCTGTTCGTCCTGCCGGAATCCCTGCCGCTGGAGAAGCGCGCCAGGTTCTCCTGGAAGCGGGCTAACCCCGTGGGCGCGCTGGTGCTGCTGCGCTCGCACCCGATGCTGGCCGGGCTCGCTACCTCCCAGTTCCTCATGAACCTGGCCCATGCAGTGCTGCCCAGCACCGCGGTGCTCTACATGGCTTACCGTTACCACTGGGACACCAGCGCCGTGGGTTACATGCTCGCCGGTGTCGGCGTCGGCGCCATCGTCGTGCAGGGCGGCCTCGTGAAACCCATCGTGAAGCGTCTCGGGGAGCGGCGCACCCTCGCGCTCGGACTCCTATTCGGCGCCGCCGGCTTCGCCGTCTACGGTCTCGCACCCACGGGGGCCTGGTTTTGGGCGGGCATACCGGTCATGTCTCTGTGGGGCATCGCCGGGCCTTCCTCCCAGGGCATCATGACCCATCTCGTGGACGCCACCGAACAGGGCCAGCTGCAGGGCGCGCTCTCCAGCATCATGGGCATCGCCAGCTGCTTCGGCCCGGGTCTGTTCACCGAGACCTTCGCCGACGCCATCGGCCGGCACGCGAGCTGGGGCCTGCCCGGCGCGCCGTTCCTGCTGGCCGCGGCGCTGCTGATCGGAGCGGCGTTCATCGCCTGGCGCACCACGCGGCCCGGACATCTCGAGCCCGTGGTCGAACCTGCGACCGGCGGATGAAGACGCCCGCCGGTTTCGATCCCGCCGACTATCGCCCGCTGCCGCTGGAATCCGCCGCGACCCTGCCGGCGGTCTGCTACACCGATCCCGGGTTCCATGGCTTCGAGCGCGAGGCGGTGTTCGCACGCCATTGGCAGCTCACGAGCCGCGCCGAGAAGCTCGCCCAGCCGGGTGACCACGTGGTGGCGGAAATCGCCGGCAGGCCCATCATCCTGGTGCGCGGAGACGACCGGGTGTTGCGCGGCTTCTTCAACGTCTGCCGCCACCGGGCGGGGCCCCTGGCGCTCGCGGACGGCAACGCGCGGCAGCTGCAGTGCAAGTACCACGGCTGGACCTACACCCTCGCCGGGCAGCTGCGCGCCGCCCATGAGATGAAGGAAGCTCAGGATTTCGACATGAGTTGCATCCACCTGGAGGGTATCCAGGTGGCGGAGTGGGAGGGTCTCGTGTTCGCGGCGCTCAAGGCGCCGGCGGCTGGACTGGAAGCGCTCCTCGGCGGCATCCGCGAGCGCATCCGGCCCCTCGCGCTGCAGGATTACCGCTATCACTCCCGGGTGAGCTACGAGGTGGCGTGCAACTGGAAGGCTTACGTGGACAACTACCTGGAGGGCTACCATCTGCCCCATGTGCATCCAGGCCTGAACAAGCTGCTGGATTACCGGCAGTACACCACGAACCTGGCGGAGCGGTATTCCTGGCAGCAGAGTCCGCTGGATGAGAGCCAGGGGCCTTACGCCGCCGGCGAAGCGCACTATTATTTCATCTACCCCAACATGATGCTGAACATCCTGCCGGGGCGGCTGCAGACCAACCTGGTGGTGCCGGGTGCAGGCGGGTGCTGCCGGGTGCTGTTCGACTATTACTACAGCGACCCGGAGTCGGCGGCGGCCCGGAAGATGATCGCCGAGGACCTGAGTTTCAGCGACGAGGTGCAGCAGGAAGACATCGGCATCTGCGAGCGGGTGCAGCTAGGTCTCGAGTCCGGCTCCTATCGCGCCGGGCGTCTCTCACCCAAGCGCGAGTCTGGCGTGCACCACTTCCAGGAATTGATCCGCGCCGACTATCGCAGCGCGGCCGAGAGCGGCTGAACGTTCCCCGGCACGGTTATTTGGCGAGGCGCGTCTGCCACACGTAGATGGGCAGGCCCGCGAGCAGCAGCAGCGTGCCGTAGAACAGCGAATCCTCACCCGTGCCGTAGCAGGCCCACAAGCCGAACACGAAGCCTCCCATGGCGAAGCGGACGTCGCGCAGCCTGAGGTTGCTGGCGCGCTTCTGCTTGCGCGATAGCACGATCTCCGCCAGGGCGCACAGCATGTAGGGCACGAGGGTGAAGAAGGTAGTGATGAGTATCAAATCGGTGAACATCTGGATGAGCGTATTGCCGGTTCCACCACCTATGGCGCTGCCGCCCTTGCTCATCAGCACCAGCACGCTGGCGAGCACGCTGGACACAACTAATGCAACCATGGGCGTGCCAAAACGAGATTCTTTCGCGAGCACTTTAGGGAAGAGCCCGTTGTTAGCCACCGCCTGGGGCAGCTGGCCCTGCATGAGGATCCAGCCGTTCAGCGCACCGAAGCAGGAGATGATAGCGGTGATAGCGATGATGCTGCCCGCCCAGTTGCCCCACAGGAGCTTGGCGGCATCGGCGAAGGGTGCGCCGGACTTGGCCAGCACGTCGGCGGGGATGATGCCCATGACCACGGTGGTGCAGACAATATAGAACACACCGGCGATGATGGTGCCGAGCATGGTGGCGCGGGGGATGGTCTTCTCCGGGTCCTTCACGTGGTCCGCGGGCACCGTGGCGCACTCCAGGCCCAGGAAGGCCCACATGGCCAGCGCCGCCGACTGGTTGATGGCTGAGCCGGCGCCCACCGCCGGGTGGCCGGACATGAGGATGTGAAGATCGAAGTGGAACAGTCCGAACACGCCCAAGGCCACGAGCGGCGTGAGCTTGAGGATCACGGTCACGAGCTGCAAGCGGCCGGCAGCGCGTACGCCCAGGATGTTGATGCCCGTGAGCACCCACCCAGCCGCCAACGCTGACAGCGCGCCGTACCATGGGTTCGAAGAAAGTACCGGTACGAAGAATCCCAGGTAGCTCGTGAAGGCGACGGCAATGGAAGCGTTCGTGCCCACGATGCTGAGCCAGTAGATCCAGGCGACCTGAAAACCGGCGAAGTCGCCGAAGGCCTCGCGCGGATAGGCGTAGGGGCCGCCAGCCTTGGGCAGGCGCCGCGAGAGGTTGCTGAACACCCAGGCGAGCAGCAGGGCGCCGACGGTGCTCACGCACCAACCCCACAGGCTGTAGACGCCGAACACCGCCATGGTGGCGGGGAGCAGGAAGACGCCGGAGCCGACCATGTTGCCGAGCACGATGGAGGTGGTGGTGGCGAGTCCTAAGCTGCGACGGTCTGCCGTGGTGGCGGTGGCCATTCTGATACCCCTGGGAGTGTCTGTCGTATGGGCGCTCAAGCGGCGCGGTTTGCCTGATGCTACTAAAAAAGACATATTTGGGACAGGAAAATTCACAGGATCAGGAGGATAGATTGCAGATCGCCGTCACCCGGGAGGTGAGCGCCGCCCTCGAGCGTTGCGAGCTCTCCTACCTGCCGCGCACCCCCATCGACGTGGACCTGGCCCGCCGCCAGCACCGCGCCTACCGGGAAGCCCTCGAGACCCTGGGCTGCCGTGTCGTGGCCCTGCCGGAGCTCTCGGAGCAGGCGGACTCGGTGTTCGTGGAAGACACTGCGGTGGTGCTGGACGAGATCGCGGTCATCACCCGCCCGGGCGCCGAGTCGCGCCGCGTCGAGACCGAGTCCATGGCCCGCGCGCTTATCGGGTATCGCGAACTCGTCACCATCGAGACGCCGGGCACGCTGGACGGCGGCGATGTGTTGCGGGTCGGGCACACACTCTACGTGGGTCGGTCGGCGCGCAGCGACCGAGAAGGCATCGGCCAGCTCGCGGCGGCGACGGCAGCCTATGGATACGAGGTGGTGCCGGTGGAGACCCGCGGTTGCCTGCACCTCAAGACCGCCGTGACCCAGGTGGCGCCCGGGCTCTTGCTCATCAACCCCGCCTGGGTGGATCGGCGTGCCTTCCATGAGGTGGATTTCCTGGAGGTGGATCCGGCTGAGCCGCATGCGGCCAACGCCGTGTGGCTGCCCGGGGGCGTGATCTATCCGAGTTCCTTCCCCCGTACCCGGGAGCGTCTCGCGGGGCGGCGCGTGCCGGTGGTGACGGTGGACATGTCCGAGACCGAGAAGGCCGAGGGCGGCGTCACCTGCTGCAGCCTGATCTTCAGGACGCGCGCCGAGGCGAAATAATCCGGCGACTCCCAGGGTCTTGAATCACATCGACCCTTAGCCCTCTCAAGAGCACCCGAGTGAGATACCTCATGCACATCGCCCGTTCCACCACCCTGGCCGTATTGGGCCTGCTGCTCTTGGGCGGCGCGCTGGCCGGCTTGCGCTGGTTCGGCCCAGCTTCGCCGCTCTCGCTGGTGGCGGCTTCGGAAGTGCCCAACACTTTCTTCGGGAAGGAGGCGGCGCCGGCGTTCCCCACGGGCCTCGATTGGATCAACACCGGCGGCAAGCCCGTGACCCTGGCGGAGCTCAAGGGCAAGGTGGTGTTGCTGGATTTCTGGACCTACGGCTGCGTGAACTGCTTCCACGTGATCCCGGACCTCGAGAAGCTCGAGGCCAAGTACCCCGACAGCCTGGCGATCATCGGCGTGCATTCCGCCAAGTTCGCCACCGAGGGTAAGACAACGCATATCGCCGCCATCGTGCAGCGCTACGGGCTCACGCATCCCGTGGTGAACGACCACGACATGCAGATCTGGAACGAATACGGCGCCACCGGCTGGCCCACGCTCACGCTCATCGACCCGGCCGGCAACGTGGTGGGGCAGGTGTCGGGCGAAGGGCACTACGCGCTCCTGGACAAGGTGATCGGCACCCTCACTCAGGAGTTCTCCGCGCGCCACGAGTTGAACGCCAAACCCCTCTGGTTCGCGGGCCTGGCGGAGAAGATGCCCAAGAGTGAGCTGCTCTATCCCGGCAAGGTGTTGGCGGATGCGAAGGGCGGCCGGCTCTTCATCGCCGATTCCAACCACAACCGCATCGTGGTCACCACGCTCGAGGGCAAGGTGCTCTCGGTGATCGGTGACGGCAAGCCGGGACTGAAGGACGGTGCCGCGGCCCAGGCTGAGTTCCATTATCCCCAGGGGCTGACGCTCGCCGACGCGGACACGCTCTACGTGGCGGATACGGACAACAATGCGTTGCGCCGCGTGGACCTGAGGGAGGGCAGTGTGGTCACCGTGGCGGGTGACGGCAAGCAGACTTATATGGATGACGGTGACGAACCGGCCGCCCGGGCGGAGCTCAATACGCCCTGGGACCTGCTCTACCATGACGGCTTGGTCTACATCGCCATGGCCGGTCAGCACCAGCTCTGGGTCTACGACCCCGCGAAGCAAGAGATCCGTCACTTCGCCGGCTCCGGGGCCGAGGGCATCGATGACGGTGAGCTGGCGGACGCCTCCTTCGCCCAGCCTAGCGGCCTCACCACCGACGGCAGCATGCTCTACACCGCCGATCCGGAGGCGAGCGCGGTGCGGGCCGTAGATTTCAGCGGCACCCTGGCCCGGGTGCACACACTCGTGGGCACCGGCCTCTTCGACTTCGGCGATGTGGACGGCTCGGGAGATGAGGTGCGCTTGCAGCATGATTTGGGCGTCGCCTGGCATGCCGGCCTCATCTATATAGCCGATACCTACAACAGCAAGATCAAGGTGCTGGATCCTCACCGGCGCACCGTGAGCACCTTGATCGGTGGCGATACCTTCGACGAGCCGGGGGGCCTGAGCTTCACCGGCGACACCCTGTACGTGGCTGACACCGACCACGACCGGATCGTGACAGTGGACATCAAGACCCGGAAAGCCGTGCCGCTGGCCTTGAGCGACCCCGGCAAGCTGCTCTAATCCGCCGGCGGGCTCCCGGCGCGCATCTGGTACTCGAGCTGGAAGGCGTGCGTGCCGTCCGCTGCATCCGGCGATACATGGATGGAGGGGAAGGTGCCGCCGTAGCTGCGATGGATGGCCTGCATGTAGGCCTGCACCGAAGCGGGATCCGCCGCGCGCCCGTCGATGGACAGCCGGTCTCCCCGGCCGTTGCGGGTGATCATGATCACCTCCACGTCACGCGGCGCCAGGGCCATGACGTCCCGGGGGAGGTTCTCGGAGGCATCTGCGCCGCGTATGACCTCGCCCACGCTGAGCGGGTACATGGCGGTGACGCGCCCGAAGAAGAACGCAGCAGCCAGCGCCATGAGCGTGCCCGCCGCCACCAGGCCGAGGCGCCAGCGGCGGCTACGTTCCGCCGCCTCGTCGCCGTTTTGCAGCAGCGCTTCGGCCTTCACCTCCAGTGCCTGGGCGAGGCGCGCGAGCACGTCCTCGGAGGGTTTGGAGCGGCCGTTCTCCAGCTTGGAGAGATAGGACTGCTCGATGGCGGCCTTCTCCGCCAGCGCAGGCTGGGTGAAGCCGCGGGCCAGACGTAGCGTGCGCAGATTCTCGTTGAATGACATGGGGGCACCTCGGTCACCCGTTTCGGATGTCGCAAGTCTGGGCGAGCTCCGCAGGAATAGGAAGGGCCGTGGAACGGGAATATCGCAGGAATAATGCGGAATAAAAGCCTTTCCCCAGGAATCTTATTCATTGGGAGCCCACGACGCCCCTTATTGCTACACTTTGGCCATGCACAGCGCCCGCGAACCACGCAAAATCGCCGAGCACAAGCTCACACTGCAGGAAGTGCTGGCCTGGATGCAGGCGGACGGAGTGATCGGCCGAGACAAGGTCGAGCTGCTCTCGGGCCTCGCCGAACGCGGCGCCTACAAGAACCAGCATCCCATCGCCATCCTGGGCAAGCGCGGCTGGACCGACGCGCGGTCGCCACATGCGCCGCTCACGGTGGAGTCCCTCAGCATCTGGCTCGCGGCCCGCTGCGACCTGCTGTATTTCCGCATCGACCCCCTCAAGCTCGACGTGCAGCGCATCACCTCGGTGGTGTCGCTGCCCTACGCCTCGCGGTACAACGTGCTGCCGGTGGAGGTCTCGCGCCAGGAGATCACCTTCGCCACCGCCGAACCCTACGAATACGAGTGGGAACGGGAGATCTCCCAGGTCCAGAAGAAGAAGATCAACCGGGTGTTCGCCAACCCGGAGGACATCGCCCGGTACCTGGTGGAGTTCTATTCCATCTCCCGCTCGGTACTGGGCGCGGAGAAGCAGAACGAGGGCATGCCCGCCGCCGGCGGCATCCAGAACCTGGAGCAGCTGGTCGAGCTCGGCAAGAGCGGCAAGCTCGACGTCAACGACCAGCACGTGGTCAGCATAGTGGAGTGGCTGCTGCAGTACGCCTTCGACCAGCGCGCCAGCGACATCCATGTGGAGCCGCGCCGCGAGCAGGGTATCATCCGCTTCCGCATCGACGGCGTGATGCAGCAGGTCTACCAGTTGCCGGGCGCGGTGCTAGCGCCGGTCACGAGCCGCATCAAGATCCTGGCGCGCATGGACATCGCCGAGAAGCGCCGCCCGCAGGACGGCCGCATCAAGACCCGCAACCCGCAGGGCCAGGAGGTGGAGCTGCGCCTGTCCACCATGCCCACCGCCTTCGGCGAGAAGCTGGTGATGCGCATCTTCGATCCCATGGTGCTGCTCAAGGACTTCCGCGCCCTGGGCTTCGCCGAGACCGACGAGCGGCTGTGGGGGGCGATGATCGAGAACCCCCATGGCATCATCCTGGTGACCGGACCCACGGGTTCGGGCAAGACCACCACGCTCTACTCCACGCTGAAGCAGCTGGCCAAGCCCGAGGTGAACGTCTGCACGGTGGAGGACCCCATCGAGCTCGTGGAGCCGGCCTTCAACCAGATGCAGGTGCAGGCCAATATCGACCTCACCTTCGCCTCCGGCGTGCGCACGCTGCTGCGCCAGGACCCGGACATCATCATGGTGGGCGAGATCCGCGACGCCGAGACTGCCGAGATGGCGGTGCAGGCGGCGCTCACGGGCCACTTGGTGCTCTCGACCCTGCACACCAACGACGCACCGGCTTCCGTGAGCCGGCTCCTAGACCTGGATCTGCAGCCCTTCCTGCTGCAATCGACGCTGCTCGGCGTCATCGCCCAGCGCCTGGTGCGCACCCTCTGCCCCCATTGCAAGAAAGCAGGGGAGTTGAGCGACGAGGAATGGGATTCCCTGGTGGCCCCCTGGAAGGCCCAGAAGCCGCGCCAGGTCTACCACGCGGTGGGCTGCCTCGAGTGCCGCAACACCGGCTACCGCGGCCGCGTCGGCATCTACGAGATGCTGACCTTCACCCCCAAGCTCAAGGGCCTCATCACCGAGCGCTTCGACATGGACGCGCTGCGCGAAGCGGCCATCCGCGACGGCATGAAGCCGCTGCGCCTGCGCGGTGCCCAGAAGGTGGCGGAGGGCGTGACCACCGTCGAAGAGGTCATGCGGGTGGTGCCGCCGCCCGTGGGGCGCTACTAGGTCCCGGCCGTGCGGCGTGCGCTGGTCGGCGGCTTCTGGTTCCTGGTCTTGGCCTTCGCCTTGCTGCTGCTGGTGCAACTCGGCATCGCCCTCTACGTGGTGGCCAGCGCCACGTCCCATACGGACCAGCAGGCCATGATCCAGTCCGCCAACGATTTCGCCCAGTCCCACCTCGGCCTCATCCGCGACCTGGACCTGGCCGCGCTCCTGGCAGCGGCGCTCATGGCCGGCTTCGGGACACACCGGGGCCTGTTGCCCGGCACCCGCCGCTCCGGTTGAAGACTGCTTCCAAATAGAGAGCCGGCCCCGTCAGCCCGGAAAGCGCGGTTCGGTGCTAGTGTGCGCGGCATGAAGATGTGCCGCCTCCACACGGACCTCCGCCCATGAGCCCCGCCGATTGGCGGGCGGGTCTCGCGCCCGGCCTCGCGGCCCTCAAGGTCGACCTGCCTGCTGAAAGCGAGGTGCGGCTGCTCGAGTTCGTAGAACTCCTCATGCGCTGGAACCAGGCCTATAACCTCACGGCAGTGCGCGACCCGGCGGAGATGGTGGTGAAGCACCTGCTGGATAGCCTGGCGGTGCTGCCCTATGTGACCCGCGGCCCGGTGCAGGACGTGGGTGCCGGGGCGGGTTTGCCGGGCATCCCGCTCGCCATCGTCCTGCCGGATACCCGCTTCACCCTGCTGGACAGCAATGGCAAGAAGACCCGTTTCATGGTCCAGGCCGCAGCCAGCCTCAAGCTCCGCAACGTGGAGGTGGTGCAGGCCCGGGCCGAGGGCTACCGCCCGGTGGAACCGTTTGCTACCGTGCTAAGCCGCGCCTTCGCCTCCCTGGGGGATTTCCTCAAGCTCGCGGGCCACGGCTGCACCGCCGGCGGCAGGCTCCTGGCCATGAAGGGTGCTTACCCGGAAGACGAGCTCAAGGGCCTGCCCCTGGGTTTCCGTGTCCTCGACGTCCATCCCTTGCAGGTGCCGGGCCTCGATGCCGAGCGCTGCCTAGTAGAGATCGAGAAGCTATGAGCAGAGTCTTGGCGGTCACGAACCAGAAGGGCGGGGTGGGCAAGACCACCACGGCCATCAACCTGGCTGCGTCCCTCGCCGCCACCAAGCGCCGCGTGCTGCTGGTGGACATGGACCCTCAGGGCAATGCCACCATGGGCAGCGGCGTCAACAAGCACGAGATCGAGGCCGGCTCCTGCGAGGTGCTGATGGGCGAGGCCAAGGCCTCAGAAGCCATCGTCAAAGTCGAGTCCGCGGGCTTCGACCTGCTCCCGGGCAACGGCGACCTCACCGCCGCCGAAGTGAGCCTGCTCACCACCGACAAGCGCGAAGGGCGCCTCAGGGATGCGCTGCTGGAGGTGCGCGGCGACTACGATTACATCCTCATCGACTGCCCGCCATCCCTCAACATGCTCACCCTCAACGCGCTCACCGCCGCCGACGGCGTGTTCATCCCAATGCAGTGCGAGTACTACGCGCTCGAGGGCCTGTCTGCCCTGGTGGCCACGGTGGAGCGCCTCAAGCAGACCGTGAACCCCAAGCTCGAGATCGAAGGCCTGCTGCGCACCATGTTCGACCCGCGCAACAACCTCGCCAACGAGGTCTCGGCCCAGCTCATCATGCATTTCGGCGACAAGGTCTACCGCACCCTGATCCCGCGCAACGTGCGCCTGGCCGAGGCCCCGAGCTTCGGGCTCCCGGCCCTGAAGCACGACTCCACCTCCCGCGGCGCCCTGGCTTACCTCGCCCTCGCCGGCGAGATGCTGCGGCGCGGCGAGAAGCAGCCGGCCGGCGCCGCCTGAGCCCCGATAAACAAGCGAGAGGGCGCGGCGGCACCGGTTGCTGCTAAAATGCCCAGCGCTTCGAGGGAGATCTTTCAGCTTGTCATCAGCCAAACGTAAAGGCCTAGGCCGCGGACTCGACGCCCTCCTGGGCGGCGCGGCATTGGATGCCGTGGTCGCCGCGGGCGAATCCGGCGGCGAGCTGCGCAAGCTGCCTGTGCACATGGTGCAGCGCGGCAAGTACCAGCCGCGGCGCGACATGCGCGAGGAGGCCTTGAAGGACCTCGCCGACTCCATCAAGAAGCAGGGTATCGTGCAGCCCATCGTGGTGCGCCCCATCGGCGGCGACCGCTACGAGATCATCGCCGGCGAGCGCCGCTGGCGCGCGGCGCAGATGGCGGGCCTGGACGCCGTGCCCGCCGTGGTGCGCGACGTGCCGGACCGCACCGCCATCGCCATGGCGCTCATCGAGAACATCCAGCGCGCCGACCTCAACCCGCTCGAGGAGGCCGAGGCCATGCAGCGCCTCATCAGCGAGTTCGAGATGACCCACCAGCAGGCGGCCGAGGCGGTGAGCCGTTCCCGGGCCGCGGTCACGAACCTGCTGCGGCTCCTGGAACTCAGCCGCGACGTGCAGGACATGGTCCGCAACGGCGCCATCGAGATGGGCCATGCCCGGGCGCTCCTGGCCCTCAAGGGCCCGGCCCAGACCGACGCTGCGCGGCGGGTGGTGGACAAGGGCCTCTCGGTGCGCGACACCGAGCTCCTGGTGCGCCGCCGCCTCCAGGAGCTCCAGGGCGCCCCCGGCAGCCGCAAGGAGCAACGGGCCGACCCGGACGTGAGCCGCCTGGAGCGCCAGCTCACGGAGAAGCTCGGGGCCAAGGTCCAGGTGGAGCAGAAGGGCAAGGGCAAGGGCAAGCTCGTGATCCACTATACGAGCCTGGATGAGCTGGACGGCATCCTGGCGCATATCCGCTAGAACCTCAGGCGGTTTCTAGCTTCTTTCCCCATCTTTTTCATTGAAGTAGCCCGCCCAGCCCGCTAAAATAGCGGGCTCTTTAGCTTATTGGGGTTTCGACCAGAGCCACCCGGCAACGCAGTGGCTTTTTTCTTGCCCCGACCGCCTTGGGGACCTAAGCGTGGACACGGGCTACCTGGCAGAAGCACGCCGCACGGCGTTCCGGGTGGTGGGTTGGCAGTCCCTGGCAGCGCTCCTGGCTGGAGTCTTGGGCCTCCTGGCCGGCGGCCGGTCGGCGGGTATCGCGGCCCTCACGGGCGGGGTCATCGCCGCCCTGGCGCAGTTCGTCGTCACCCTCAGGGTGTACGGTGGTGCCGAAGAGCGGGATCCGAAACGCTTCCTCGGGCGGCTCGTGCTCGGCGAAGCCCTGAAGTTCGCGGCCACGGCGTTCTTGTTCGCGGTGGCCATCGTGGTGATGAAGGCGGCGTTCCTGCCGCTGATATTGGGATACCTGGCCGGCTTCGCGGCCTATTGGGTCGGGTTCATTACTAGCAGCATCGGACAGGCGAGATGAGCGAGACGGCGACCATCACTCCGGACCAGTACATCCATCACCACCTCAGCTATTGGACGGTGGGCGAGGGTTTCTGGTCGCTCAACGTGGACACGCTGCTGTTCTCCGTGGGCCTCGGCGTCATCCTGTTCTTCACCATGTTCTTCACCGTGCGCCGCGCCTCCGTCACCGCGCCGGGGCGCTGGCAGACCGCGGTGGAGATGGTGCTCACCACCATCCACGACAACGTCAAGCAGATCTTCCTGTTCGACAATCCCGTGATCGCGCCGCTCGCTGTCACCATCTTCCTGTGGATCTGGGCCATGAATTTCATGGACATGCTGCCGGTGGACCTCCTGCCGCGCATCGCCCAGTCCATCGGCGCCCACGTCTTCGGTGCGGATCCGGAGCACGTCTACCTCAAGGTAGTGCCCACCAACGACATGAACATGACCTTCGGCCTGTCGCTCGGCGTGTTCGTGCTGACGCTGTGGTATAGCTTCACCAAGAAGGGTGCCTTCGGCTACGCCAAGGAATTCGTGACCCATCCCTTCGAAGGGCCCAACCTGGCGGTCAAGATCATACTGGCCCCGTTCAACGTCCTGATGAACATCGTCGAGACGATCTCCAAGCCCTTGTCGCTGTCGCTGCGACTCTTCGGTAACATGTTCGCGGGCGAGATCCTGTTCATCCTCATCGCCATGCTGCCCGCCTGGGGCCAGTGGCCGCTGTCCTTCGTGTGGACCGCGTTCCACCTGCTAGTGATCACCATCCAAGCGTTCGTCTTCATGATGCTGAGCGTCGTGTACCTCAGCATGGCGCACACCGTCCACGATTCCCATTCCCACTAACCACTGCGATTTCTTGTAAGGAGATTTTCATGGACATCGTCACTTCCATCGCCAACATCCAGGGCCTCACCGCTCTCGGCGTGTGCCTGATCTTCGGCATGGGCGCCTTCGGCACCGCCATCGGCTTCGGCATCCTGGGCGGCAAGTTCCTGGAAGGTTGCGCCCGCCAGCCCGAGCTCGGCGGCATGCTCATGGGCCGAATGTTCCTGGTGGCCGGCCTGCTCGACGCCGTGGCCATGATCGGCATCGGTTTCGCGCTGTTCTTCGTGTTCAGCAACCCGTTCCTGGGCGCCGTGGCTTCCGCCGCCGCCAAGGCCGCGGGCGCGCACTGAGCCACTGACCTCCACCGAGGATCACGCACGTGAACCTGAACGCTTCGCTGATAGCCGAGATGTTCGCCTTCGCCCTGTTCGTGTGGGCGGTGATGAAATGGGTGTGGCCGCCGCTGCTCAAGGCCATGGACGAGCGCGCCAAGAAGATCGCCGACGGCATCGCCGACGCCGAGCGCGCCAAGCAGGAGCTGTCCCAGGCCCATGACCAGGCCGGCGGCATCCTGCGCGACGCCCGCGCCAAGGCGGCCGACGCGGTGAACATCGCCAACCAGCAGGCCGCGCAGCTCCTGGAGGACGCGCGCAAGCAATCCCAGGTGGAGCGCCAGCGCCAGGTGGAAGCCGCCAAGGCGGAGATCCAGCAGGAGCTGAACCGCGCCAAGGACGCGCTGCGCGCCGAGGTCGCCAAGGTGGCCCTCGCCGCGGCCGAGCGCATCATCGAGCGCGAGATCGACGCCAAGGCCCACAAGGCCCTGCTCGACGAGCTCGCCGGACAGATCCACTAAGGGAAGGCCATGGCCGAGAACAGCACACTCGCACGTCCCTACGCCAAGGCGGTCTTCGAGCTCGCCCGCGACCAGGGCGCGCTCGACGGCTGGAGCAAGGCCCTCGCCGCGCTGGCGGGGTTCTGCGCCGACGCCGGCGTGCAAGCGCTGCTCACGAGCCCGAAAGCCTCCGCGCCGGTGCGCGCCGAGATCTTCGCCGAGCTCACCGCCAAGGCTGGGCAGAAGCTCGACCAGCAGGGCCGTAACTTCGTGGGCCTGCTCGCTGAGAACCGCCGCCTGGCGCTGCTGCCCGAGATCGCCGCCGACTTCGAGCGCCTGCGCGCCGAGGCGGAGAACACGCTCGACGTGGAACTGCGCGCCGCCATGCCGGTGGACGCCGCCGAGCAGAAGCTCATCGGCGAGGCGCTGCACAAGAAGCTCGGCCGCAAGATCACGCTCAAGTACGTCCAGGACAAGACGCTCATCGGCGGCGCCGTGATCCGCGCCGGCGACCTCGTCATCGACGGTTCCGTGCGCGAGAAGCTCGGGCGGCTGGCCGCCGAGTTGACACACTAATCAACTGAAATCAGGACTTCGAGGGTCCGACCATGCAACTCAATCCTTCGGAAATCAGCCAGCTCATCAAGCAACGCATCGAGAAGTTCGATGCCGAAGCCGAGGCCCGCAACGTGGGCACCGTGGTGAGCGTGACGGACGGCATCGTCCGCGTGCACGGCCTGCATGCCGCGCAGTACGGCGAGATGCTCGAGTTCCCCCCCTCGGGTAATAGGCAGACCTTCGGCATGGCCTTGAACCTCGAGCGTGACTCGGTCGGCGCCGTGATCCTGGGCGACTACAAGCACATCCGCGAGGGCGACACCGTGAAGACCACGGGCCGCATCTTGGAAGTGCCGGTCGGCAAGGAACTCCTGGGCCGCGTGGTGAACTCGCTCGGCGAGCCCATCGACGGCAAGGGCGCCATCAACGCCAAACTCAGCTCGCCCATCGAGAAGGTGGCGCCGGGCGTGATCGCGCGCAAGTCCGTGGGCCAGCCGGTGCAGACCGGCCTCAAGGCCATCGACGCGATGGTGCCGGTCGGCCGTGGCCAGCGCGAGCTGATCATCGGCGACCGCCAGACCGGCAAGACCGCCGTGGCGGTGGACACCATCATCAACCAGAAAGGCAAGGACCTGTTCTGCATCTACGTGGCCATCGGCCAGAAGAACTCGTCCATCGCCAACGTGGTGCGCAAGCTCGAGGAAGCCGGCGCCATGGCCTACACCGTCGTGGTGGCGGCCTCGGCCTCCGAGTCCGCGGCCATGCAGTACATCGCGCCCTACGCAGGTTGCTCCATGGGCGAGTACTTCCGCGACCGCGGCATGGACGCGCTCATCATCTATGACGACCTCACCAAGCAGGCCTGGGCCTATCGCCAGGTGTCGCTGTTGCTGCGCCGCCCGCCGGGCCGCGAAGCTTACCCGGGCGACGTGTTCTACCTGCACTCCCGCCTGCTCGAGCGCGCCGCGCGCGTGAACGCAGAGTACGTGGAGAAGTTCACCAAGGGCGAGGTGAAGGGCAAGACCGGTTCCCTGACCGCGCTGCCCATCATCGAGACCCAGGCCGGCGACGTGTCCGCGTTCGTGCCGACCAACGTGATCTCCATCACCGACGGCCAGATCTTCCTGGAGACCGACCTGTTCAACTCCGGCATCCGCCCGGCCATCAACGCCGGCATCTCGGTGTCCCGAGTCGGCGGCGCGGCCCAGACCAAGGTCATCAAGAAGCTCGGCGGCGGCGTGCGCCTGGCGCTGGCCCAGTTCCGCGAGCTCGCGGCCTTCGCGCAGTTCGCCTCCGACCTGGACGAAGCCACCCGCAAGCAGCTCGACCGCGGCCGCCGCGTCGTGGAACTGATGAAGCAGAAGCAGTACTCGCCGCTGTCGATCGCCGACATGGCGCTGTCCCTGTATGCCGCCAACGAGGGCTATCTGGACGACGTGGAAGTGAATAAGGTGGTGGCCTTCGAGGCCGCCATGCACAGCTACTTCGCCGCCAAGTTCGCCTCGCTGCGCGACAAGATCAACTCGACCGGCGATTACGACAAGGACATCGAGGCAGGCCTGAAGAAGGCTGTTGAAGACTTCAAGAAGACCCAGGTCTAACCCGGAACGGCATCGGAAGACAACGATGGCAAGCCCGAAAGAGATCCGGACGCAGATCAAGAGCATCCGGAGCACCCAGAAGATCACCAAGGCCATGGAGATGGTCGCGGCGAGCAAGATGCGCAAGGTGCAGCAGCGCATGGCGGCGTCACGCCCCTATGCCGAGCGCATGCGCAAGGTGATCGGCCATCTGGCCCATGCCAACCCCGAGTACCGCCATCCCTTCATGGTGGAGCGCGAGGTGAAGCGCGTCGGCATGATCGTGATCTCCACCGACCGCGGCATGTGCGGCGGCCTCAACGTCAACCTGTTCAAGGCCGCGGTGGCGGCGGTGAAGGGTTGGCGCGAGAAGGGTGTGGAGGTGGACTTCTGCATCGTCGGCGCCAAGGCCGTGAGCTTCTTCCGCCGCTTCGGCGGCAAGGTGCTGGGCCAGACGACGCACCTCGGCGACACGCCGCACCTGGACGACCTCATCGGCACCGTCAAGGTGATGCTCGACGCCTACACCGAGGGCAAGATCGACCGGTTGTTCGTGGTGAACAACGTTTTCGTGAACACCATGACCCAGAAGCCCACCGTGTCGCAGCTCCTGCCGACCGAGGCCATCGAGGACGAGCAGCTGGCGGAGCACTGGGACTACCTGTACGAGCCCGAGGCGCGCGAGTTGCTGAGCAGCGTGTTGGTGCGCTACGTGGAGTCGCAGGTGTACCAGGGCGCGGTCGAGAATGCGGCCTGCGAGCAGGCGGCGCGCATGGTGGCCATGAAGTCGGCCTCCGACAACGCCGGCGAGATCATCAACGACCTGCAGCTCGTCTACAACAAGGCGCGGCAGGCCGGTATCACCAAGGAACTGTCCGAGATCGTGGGCGGCGCGGCCGCCATCGGCTAAGAATCGAAAGCACTTCAAAGAATCGGCATCGAGGATCACATCATGAGCTCTGGAAAGATCGTTCAAGTCATCGGCGCGGTGGTCGACGCGGAGTTCCCGCGTGACGCCATCCCGAGCGTCTACGACGCGCTCAAGCTCGACGACGGCAGCCTCACGCTCGAGGTGCAGCAGCAGCTCGGCGACGGCGTGGTGCGCTGCATCGCCATGGGCGCCTCCGAGGGCCTGAAGCGCGGCCTCGCCGTGAAGAACACCGGCGCGCCGATCTCGGTGCCGGTCGGCCAGGCCACCCTCGGCCGCATCATGGACGTGCTGGGCACGCCGGTGGACGAGCGCGGCCCGGTGAAGTCCGAGGCCCAGTGGGCTATCCACCGCAAGGCGCCCTCCTATGAAGAGCAGTCCGGCTCCACGGACCTGCTCGAGACCGGCATCAAGGTGATCGACCTGCTATGCCCCTTCGCCAAGGGCGGCAAGGTGGGCCTGTTCGGCGGCGCCGGCGTGGGCAAGACCGTGAACATGATGGAGCTCATCAACAACATCGCCACCGAACACTCGGGCCTCTCGGTGTTCGCGGGCGTGGGCGAGCGCACCCGCGAAGGCAACGACTTCTACCACGAGATGGCGGAAGCCGGCGTCATCGACCTGAAGGACCTCAACAAGTCCAAGGTGGCGATGGTGTACGGCCAGATGAACGAGCCGCCGGGCAACCGCCTGCGTGTGGCGCTCACCGGCCTCACCATGGCCGAGTACTTCCGCGATGAGGGCCGCGACGTGCTCTTGTTCATCGACAACATCTACCGTTACACCCTGGCCGGCACCGAAGTGTCCGCGCTGCTCGGCCGCATGCCATCGGCGGTGGGCTACCAGCCGACCCTGGCCGAGGAGATGGGCGTGCTGCAGGAGCGCATCACCTCCACCAAGAAGGGCTCCATCACCTCCATCCAGGCGGTGTACGTGCCTGCGGACGACCTCACCGACCCGTCGCCCGCCACCACCTTCGCGCACCTCGACGCCACCGTGGTGCTGTCCCGCGACATCGCGGCGCTCGGCATCTACCCGGCCGTGGATCCGCTCGACTCTACCTCCCGCCAGGTGGATCCGAACGTCATCGGCCAGGAGCACTACGACGTGGCCCGCAGCGTGCAGGCCGTGCTGCAGCGCTACAAGGAGCTCAAGGACATCATCGCGATCCTCGGCATGGACGAGCTGTCCGAAGAGGACAAGCAGTCCGTGTACCGCGCGCGCAAGATCCAGCGCTTCCTGTCGCAGCCGTTCACCGTGGCCGAAGTGTTCACCGGCAGCCCGGGCAAGTACGTGTCCCTTAAGGACACCATCCGCGCCTTCAAGGGCATCGTGGCCGGCGAGTACGACCACCTGCCCGAGCAGGCGTTCTACATGGTCGGCACCATCGAGGAAGCCGTCGAGAAGGCCAAGACCATCTAAGGCGCAGCACGATGAGCACCACCTTCCATGTCGACATCGTGAGCGCCGAGCGCGAGATCTTCTCGGGCGACGCCGAGATGGTGTTCGCGCCGGCGGAGATGGGCGAGCTCGGCATCACGCCGCGCCACGCGCCACTGCTCACGCGCCTGAAGCCAGGTACCGTGCGCGTGCAGACCGGCGGTGAGGAGTCGGTGTTCTACGTCTCCGGCGGCATCCTCGAGATCCAGCCGCACATGGTCACGGTGCTGTCGGACACGGCGCAACGCGCCGCCGACATCGACGAGGCCGCGGCCCAGGAGGCCAAGCGCCGCGCCGAGGAAGCGCTCGCCAACCAGTCGGGTGAGATGGACGTGGCCCGGGCCCAGGCCGAGCTCGTCGAGGCCGTGGCGCGCCTCAAGGCCCTGGACCAGATCCGGAAGAAGTCCGGTCGCTAAACACCACGCCGATCAGTGAAAAGGTAAAAGGCCGACTCTGTCGGCCTTTCTCTTTTCAGCTCATCTCCTGCAGCATCAGGAACCAGGCGTTGCGCATGGCCGCGATGAGCAGCACCACGCTGCCGGAGCACACGTAACTCATGGCGTCTTCGATCTGGGCGGCGGTGGCGTGGGACAAGATGAGGCTGATGCCGCCCACGCACAGCAGGGCGCGACCGACGAGCGAGAGACCCAGGCGGTTGATGAAGTGCCGCCGGTGCGTGACGTGATCCCGGTCGCGCCAGGTCTCCAGCAGGCGCCGCAGCGGCTCCCGCAGCCCCATGCCCGTGATCGCCACCATGGAGATGCCGTAGAAGCTCGGCGGCTGTCCGGGGACGGCGAAGAACACGCCGATGAAGAGCACCTGTACCAGATCGGCGAAGGTGTGTTCGGCCAGGCGCCGCAGGTTGGTCCTGGCGCCTTCCTCCTGTTTGGCCGGCTGTAACGAGACTGCCACGAACAAGAGGCCCGCCAGCGTGGCGCTGACCCCGGCCAGCGTGATGAAGAACGGCTGCCAGGCCTGCAGTTCCTTCAGGAAATCCTCCATCCGGTGATCCCCCGCGGCGCGTCGGGCCGCTTTTCAATTATCATATACCGACTCTCCCCCATGACATCAGGGCATCGCATGGCGCTCAGCGTCGTCATCCTGGCCGCCGGCCAGGGCAAGCGTATGCACTCCGACCTCCCCAAGGTGATGCAGCCGCTCGGCGGCTACACCATCCTCGAGCACGTGGCGCGCAGCGCCGCCGCGCTCGACGCGCACGCGGTGTACGTGGTCTACGGCCACGGCGGCGAGCAGGTGCAGGCGGCCCACGGGCACCTCGCGGTGCACTGGGTGCTGCAGGCCGAACAGCTCGGCACCGGCCACGCGGTGATGCAGGCCCTGCCCAAGATCTCCGACAGTGACGTGCTGCTCGTCCTCTACGGCGACGTGCCGCTGGTCACGCCCGCGACCTTAAAGCACCTCACCGACGCCGCGGCCCGCGGCGAGCTCGCGGTGCTCACCGCCAAGGTGCCGGACCCCAAGGGTTATGGCCGCATCGTGCGCGACAACGCCGGGCGCGTGACCCGCATCGTGGAGGAGAAGGACGCCACCGCCGCCGAGCGTTGGGTGGACGAGATCAACACCGGCCTCATGGCCTGCAGCGCCGATCGGCTGCGCCGCTGGCTCAAGGACGTGAACCGCGAGAACGCCCAGAAGGAGTACTACCTCACCGACGTCATCGCCATGGCGGTGGCGGACGGGGTGAAGGTGGAGGGCGTGCTGGCGGAGGACCACAACGAGACCCGCGGCATCAACGACAAGCAGCAGCTCGCCGCCGCCGAGAAAGCGCTGCGCAAGCGCACCGCCAACGAGCTGATGCTCGCGGGGCTCATGCTGCGCGACCCGCGGCGCTTCGACCTGCGCGGCGAGCTCGCTTTCGGCCGCGACTGCGAGATAGACGTGAACTGCGTGCTGGAAGGTAAGGTCAGGCTCGGCGACCGGGTGAAGATCGGCCCCCACTGCGTGATCCGCGATTGCGAGCTCGGCGATGGCACCGAGGTGTTCTCCCACAGCTCGCTGGACGGGGCCAGGATCGGGGCCAAGGTGCGCATCGGGCCCTTCGCCCGCATCCGCCCGGAGACCGAGCTCGCCGACGAGGTGCACGTGGGCAACTTCGTGGAAGTGAAGAAGAGCCGGCTCGGCAGGAAGAGCAAAGCCAACCACCTGACCTACGTGGGCGACGCCCAGGTGGGCAGCGAGGTGAACATCGGCGCCGGCGTCATCACCTGCAACTACGACGGCACCGCGAAGCACGCCACGGTCATCGGCGACGGTGCCTTCATCGGCTCCGACTCCACCCTGGTCGCGCCCGTCACCATCGGTCCGGGTGCCTACATCGCTGCGGGTTCCACCATCAACCGCGACGCACCCGCCGGCGAGCTCACCATCGCCCGGTCCAAGCAGGTCACCAAGACCGGCTGGACGCGCCCCACCAAGAAATAAAGGCTTCCATAGAATGTGCGGTATCGTCGGGGCGATTTCGGGGCGTGACGTCGTACCCATCCTGGTGGAAGGCCTGCAACGCCTCGAATACCGGGGCTACGATTCCGCCGGCATCGCGGTGCTGGACGGCGGCATCAAGCGGGTGCGCAGCGTCGGCCGGGTGGCGGAGATGGCGGGCCGCGCCAAGTCCGGCAAGCTGCACGGCCTCACCGGCATCGGCCACACCCGCTGGGCCACTCACGGCGGCGTCACCGAGCCCAACGCCCACCCCCACATCTCCATGGATGAGATCGCCGTGGTCCACAACGGCATCATCGAGAACCACGAGGAGCATAGGGCGAGGCTCAAGAAGCTGGGCTACGTGTTCGAGTCCCAGACCGACACCGAAGTCATCGCCCACCTCATCCACCACCATCTCCAGCAGCATGGCGACCTGTTCCGCGCCACCCGCGAGACGGTGCGCCAGTTGGTGGGCGCCTACGCCATCGGCGTGCTCTCCCTCAAGAACCCCGACGTCGTCACCGGTGCCCGCATGGGCTGCCCGCTCTTGGTGGGCCTGGGGGAGGGGGAGAATTTCCTCGCCTCCGACGTCTCCGCCATCCTCTCGTCCACCCGCAAGGTGATCTACCTCGAGGACGGGGACGTGGTGGAGCTCAGCCGTGGCGGCGTCAAGGTGATGGACCGGGAGGACAAACCCGCGGCCCGGAAGGAATACCTGAGCCAGGCCTCTCTCACAGCCATGGAGCTCGGTCCCTACGAGCACTTCATGCAGAAGGAGATCCACGAGCAGCCCAAGGCGCTGACGGACACCGTCGAGCCGGTCATCGACGACGGCTTTACGCCAGCCTTGTTCGGCGAGCAGGCGGCCGGAGTGTTCCGGGACGCAGAGGGGATCCTGGTACTGGCAGCCGGGACGAGCTACTACGCGGGGCTCACCGCCAAGTACTGGATCGAGGAGCTCGCCGGGCTGCCGGTCTCGGTCGAGATCGCGA